>NZ_JBJURM010000016.1:0-159529 GCF_046097995.1 Rhodococcus sp. 5A-K4
CCGCCAGCGTTCGTCCTGAGCCAGGATCAAACTCTCCGTTGAAGACTCTAGATTTCACAGCCGAAGACTGCTAATCAGTCATAGACAAAAAGAGTCAAATCACTAGCAAAAAACTCAACTAGCAAAAAATGTGTCGGCAACCATTCAGACGGAAGAATGAACAATCACCGACGAAAAATACTCACACCACACACAAACCAACCAAACCCCAAGAGGCGGTTGATCATTCGCGGATGTGAAGTACCAAAAAATATTTGGCACTGACATTCATCGACACACTGTTGAGTTCTCAAAGAACACGCACACACCATCACCACGACCCTATGGCCGCCGCTCCGGGGCAACTTTTCCAGCCTATCCCAACCAGGTCACCGGCGCAAACCGGAACCCCGTGAAGAAAAACTGGATTGTGTTCGCCAGGCACTTCGTACAACCTCGTGTCACTCACCCTCGCAGGTGGGAGTCGGTGTCCGTGTCGCTCTGACCTGGACAAAGTTACGCGAAGATCAACACAACACCAAATCGCCAGGTCAGAGCACTGCGGTCGGTAAACTTCACGGAACCCAGTACCTCTCGGCCAGTTCTTCGACGATCGGATCGCCTTCCTCGGCCTGTTCCAACGCTTCGAGATCGTCGTTGATCGACACCAGCCGGGGATCGTCACCCTCAGCTTCCTGAATCGGGTGCCGACCGTCCTCGGCGAGTTGCCTCAGTAGCTTTTCCTTGACGCGCGCTTTCAACGAATCAGCCATACCGCCAGCATGTGCCGCTCCGGCCCAGTTGTCGAGGCCTACTCGTCGTCCTTCTTGCCGAAGACACGTCGTGCCGTCGGAATCAGGATGATCAGCGCGCCGAGCAGAACGATGAGCGAAAAAACCTGCAGTGCCATGTCGACCTCTTACCGTCACGCCGGCGCGAGCCAGCTCCCCCACGGGGTGTTTCGAACAACCGTAAATGCAACGAGAACTCCGAGCACCACGATCGTCACAGTCGGCCGAAGCACGATCATGCGATCCCGCGTGCCCTTCCAACGGCGCACTGTCCAACCGATCCACGCGATCACCAACACCGCGACAAACGGCACGATCAAGACATTGCTGGACACTGCGGCGCCAACATCCAGATTAGTCAGGTCATTGACCGCACGAAGGCCACCACACGCCGGGCACCACAATCCCGTCAACGCATACATCGGACAAACGCCGTAACTACCCGCACTGTGGGGATCACGGAAGTGGAGTACCGCGGCGGCCGTCACCGCCACTGCAGCAACACCGACGGGTGCGGCCAGCGCGCGTCGTCGCCTTGCGACCACTTCCAACTCCATGACATCCACTGTAAGAGACCTCGGCAGCGACTAGCGCGCGCGAACGACTACCGACCGGACCACCATGTCGTGCCAGCACTGGTGCTTCGAGTCCCAGAGCGGCCAGAGATAGTTGAGGAAGCAGGCGCCACCCAGGATCGCCATCATGATCCAACGAAGCAGCGCCATCACCGGGCCGAGAGGCACACCGTCGGACTCCCGAATCACCGAAATTCCCAGCCACTTCTTGCCGAGCGTCTGTCCGGTGTTCCCTTGCCTGAAGACGAGATTCCACACCTCGATCAAGAAGATCGCCAGTATGCCGACGACCATGACGATCACCCCGACCGGATTACCGCCTTCAGCGCTCACGCTGCCGTCGTCGTATGTGGTCACTTCGGATCCGGAGAACGCGATCACTGCTCCGATGCCCGCGAGGATGACGCCGGGGAGCGGAACGACAAAGCCGTCGAGGATTGACGCAAACACCCGAGAGATCCAGCTTGCGTACGGATAGGCGGGCGTCGGCGGCTGATAACCCTGCGGCGGCATCTGCCCGTACGGCGGCTGATTCTGCGATGGTTGGCCTGGTCCCCAGTTCTGATCCGACATCGAGGTCTCTCCTGTTCAGGCACGTGTTCGCCGAACTCAGGATAAACCGCACATACGCAAGAATTGGGAACTAACGACAAGAGCCCCACATCCGGATTTCCGGGTGTGGGGCTCTTGGCTGAGCTGCCTGAGAGAATCGAACTCTCGACCTTTTCATTACGAGTGAAATGCTCTACCGACTGAGCTAAGGCAGCGTGCCTTTCGGCGGTGGCGAGTCTATCTGGTCAACCCCCGGATCGCGAAAACGGGGGTCGGAAAGCGGCTCCGATGGAGGCAACCATCGCATCGAGCGCCCACTGCAACTTGACGTTGAAGTCGACGGCCTCGCGGCATTCGAGCACCGCTTCGATGCACTTGAGCAACCCCTCCGGGGACGTGCGTGCAGCCAACTCGGCGGCCTGCCGAGCCATGTCGGGATGGGTCGCCGTCGACGTCGACCCCAGCGAATAGGAAAGCGCGTCCCGGTACATGCCGGCCAGGTCGATCAGCGTCCGGTCGAGAAGATCGCGGCGGGCCCGGGTGTCGCGCGATTTCTGACGCGCTTCTAGGTCCTTGATCAGACCAGCCGATCCGCGCAGAGTCCCGGCTGTTCCCTTGCCGGTTCCACCACCACCCAAGGAGACCTTGAGCTCCTCGAGTTCCTGTTCCTTGAGTTCGGCGTAGAACGCCTTGGTGTCAGCCTCGATCGACTTCACCAAGTTCTCTGCGGCCTTGTACGCCGTCGAAGCACCGATCGCGTCTGCGGCTAGCCGAAGCGAACGCTGACGCTCGTCCCGCGCGCTCTCGTCAGTGGCGAGGCGCCGCGCCCGACCGACATGTCCGCCGCTGATCGATGCGGCGATTCTCGCTCGCTCCGGATCCAGCCCGTCGCGGTCGATCAGTACCTGGGCGATCGATTCGACGGACGGCGTCACCAACGGCATGTGCCTACACCGCGAACGGAGGGTGACAGACATGTCTTCCGGATCGGTCGTCGGCGCGCAGAGCAGGATGACCGTGCGGTCCGGTGGCTCCTCGACAACCTTCAGCAGGGCGTTGGCTGCGCCTTCGGTCAAACGATCGGCATCCTCGACCACGATGACCTGCCACCGCCCCGTCGTCGGCCGACGCGAAGCGATGTTGACTATCTCGCGCATGCCTTTGACGCTGATGCTCAGGCCGTCGGGGATGATCCGTCGTACGTCACCGTGGGTTCCACCCATCGTCGTCGTACACGCATGACACTCACCGCACCCTGGTGCACCGTCGGAGGTGCATTGCAGGGCTGCGGCGAAGCAGAGAGCAGCAACCGAACGACCAGAGCCGGGTGGCCCGGTGAAGAGCCACGCGTGGGTCATCTCCGAGCCGCTGGAATCGCCACGAGCCGACAGCGCAGCATCACGCAGGCTCTGCTCGACGTCGTGCTGACCCACCAGCCGACCGAACACACCTCGTTCGGCCACTTCAGTACTCATGCAAAAACCCTAACCGTCGGCACCGACGAAGCCTTACGAGTCCTTCTTCGCCGGAGCCTTCTTGGCGGCAGCCTTCTTGGCCGGGGCCTTTTTTGCGGCTGTTTTCTTGGCAGCGGCCTTCTTTGCCGGAGCCTTCTTGGCTGCTGCCTTCTTCTTGACGGGACCGCGGGCCCGACGATCAGCCAGCAACTCCGACGCACGAGCATCAGAAATGGATTCGACGTCGTCGTCCTTGCGAAGGCTGGCGTTGGTCTCGCCGTCAGTGACGTACGGACCGAAACGGCCGTCCTTGATCACCATCGGCTTCTCGCTGACCGGATCGACGCCCAACTCACGCAACGGAGGCGTTGCCGATGCCTGACGCCCACGACGCTTCGGCTCGGCGTAGATCTTGAGCGCTTCGTCGAGCGTGACGGTGAACATCTGCTCTTCGTTGGCGAGCGAGCGTGAGTCCGTGCCCTTCTTCAGGTACGGACCGTAACGGCCGTTCTGCGCGGTGATCTCTTCCTTGGATTCGGGGTCGACACCCACCACGCGCGGAAGCGACAGCAGACGAAGTGCATCTTCCAAGGTGATCGTCGCCAAATCCATGGACTTGAGCAGCGATCCCGTCCGCGGCTTGGGGCCCGCGACCTTCTTGGCAGCCTTCTTCGCGGGTGCCTTCTTGGCTGCGGCCTTCTTCACCGCAGTCTTGGTACTGCCCGAACTGATTTCTTCCGGCTCGGGAGCGGAGACGGGAACGATGTCCGGTTCCGGCTCGGCCGGCGGTTCGGGCAGGATCTCGGTCACGTAGGGACCGAAGCGGCCTTCCTTCGCGACGATCTCGTGGCCCGTCAGTGGGTCGACGCCCAGCTTGCGGCCCTCTTGAGGCGTCGAGAACAGTTTCTCGGCGTACTCGGGAGTGAGCTCGTCCGGCGGCAGGTCGTCGGGAAGATTTGCCCGCTGCGAGATCAGATCGCCTTCGGGATCGTCCGGGTTCTGAACCATGCGCTCGAGATACGGGCCGAACCGGCCGACGCGCACGTGCACCTCGCGGCCCTCGGCGTCGTCGAAGAGACGGATGGAGTTGACCTCGCGAGCGTCGATCTCCTCGAGGTTGACTCCGACCATCTTCTTCAGCCCGCCCTCGCGGGCGACCGAACCTTCTGCGCCTGTCTCGCCGCCGAAGTAGAAGCTGCTCAGCCAGTTGCCGCGCTGCTCACGGCCACCGGCGATCGCGTCGAGATCGTCTTCCATTCCTGCCGTGAAGTCGAAGTCGACCAGCCGGCCGAAGTGCACCTCGAGCAGTCCGATGACGGCAAACGCCACCCAGGACGGAACCAGCGCGCTGCCACGTTTGTAGACGTATCCGCGATCGAGGATGGTCTTGATGATCGACGAGTAGGTCGAAGGACGGCCGATGCCGAGTTCTTCGAGCGTCTTGATCAGGCTGGCTTCTGTGTAGCGAGCGGGCGGGTTGGTGCTGTGCCCGTCCGGATCGAGCTTGGTGGCCGTGACTTCCTGGCCCTTGACCAGTACCGGAAGCCTGGATTCGGCGTCGTCGGACTGACCGCCGGCTTCTTCGTCGACACTTTCGACGTAAGCCTTGAGGAAGCCGGCGAACACGATGGTGCGACCCGAAGCGGAGAACGTGCAGTCCTCGCCGGTTCCTGCCGTGCCGGAGATGCGGAGCGTCAGCGTCGTACCGCGGGCGTCGGCCATCTGCGAAGCGACGGTCCGCTGCCAGATCAGTTCGTACAGCTTGAACTCGTCGGAATCGAGCTTGGAATGCAGCTGACCCGGGGTCTGGAACACGTCGCCGGCGGGGCGGATCGCCTCGTGAGCTTCCTGCGCGTTCTTGACCTTGCGGGTGTACTGACGCGGCGTCGGATGGACGTACTCCGGACCGTACAACTCGGTGGCCTGCGCACGAGCGGCTGCAATCGCCGACTCCGAGAGCGTCGTCGAGTCGGTACGCATGTAGGTGATGTAGCCGTTTTCGTACAGACGCTGCGCGATACGCATGGCGCGCTCGGACGTGAAACGAAGTTTGCGTCCGGCTTCCTGCTGGAGCGTCGACGTCATGAACGGCGGGTAAGGCTTGCGCGTGTACGGCTTGTCCTCGGCGGAGGAAACCGTGAGGTCGACGCCCTGCAACGCTTCCGCGAGACGACGCGCGTAGGCCTCGTCGAGCACGGTGACCGCGCTGCCCTTGAGCTTTCCGTCAGCTCCGAAATCGCGACCGGAGGCGACACGCGAACCGTCGACGGAGACGAGGCGAGCACCGAAACTACGCGGGCTGGCCTCTGCACCGGCGTCGAGCGTCGCGGAAATGTCCCAGTACGACGCCGACTTGAACGCCATGCGCTCGCGTTCACGCTGGACGATGACGCGAGTGGCCACCGACTGGACGCGGCCGGCCGAGAGCTTCGGCATGACCTTCTTCCAGAGAACCGGGCTGACCTCGTAACCGTAGAGACGGTCGAGGATGCGGCGGGTTTCCTGAGCATCGACGAGGTCGGTGTCGAGTTCGCGGGTGTCTTCGGCGGCAGCACGGATTGCCGGCTCGGTGATCTCGTGGAAGACCATTCGACGAACCGGAATCTTGGGCTTGAGAGTCTCGAGGAGATGCCAGGCGATTGCCTCGCCCTCACGGTCGGGGTCAGTTGCGAGGAAGAGCTCGTCGGCGTCCTTCAACAGAGACTTGAGTTCGGCGACCTTGCCCTTCTTTTCCGGGCTCACGACATAGAGCGGCTCGAAGTCGTGATCGACGTTGACGCCGAGACGGGCCCATGACTCGCCCTTGTACTTGGCCGGAACGTCTGCTGCGCCTCGCGGCAGGTCGCGAATGTGACCGACCGATGCCTCTACGACGTAGTCCTTACCGAGGTAGGGAGCGATTTTGCGCGCCTTGGTCGGTGACTCGACGATCACGAGGCGACGAGGGTTACCGGACGCTCCCTGACCGCTGCCGTTGTCCGCTTTAGCCACCTGCTGCCCGAGCCTTCCTTTGGACGTTCACTGCCGTCGGCAGATCTTCAGAACTAGACGTGTGGAGCAAGTTATACCCCGTGTCTCTCTTTACAGAGTGACATACCCGCAAGACATTCGTGCAGATCAGTACAGTATGGGCTCCGTCGGACACGCGGCATGAGCACCGTCGGACACGAGGCAAGAGCACTGTCAGACGTGCGGCCAGGCGACCGAAGTGTCGACGTGTTTCGGCGCCTCACCGAGGTATTCGACGAGCTTTGTCAGTCTCTTCTTTCCCGACACACGGAGCCCCGGGCCCGGTGTCCGGTTACCCAGTTGAGTCGGCGCGATACCAACCCGCATCAAGGCCTGAGCCAGCGGTGCGTGCGTCTCCTTGGCATGGGGGTCGAGGCCGAACACGAATCGCTCGCCGCCTTCTTCGAGCCTGCCGGCCGCGACGGCCCACACCCGGAGTTGGCGGGAGTTCGGTACCCAACCGACCGGCACCGCCTTCACAGCTCCCTTGGTCCACTGCACGGACAGCGGAAGGAGTGCGGGCGTCGACTGAGTGCGGACCAATGGGCTGCCTTCTTCACTACGCGTCACCTCGGCCCCGAGTCCGCACTGCGCGATCAACTCGGCAACGGCCTGCGCTCTCCAGTCCCGATCCACGACGATCGAGATCCGGGCACGGTCCTCCGAGGTCACGACCTGACCCGGTCCGGCCAGCATTCCGGCGAGGTCCGTCACGGCAGGTGGAATCGACTCGGCAGAGAAAAAGGACAGTTGGCTCACAGAGTGAAACGTAAGCCACGAAGGTACTGACGGCATAGACGACCGGCCGTGGTCGAACAGCTGCGTGCATTACCTCGGACAGAGAAAGACTGGCTCAGCCCGAAAAGATTTGTCCCCCACCGCACGGATGCGATGGGGGACAAATACTGTCCGAACTAATCGCTCAGCGAGTGAGCGGAAAAATCAGACCGCGCGAACGCCGGTAGCCTGGGGACCCTTGGTGCCCTGGCCGACCTCGAACTCCACACGCTGGTTCTCCTCGAGGGTACGGAAGCCGTTGCCCTGAATTTCGGAGTAGTGAACGAAGACGTCTGCGGAACCGTCTTCGGGAGCGATGAAGCCGAAGCCCTTTTCAGCGTTGAACCACTTCACAGTGCCCTGTGCCATGCTTTTCCTTCTCTTTCTAACACCGGATTCGGTGAACAGCCCTTACAGTCCACCGGGCCGGTTCCGACCGCTGTACGTCTTTATTTCCCCCTCAGGAAAGGCAGAGCACCGCGCCCGCAACAACGATCCTGCGAGCGTGCACTTTCTCAAGCCTACGAACACAGAAGCTGCGACCGATTGTCAGTCAACCATGTTCTCCGCGTGCACAACAGTCGAAAAGGGAACTAAAAACGTTAAAAGTTCGCTACGAGAAAAACGGCCCACGATCGTGGCTTCCCGCTTCCGCGCCGACCACCCGGTTCCACCAAGACCGCCGGCCGTTGCGTATCATCAAAACTGCAGGTAGCGACAGTTTCCGATTGCCGCCACACCCCAACGCCGAGCCCGGAGAGTCACGTGAACGCACCTTCCCCGATCCCCGCCCCGGGAGGGAAGCCTGGCGACACCTACGGGCAGATGCTGCTCGATCGCGTCGTCGCCGGGGTCAGTGGAAGCGAAAAACCACTGATGTTCACCGCGCAGTTGCCTGCTCGCGTAGCCGAGTTCACCGAATGGCCGGAGTGGGTGCACCCCAGCGTCGTACGCGCGCTCGCCGAGCACAGCGTGTGGTCCCCGTGGATCCACCAGAGTGAGGCCGCAGACCTCGCTCACGAGGGAAAACACGTGGTCGTGGCCACGGGTACGGCGTCGGGTAAGTCACTGGCATACCAACTCCCGGTGCTGACGGCCATGGCGACCGATCCGCTCGCAACTGCCCTGTACCTCTCCCCCACCAAAGCGCTGGGCTCGGATCAACTGCGAGCAGTGCTGTCCCTCACCGACTTCGACGTCGAACTTCGCAGTACGAACGCCAGTGCGTACGACGGCGACACCTCGCAGGAACTCCGCACCTGGGCACGCGAGAACTCACGCTGGCTCTTCACCAACCCCGACATGATCCACATTTCGCTGCTCCGCACCCATCAGCGATGGGCGCACTTCTTCCGCAACCTGAAATACGTGATCATCGACGAATGCCACTCCTACAGGGGAGTCTTCGGATCCAACGTCGCGCTCGTGATCCGGCGACTGCGCAGGATTGCAGCGCGTTACGGCGCCGAACCTACCTTCATCCTGGCCAGCGCGACCACGGCAGATCCCGGCGCGGCGGCCTCGCGGCTCATCGGCGCACACTGCACCGAGGTCACGGAAGACGGATCGCCGCACGGCCCACGCACCGTCGCACTGTGGGAGCCTCCGCTACTCGAGGCATTGACCGGCGAAAACGGTAGCCCGGTACGACGTCCCGCGGGCGCGGAAGCAGCGCGGATCATGGCCGACCTCATGATCGAGGGCGCCCGTACTCTCACCTTCGTCCGCTCCCGCCGCGGTGCCGAACTGACCGCGATGGCCACCAAACGTCTACTCGCCGAGGTGGACCCGGACCTCGCCGAGCGAGTCGCGTCGTATCGCGCCGGATATCTGGCCGAGGACCGTCGCGAACTGGAAGCTGCGCTCGCCGACGGCACGCTGCTGGGCGCAGCCACCACCAACGCGCTGGAGCTCGGCGTCGACATCGCAGGCCTCGACGCCGTTGTCGTGGCAGGCTTCCCGGGGACCGTTGCCTCGTTCTGGCAGCAGGCCGGTCGCTCCGGGCGACGCGGCGAGGGTTCACTCGTCGTGTTGATCGCCCGCGACGATCCACTCGACACCTACCTCGTTCACCATCCGTCGGCGGTACTCGACAAACCCGTCGAGGCGACGGTGACAGATCCCGGAAATCCGTACGTCCTGGGACCACAACTTCTCTGCGCTGCAATGGAACTCCCACTTTCCGATGTCGAGGTGGACTCTTTCGGGGCTCTCGAGGTTCTGACCAGGCTGTCGGAGGAAGGCAAGATCCGGCGCCGAAAGCACGGATGGTTCGTCACCGCCGATTCGAACCCCCACGGCTCTTTGGACATTCGCGGCGGTATCGGAACTCAGGTGGCCATTGTCGACGGTGAATCCGGCCGGATGCTGGGTACTGTCGACGCGGGCCGCGCTCCGGCCACAGTTCATCCCGGTGCCGTGCACATCCATCAAGGCGAGACCTATGTCGTCGACGAACTGGACCTCGACGTCGGACTCGCATTGGTACACACCGAGAATCCGGACTGGACCACCTCGGCTCGCGAGACCACCGAAATCACGATCACCGAACAACTCGAGCACAAGAACTACGGCGACATCGCCGTCGCTCTCGTCCAGGTCGAGGTGACACATCAAGTCGTCGGGTACCTACGACGGTTGACTTCGGGTGAAGTCCTCGACTCGATCGAACTCGACATGCCCGCACACACTTTGCCCACCAGGGCAGTGATGTACACGGTCACGCCGGAACTACTCGAATCCATCGGGGTGCCGCCCGAACGGTTCCCCGGATCACTGCATGCCGCCGAACATGCCGCGATCGGTCTGCTGCCACTGGTGGCGATCTGCGACCGCGGAGACATCGGCGGCGTATCGACGGCGATGCACGCGGACACCGGACTCCCGACTGTCTTCGTCTACGACGGTCATGCCGGTGGCGCCGGGTTCGCCGACCGGGGGCACAGCGAACTGTCACGGTGGCTCACCGCGACGCGCGACGCCATACTCTCCTGCGAGTGCGCTCACGGATGCCCGTCCTGCGTCTATTCACCCAAGTGCGGCAACGGAAACGACCCACTCGACAAAGACGGCGCGGTCAAGGTTCTGACCGCCGTCATCGATACGATCAGCTGAGACACGATCAGCTGACCGGACCCGCACGAGCGTAGGCCTGCGCATCGCCGATCCCGAAGCCCGACAACAACACCGGTGCACGTATCTCGACAACTACATCCCACCCCTGCACCTCACATTCCGCGAGCACCGTACGCATACGCTCCGCGATCGCCGCGGACTTCGCACACGCAGACGCCTCACCTCCGTCCAAGGCGCCCGCACCGCCGAGAGCCGAAAGATCAGCGGCCGACTGAGCAGTGTGCCGGGCCACCACCGCGGACCCGACATGCAGCATCCCACCAGTCACCATCACGATCGCTGCCAGAACGCAGCACGCCAGAACCGTCGCAACACCTTCGTCGTCACGTAGGTTCACCCCTCTTCCACCCCTGACTCCACAGCTGCCACAGCCTCGGAAGAAATGTCGACCAACGGCAGCAACGTACTCTCGGCGCTGACAACGGCAACGGCAAAGCCGTCAACGATCTCCACCGAGATCGACGCATCTTGGGGTGCGATCCGGCGGGCCGTGGCGACCGCAGACTCACGATCACCACGTGCCACCAACCGCGCGGCCTCACGAGCTGCGTCGACACACCGCACCTGCATCGACACCGCGAGGACGCCACCGATACACAGCACGACCACCGTGACGATCGAAGCCAGAGCAATCGCGGCCTCCACCGTCACGGCGCCGTCGTCGGCTTGCCGAATACCTCTCGTGGACAACATCACACAGCTGTCTTGAGCGCCTTGTCGATGATACCTGTCAGCGCCGAGACAATGGAGTCGCCGGTGACAACCGTGTACAGGACGGCACCGAATGCGGCAGCCGCAATCGTGCCGATCGCATACTCCGCGGTAGACATACCGTCGTCCTCCGTTACCAACAGCGCAAATCTGGCCGACATCGTCCTGAACGTCTTCGAAATCATTTTTCCCCCTTCAATCAAAACCTGTGGCAGCAGTTCTGCCGCAGGAGCTTTCACACGGATCCGGCTCACAACAGGCCATTCCCGAGCACAGTCGTGGCAAGCCCGATCACCACCGGGACGATGCCCAAGGCGATGAACGCCGGCAGGAAACACAGTCCGAGTGGACCGCTGATCAGCACTCCCGCACGTTCGGCCGCGGCAGCAGCCAGATCCTCGGCGTCACCTCGACTGCGCTCGGCGAGTTCGGCCATGGACGAGGACAGCGACGAACCCGAACGGGCGGAACGCCGAGCCATTCTGGCCAGCGCCTCGGTATCGGGATCGAGAGCGGCTTCGCTCCACGCGGCGTCGGGATCAGCACCGAGCGTGAGAAGGTCGGCGACGCGACTGAGCGTGTCAGCCATCGGTTTCGGCGCGGTCGACGCCATCGCTGTGATCGCGGCGGAGACGGGAAGCCCCGCTCGCAGGCAGGCCCCGAGCAGGTCGAGACTTGCGGCAACTGCGAGTGGATCCGGCTTGTCCGGGGCTGCAACCGAATTTTCTGTTGTTGTGTCCGCGAACAGAATTTCTGCCGCCCTGGCCGAAGCGCCGCGGCGAGCGGGAATGATCGCGAGCGCCAACGCGATCATCGCCACGGATGCCCAACTCACGACGTGACCTTCGCAGTTATCCGGTCGGTCCAGAGCAAACCAGCTGAGACACAGGCAGTTCCGATCACGAGCAGCACGCCGCCGAGCCCACCGCCGAACAGCACGCGCAGAGGCGACGCCCCCATCAACTGGCCGAGGCCGATCCCCAGCAGCGGTAGAAAAGCCAGCACCGCAGCCGTCGCCCGAGCGCCCGCCAACCCGGCCTCGGTGCGCTGACGAAAGCGTCTACGCCCCAACATGTCCGTCCGGACCGCGCCGAGTAGTTCAGCCAGAGCCAGACCGTGTTGGTCTGCGACCCGCCAGACGGATCCGATGCGGGAGAACTCACGCTCGATGCACGAATCCGGTACCGCGAAGGCCGCCGCGGCAGAACCACCGAGACGCGCCCTGGCCCCAGCGGACCGGAACACCGCACTTACTTCGCCGCTACATTCCTCGCCTGCAACAGAACTGGCAACTGCAGGATGCGCGCCGACGCTCAGCTCGGCGATCAGCACCTCCAGACCGGAGAGCAGCATCTTCTGTGAGAGGTCCCGGTTTTCGGCCGCCTTCGCGCGGCGCCCACGAAAGATCAAGGTTCCGGCGAGGACGACCGCCGCGCATCCTGCCGACAAGCCTCCGAGAACCCATGCAGCCGACACCGCGAAAAATGCGGCGACCAATTGCCACGGAATCTGCCGGGAGGGCTTGCGGATGCTCGGGGCGTACGTAGCGAGCCGAGCACGTGAATCCCGCACCGGCGCAATCGAGACCGCCAACGCGAGGACCAGGAAGGAAACTGTCACGTCCCGACCTCTCGATTGCGAAGCCGGAACATCCGCTCGAGCCGCTCACGACCCGAACCGCCGTCCGGCCATGCCTGCATGATTTGTACGTATCCGTCCGCACCGCGGTCGATGACGCCGATCTGTTCGAGACGCCTCGATCCGTCGGCCAACCGGTGCACGTGCAGGATCACTTGAACTGCCGCGGCAAGTTGACTGTGCAACGCGTGGCGATCCATACCGCCGAGCGCAGCCAACGCCTCGAGTCTGGCCGGCACCTCTTCGGGCGAATTGGCGTGAACGGTGCCGGCGCCGCCGTCGTGGCCGGTGTTCATCGCCGTGAGCAGATCCGTCACCTCTGCACCGCGGACCTCACCGACGACGATGCGATCGGGACGCATCCGCAGTGCCTGCCGAACCAGATCGCGCACCGTCACCTCTCCGACGCCCTCGACGTTGGGAGCCCTGGCGACGAGGCGGACGACGTGCGGATGCGGCGGCGCTAGTTCGGCCGCGTCCTCGACGCAGACGATTCGCTCGCGCGGGTCGACGGCGCCGAGCATGGCGGACAACAACGTGGTCTTTCCCGCGCCGGTCCCGCCGATCACCAGGAAGGCCAAGCGGCACGAGATGATGCGATCGAGGAGTTCGCGCGCGTCCGGTTCCACGGCGCCGTGAGCACACAGCGCGTCGAGACCCTGTGTTGCGGGCCGCAGCACTCGCAGTGACACGCAGGTTCCGCCCTGGGCCACCGGTGCGAGTACGGCATGAAGTCGTACCCCGAAGTGCCCGTCGCCGACGCCCCGCAGACGGCCGTCGACCCACGGTTGGGCGTCGTCGAGGCGTCGACCTGCCGACAGTGCCAACCGCTGCGCCAGTCGACGCACGGCTGCCTCGTCGGTGAACCGGACCCCGGACCTTTCGAGGCCGACCCCGCGGTCCACCCAGACCTGATCCGGCGCGGTCACCAGTACATCGGCGACACCGGGTTCGTGCAGCAGTGGTTCGAGCGGCCCTGCGCCTGTCAGTTCCGTCTGGAGCACCCTGACGACCTCCAACAGATCCGTGTCCGCCAGAACGCCGGAGGACTCGGCTCGCACGGCGTCGGCAACGGTGGCCGCCGTCGGCTCGGCGACCGACGACGCCGTCAGCCGCTCGCGAACTCGGTCGAGCAGTTCTGTCGTGACCAACGCGCTCATGCCGCAGCCCTGCGCGGGCGTGCGCCGGATTCGACGGCGTCGAGTACCGCTGTTGCCACCGCACTCAGCGGACAACCTCGGGTCAATTCGAGGCCACCGCGCTCGAGCATCGGCGCCAGCGAGCGGTGGCCGCGCATCACGGCCGTCAGCGGCAGGCCGAGCATGTCTGCCACATCGGCGCCGCGTAGGCCTCCCGGCGCCGGCCCACGCACGACGAGCCCGACATTGGAGTTGTGTCGCACCACCCAGGCTCCGACCTTCTCTGCAGCGACGCACGCAGCCACGGTGGCCGGAACCACCACGAGAACCAAATCCGACATCTCCAACGCGGCCTGACCTACCTCGCTGGGATGACGTGGCACGTCGCAGACCACGAGTCCGCCGGAACTGCGACCTGCGTCCAGCACGGCGCGAACGGCGGTCACTGTCGGACCGTCGATCTCGCGGCGACTGCTCGCCAGAACCCTCAAGAACTTTCCCTTTGCCGGCAGGGCATCGCGCAGCGCATCCGGGGCCAACCGCCCGCCCTCGACGGTCAGTGCACCCCAACGCAATCCGGGGGTCGTCTCGATGCCCAACAGCACATCAGCGCCGGAGCCGAGGGCGTCGACGTCCACCAGTAGCGTCGGGACGTGACGTGCCGCCGACGTCAACGCGACAGCCGCAGCTGTTGCCGAGGCTCCGCCGCCACCACAACCACCCACCACGCTCACGACGGTGCCGTCACCACTCACGTCTACGTGGTCGGCCAGAACTGCAACCAGCGCGTTCTCCTCTTCCGGCAAGGACAGAACGCTGTCGGCTCCAATCGCGGTGGCACTCTTCCAGTCGTCGACGGTCGGTGTGCCGTCGCACACGAGGAACACTCGCGTTCGTTTAGGGGAACGAGCCAGAGCATCCCGCGCGGCCGACGCGTCCAACACGACCGCCGAGGCCCGGTTCCACTGTTGCCGGGAAACGGGATGCTCGGCCTCGTCCAGACGGCGGTCCACCGCGGCAGCGACGCGTCGCACGCTCGCGAGGACCTTCGCGTCGTCGACGAGAACCAGAATGGGAGCCCCGGTTTCCCGAGAGTTGATCGTCGTGTTCATGACTGCAGAGCCTGAACGAGCACCGGCACCGAAAACAGTGGGTCGAGAGAGCCTGTGGACAACTGGGAAGTTGTGGAGAAACAGGCCTGAGACAGAGGACGACCCCCGCCAATGGGGGGAGGAGGCGGGGGCCGTCTGAGTTCAGCCCCGGGGGGTCGGGCTGAACTAGTTCGAACGAATCGAACAGCAACGATCTTACACCCGCCATTGGCGAGAAATGCAAGCCTGAGCTGCACTGAACTGCTGTTTTTCGCCGAAAGAGGACGCTTGCCGAGGAGCACACGAACCGCCTGTCGGACTATCCTCATTCCTGTGACCGACAAGCCTGCGAACGGACTGAATACCGGGCGGACAGCCGCTTTCTTCGATTTGGACAAAACGATCATCGCGAAGTCGAGCACCCTGGCGTTCAGCAAGCCATTCTTCGCCCAGGGTCTGATCAATCGACGCTCGGTTCTCAAGAGCAGCTATGCGCAATTCCTGTTTCTTCTGTCCGGCGCCGATCACGATCAGATGGAGCGCATGCGCGAGCACCTGACTGCGATGTGCGCGGGCTGGGACGTGGAACAGGTGAAGGCCATCGTCGCGGAGACTCTGCACGACATCGTCGACCCACTCGTCTTTGCCGAGGCGGCCGATCTGATCGCAGATCACAAGCTGCGTGGACACGACGTCATCGTGGTGTCGGCGTCGGGCGAGGAAATCGTCGCGCCGATCGCCCGCGCCCTCGGCGCCACCCATTCCGTGGCGACGTCGATGAGGGAAGAAGACGGCCACTACACCGGCGAGGTCGACTTCTACTGCTACGGCCCGGGCAAGGTCGAGGCGATGGAAAAACTCGCCGCGGAATACGGCTACGACCTCGCCGCCAGTTACGCCTACTCCGACTCGGTGACCGATTTGCCCATGCTCGAGGCGGTCGGACATCCCACCGCAGTCAACCCCGATCGTGCATTACGCAAGGAAGCGGCCGTAAACGGTTGGCCCATACTGACTTTCTCGAACCCGGTCTCGCTTCGCGCGCGATTGTCGGCCCAGTCCACGACGACGGTCGCCACAACTGCAGCGGTGGGAATCGCAGCTCTGGTGGCCGGCGCCATGACCTTCGGGCTACTGCGTCGGAAACGCTGAAATCCAATGCCCACAAACAAAAATTGGTACTTGCTGTGAGCCCGGACACAGGGTACAAAGGAGTTACGGAAGAACGGAAGGCCAGGAACGGCTCGGAAGAGAAGGACCGTTTCCCCAACCGAAATTCCTAGCACGGGCACTAGGGCACCCACGCGGAGCACAAGCCACTATAAGGGCAGAAGCGTTGTGGGCCTGCGAGATTCGTTCAATTTGAGCGAGGACCCCGCACCGGTTGCGGGGACGACCTCAGAAAGTGCGATCCCTCGCCGAGGCCACCCACACAACCCACCGAGCACGCTTGGTAACGAGTAGTCCGTGCTGACGGGCGGCGAAGTCGATTTATCGGCAGCGCCGCCCGTTCGTTATGTGCCGGCCCCGCCCTGTTGCAGACTATCCAGTCGCCGCGTCGGCGATCGAAGTCGCTTCTCGCGCACCGGCTTCGAGAGCTCCGCAGCACAAGATCACCCAACTGCCGACACCCGCTGGATTTCCCGAAGCGAATCCAGCCGCGCCGTCCGTGTACGCCTGCGGCCGCCGAAGCCAACTGACCTCGGGGACTCCCAGATTGTGCGGATCCAACCCGGACGAGACCGCAACCAGACGCGAAGCCGCACGTGCAACAATGCCGTCAGCGGTGCCGAACGGGCTCAGCGCCAAGAGTTCTCCGTGCACGACGGCCGCCAGAACCGGCGCCGGTGCACTGGTTCCGCCGGTAACGAGTTGCGCGAGAGCGTCCAACCGCTCCCCCACTCCGCGATCCGACCGTGGCCGCCCCAGTTGATCCGCGTCCTCGACGAGGTCTGCCGCGGCCAGCAGGTGCAGCCGGGCCAAAGCCTGCAGCGGGGCGCGCTTCCACGTCGACTCCATGAGGGGAAGACTGTCGCCGTCCAGAGCCTGAGCCACGCGCAGAGCACCCGCGAGAATCGGATCACCGGCCATGCCCTCGGCCGGCAATTCGGTGGTGCCACCGGCCAGCGATGCGGAAGCTCGCGCAGCGCGAACCGCGGCTTCGGCGGCAGTGGTGGGCCAACCGCGACGGTTGGTCTTGTGCCGATGAACCTCACCCAGAGCGTCGCGCGCATGATCGGCGGCGGCGCGTACGCCTGGAAGATCGACGAGGGGCTGCAAGGGGTCCGTCACGATCAACGACGGTACCCTTGCAGCCCCTCTGCGGACTTGCCTACCTACCTGTTGCGTCAGCTTCCCAGCGTGATGGACCCGCCGGGAATCGCGTCGAGCAACTTGCGGGTGTAGTCCTGTTGCGGATTGCCGAACACGTCGTCGATCGGTGCCGATTCGACGATCGAGCCACGCGACATCACCAACACGTTGTCCGCGATCTGGCGAACCACGGCCAGGTCGTGCGTGATGAAGAGGTACGTCAACCCGAACTCTGCCTGCAGGTCGTTGAGCAGGGTCAAGATCTGATCCTGCACGAGCACGTCAAGAGCGGAGACCGCCTCGTCGCAGATCACGACCTCCGGCTGAAGTGCCAACGCTCGCGCAATTGCGACGCGCTGACGCTGTCCGCCGGAGAGCTCGTTCGGGAACCGTCGCATGACCGACTGGGGCAGACCGACCTTGTCGAGAAGTTCGCGGACGCGAGCCTCCCGTTCTGCTTTGGTCCCGACCTTGTGGGTACGCAGCGGCTCTTCGATCGTGCGGTAGATCGAGTACATCGGGTCGAGCGTGCCGTAAGGGTTCTGGAAGATCGGCTGCACTCGGCGACGGAACGCAAAGGTTTCCTTGGCGCCGAGTTTCGCCACGTCCTGACCGTCGAAGACCACGTTGCCTGCGGTGGGCTCGAGCAAGCCGAGGACCATCTGCGCGACCGTCGACTTACCGGAACCCGATTCACCGACGATCGCCGTCGTGGTTCCGCGGCGGACCTTGAAGGACACGTCGTTCACGGCTGTGAAGTCGGTGGTCTTGCGGAAACCCTTGCGCAGCTTGAACACCTTGGTCAGATGATCGACGACAAGAACGTCGTCGGTCGCCTTACCGAAGGACTCTGCCGCACTTTCCTCGGCCTTGACCGCTTCGGCGACCTCTTCCGCCTGTTCGCGAATCTCGGCGCGCGCCACCGACGAGCTGAGCCGCTTCGACGCCAACGACGGCGCAGCAGCGACCAGCTTCTGCGTGTACGGATGCTGCGGGCGCTTCAGAATCTCCAGCGCCGGACCGGATTCGACGATACGACCCTTGCTCATCACGATCAGATGCTCGGCGCGCTCGGCGGCCAAGCCCAGATCGTGAGTGATGAGCAGAACGGCGGTGCCGAGTTCCGTTGTCAGACCGTCTAGGTGATCGAGGATCTGACGCTGGACCGTGACGTCGAGCGCCGACGTCGGCTCGTCCGCGATCAGGAGCTTCGGACGAGCGGACAACCCGATCGCGATGAGTGCGCGCTGACGCATACCGCCCGAGAACTCGTGCGGGTACTGCCCCAACCGGCTCTCGGCCTCCGCGAGTCCTGCCTCCTCGAGCAGTTCCGCAGCCCGAACCTTGGCTGCCTTGCCCTTGGCGATCCCGTTGGCGGCCAGTGCTTCCTCGATCTGGAAGCCCACTTTCCACACGGGATTCAGATTCGACATCGGGTCCTGCGGAACCAAACCGATCTGGCTTCCCCGGATGTGGACGAAGTCCTTCTCCGAGACCTTCGAGATGTCCTTGCCGTCGAAGATGATCTCGCCTGCCGTCACCTTGCCGGTGCCGGGAAGCAGATTGATGATCGAGTGGGCGGTAGTGGACTTACCCGAACCCGATTCGCCGACGATCGCGACAGTCTGACCCGGGTAGACGGTCAGGCTGACGCCTCGAACTGCCGGAACCGGACCGGAATTGGACTGGAAAGACACCTCGAGATCACGAATCTCGAGCAACGGAGTTTCCTCCGAGGTGAGAGTTTCCTTGGTGGTCATCGTGCTCACCGCTTCCGCGACTTGGGATCGAGGGCGTCGCGCAGAGCGTCACCCATCATGATGAATCCGAGAACGGTGATCGCCAAAGCCGTTGCCGGGTAGAACAGAATGGTCGAACCCTGACGCAGCGTCACCTGAGCGTTGCTGATGTCGCCGCCCCACGAAACCTCGGTGGACGGAAGACCGATACCGAGGAAGGACAGCGTCGCCTCGGCAACGATGTACGTACCGAGCGAGATGGTGGCGACCACGATGATGGGCGCCAACGAGTTCGGGATGACGTGGCGGATCAGTGTCTTGAGCTTCGAGACACCCAACGCTTCCGAGGCCATGACGTAATCGTTGTTCTTCGCCGAGATCACCGCGCCTCGAGCGATTCTTGCCATCTGCGGCCAGCCGAAGAGCGCCAGCACGCCGACGACGGTCCAGATGGTGCGATCGGTGAACAGCTGCATCAGGACGATGGCAGCCAGGATCAGCGGGATGCCGAAGAATATGTCGGCGACACGGGAGAGGATCGAATCGGTCCATCCGCCGTAGAAACCGGACAGCGCACCGAAGATCACGCCGATCACCAGCACCGACGCCGTGACACCGACGCCCACGAGTACGGATGCGCGAGCACCGTAGATGGTGCGCGAGTACACGTCACAGCCCTGGCGGTCGAAACCGAACCAGTGCCCTGAGGTCGGCCCCTGCATGCTGTAGGTCAGGTCGCAGAACCGCGGATCGGTGCTCGTGAACAAGCTCGGAAACGCTGCGATGACGATGACCGCGAGGATGATGATCGTCGAGATGATGAACAGGGGGCGCTTGCGTAGGTCGCGCCACGCATCGGTCCACATGCTCGTCGGCGCCTGATCGAGTTTGACGGCGTCCGTCTCCCCCGGTGCCGCAACTTCGGGCGGTGCCACGAAATGACTTTGCCGGACTGCGCGTCCGGTCTTCACGGTCTCAGACATAGCGGATCCTCGGATCGAGCGCGGCGTACAAGAGGTCGACGAGCAGATTCGCGATCAGGTAGATCACGATCAGGATGGTGACGAACGAAACCACCGTCGGCGCTTCACCTCTGGTCACGGCCTGGTAGATCGTGCCACCGACGCCGTTGATGTTGAAGATGCCCTCGGTGACGATGGCGCCGCCCATCAACGTCGCGAGGTCGGCACCCAGGAACGTGACCACGGGGATCAGCGAGTTGCGCAACACGTGCACGCGAACCACTCGTCCACGGGAAAGTCCCTTGGCGGTAGCGGTGCGGACGTAATCGGCAGTCAGATTCTCCGCCACGGACGTTCGGGTCAGTCGCAGTACGTACGCAAACGAGACCGAACCGAGAACCAGGGCAGGGAGCAGGAGATTGGTGAAGCTGGTGTTGCCACCGACCGTCGGCGGGACGATGCCCCATTTGACGCCGATGAAGAACTGAGCCAGGAAGCCGATCACGAAGATCGGGATGGCGATGAGAACGAGGCTGAACAGCAGGACGGTGCTGTCGAAGAATCCGCCCTTACGCAGGCCCGCGATGAGGCCGAAGCCGACACCGAAGACCGTCTCGACGATCAGTGCCATGAAGGCAAGTTTCATCGTGATCGGAAATGCCTGTGCCAGAACTTCACTGACAGGTCGTCCGGAGAACGACGTGCCGAAGTCCAGCGTGAAGATGCCCTTCAGGTACAGCAGGTACTGCTGATAGAAGGGGAGATCGAGGTGGTAGCGCTCCCGAAGCTGTGCTGCCACAGCCGGACTGAGCGCCTTGTCGCCCGCCAACGCGGCAATCGGATCACCGGGAAGCAGGAAGACCATGGCGTAGATCAGAAGAGTGGCCCCGAGAAAAACCGGGATCATTTGAAGCACTCGGCGACCGATGTACCAGAGCATCGGATCACCTCCTTGTCGATGATCGTGTACGTCAGCGGACAGTCCGGTGTGAACACGAGTTCGGGACGGCAGGCAGGGCGCCTGCCGCCCCGAACTCACGTTTCAGATGCGGATCGTTCTACGCGTCAGTTCTTTTCGATGTCTTCGTAGACCGGAACACCGTTCCAGCTGATGGTCACGTTGGAAACGTTCTCCGACCATCCACTGGCAGCGTTGCGGTACCACGTCGGAACTGCGGGCAGGTCCTTGAGCAGGACTTCCTGGGCCTGATCGAGCAGTTCCTGAGCCTTCGCCTGATCGGTCTGGCCGGCCGATTCGCGCAGGAGGCGGTCGAACTCGGGGTTGGAGTAGTCACCGTCGTTGGAGCTGCCGCCGGTCTGGTAGTTCTGCGCCAGGAAGCCGTACTGCTGCGGGTAGTCGCCCTGCCAACCGGAGCGGAAAGAGCTCTGGATGGTGCGGTCGGTGGCTTCGGTGCGGATCTGAGCGAAGGTGGCGTACTGCTTGCCCTTCGCGTCGATACCGAGGGTGTTGCGGATGCTGTTCGCCGTGGCATCGACCCATTCCTGGTGTCCGCCGTCGGAGTTGTAGGCGATCTCGAAGCTGCCGGACCACGGTGCGATGGCGTCAGCCTTGGCCCAAGCAGCCTTGGCCGCCTCGGGATCGAACTTCACGTTACTGTTACCGGTCAGCGAGTCGTTCCAGCCCTTGATTGCGGGGCTGGTGAAGTCGAGTGCAGGCGTCCTGGTCTTGTTGAAGATCTGCTGGGTGATCTGATCGCGGTTGATCGCCATCGAGATCGCCTGACGGCGGAGCATGCCCTCTTCGCCGCTGAAGTGCGGCAGGCGACCCGGGATCGTGAACGTCTCGATGGTTGCCGACGGCTGGTTGACGGTGCGTCCGGGCAGGTCCGACTCGAAGGTCGTGACGGCGCTCGGCGGAACCTGGTCGAGAACGTCGACGTTGTTGGCCAGGAGATCGGTGTACGCCGTGTCGAGGCTGTTGTACATGATGAAGTCGACGCCGGCGTTCTTCGGCTTACGGTTGCCGTTGTAGTCCGGGTTCACGACGGTGTCGATGCGGACGTTGTGCTGCCACGCGCCGGTTCCGTCGAGCTTGTACGGGCCGTTGCCGATCGGGTTCTCACCGAAGGCGGTCATGTCCTTGAACGCGACCTCGGGCAGCGGGTAGTAAGCCGTGAAGCCGAGGCGATCGGGGAACGCCGACTCGGGCTGCTTGAGTTCGATGGTGAAGGTGGAGTCGTCCACAACCTTCAGACCCGACATGGTCTGTGCCGTCGGAACCTCGGCGGCAACTTCGTCGTAGCCCTTGATCGGATCGAAGAACGATGCCTGAAGCTGAGCGTTGGTGGAGAGGGCTCCGTAGTTCCACGCGTCGACGAACGACTTCGCGGTGACGGGGGTGCCGTCCGTGAAGGTCCAACCGTCCTTGAGCTTGACGGTGAAGTTCTGACCGTCGGTGCTCTCGATGGACTCGGCAACCTCGTTCTCCGTACCGCCGTCTGCGGTGTACGAAACGAGACCGGAGAACAGCGAGTCGAGGACGCGGCCGCCCATGTTCTCACTCGTGTTCGTGGGGATCAACGGGTTCTGAGGCTCGCCCGCCCAGGCGTTGACGACGCCACTGGACGATCCGCCCGACGAATCGCCGGACGAACATGCCGTGATCAGCACTGCCGTCATTCCGAGCGCGACCGCGCCGGTCGCTATGCGTGAGATACGCAAAGGAATTCCTTCCACATCTAAGTGACCCCGAGCATGCTCGCGGCCTGCCGACAGCCGTAACTGCCGGCGTCGTGTCGCCTACAACTGAAAGTGAACGTGACTTCGAGTTGCGGTCGAATAATGGTTTGACAATAGACACATCGAACCCGAAGCGCGCACCGCACCCATTGTTGGAAAATTGGGGGTAATTGAATTCGGGCACATTCATTCGTCGGCGGAAGTGACCACCCGTCGCATCGATTCGACCGATCGTCGCAGGACAACGGGTTGCAACGTGATGCAACGGTGCGTTTGAGCGAGCTTGTGACTACCCTCACACGGAGTCAGAAAAGTGTCGATCAATGTGGAAAGAAGGCCGTCAGCCATGACAAGCGCAGCCGAAACAGACGTCCCCCAGGCATATCCGCCGAGCGCAGAGTTCGCTGCGGCCGCCAACGCGGGACCGGAGTTGCAGGCTGCCGCAGATACCGACCGCCTCGCTTTCTGGGCGAATCAGGCTGAGCGCCTTCACTGGCACGAGAAATGGACCGACGTCCTCGACTGGACCGACGCCCCCGTCGCCAAGTGGTTCGTCGGCGGCAAGCTCAACGTCGCCTACAACTGCGTCGACCGCCACGTCCTCGCCGGCAACGGCGACCGCGTCGCCATCCACTTCGAAGGCGAACCCGGCGACTCCCGGGATCTGACCTACAACGACCTCCTCGCCGAAGTCAGCCGCGCCGCAAACACTTTCACCGACCTCGGACTCGTCGCCGGTGACCGCGTCGCGATCTACATGCCGATGATCCCCGAAGCGATCGTCACCATGCTCGCCTGCGCCCGCCTCGGCCTGACCCACTCGGTCGTCTTCGCCGGATTCTCCGCCACCGCCCTGCGCTCACGCATCGACGACGCCCAAGCCAAGCTCGTCGTCACCGTCGACGGCCAGTGGCGACGCGGCGCCGCAGCACCCATCAAAACAGCGGTCGACGAATCCGTCGCCGGCGCCGACTCCGTCCAGAACGTGTTGGTGGTCAACCGGACCGGCATCGACGTCGAGTGGACCGACGGCCGCGACCTGTGGTGGCACGAGACCGTCGCGCAGGCCTCGCCCGAGCACGAAGCGCAGGCCTTCGACGCCGAACATCCCCTGTTCATCCTCTACACCTCCGGCACCACCGGTAAGCCCAAGGGCATCATCCACACCTCCGGCGGCTACCTCACCCAGGCGTCGTACACCCACCACAACGTCTTCGATCACAAAGCGGGACAAGACGTCTACTGGTGCACCGCCGATATCGGCTGGGTCACCGGACACTCCTACATCGTCTACGGGCCCCTCTCCAACGGTGTCACCCAGGTCGTCTACGAAGGCACCCCCAACTCCCCGAACGAGCACCGCCACTTCGACATCATCGAGAAGTACGGCGTCTCCATCTACTACACCGCCCCCACCCTCGTGCGGACGTTCATGAAGTGGGGCCGGGAAATCCCCGACGCCCACGACTTGTCTTCGATCCGTTTGCTCGGATCTGTGGGCGAGCCCATCAACCCCGAAGCGTGGCGCTGGTTCCGCGACGTCATCGGCGGCAACAAGGCCCCCATCGTCGACACCTGGTGGCAGACCGAGACCGGCGCGATCATGATCTCCCCGCTGCCCGGTATCACCGCCACCAAGCCCGGATCCGCGATGGCACCGCTGCCCGGTATCTCCGCGAAGATCGTCGACGACGACGCCAAGCCCCTCGGCCCCGGCGGCAACGGTTACCTCGTCCTCGACGAGCCGTGGCCGGCGATGCTCCGCGGCATCTGGGGCGACATGGACCGCTACCGCGACACCTACTGGTCCCGTTACGCCGAAGAAGGCTGGTACTTCGCCGGTGACGGCGCCAAGTACGACGACGACGGCGCCCTCTGGGTCCTCGGCCGCGTCGACGACGTCATGAACGTCTCCGGTCACCGCATCTCCACCTCCGAGGTGGAATCAGCACTGGTGAACCATCACGGAGTCGCCGAAGCCGCCGTCGTCGGTGCCGCGGACGAGACCACCGGACAGGGCATCGTCGCGTTCGTCATCCTGCGCGAAGGCGTCGAAAACACGGGCGAGGTCCTCATCGCAGAGCTCAAGGCTCAGGTCTCCACCGACATCAGCCCCATCGCAAAGCCCCGTCAGATCACGATCGTGCCGGAACTGCCGAAAACCCGATCCGGCAAGATCATGCGCCGCCTCCTGCGCGACGTCGCCGAAGGCCGCGACCTCGGAGACACCTCAACCCTGGTCGACCCCAAGGTATTCGACGCAATCCGCGGTAAGTAGGGCCTTCGGTCCCTGTGCGCCTTTTTGGTAGTCCCCACTACCAGGAAGGCGCACAGGGGCGGAGCCCCTCTCGCAACTTCACTTCCTCTTTCGACGTCAGCCAGGACTCCTCGGCCACGCGAATGTCTGCGGCAACCCGCTTGTGCAGAGATTTTCCGCGCAAGGAGAGAAACACGCGCACCTTCCGGCGATCGTCCTCACCGACCTCGCGATAGATCAGCGCAAGCGAGACCAACTTGTCCGCAACTCGCGTCAGCGTCGGAGCCGGCGTTCCCGTTCGATCGCGCAACTCAGCCATCGTCAGCCCCTCGGTCGACGCCAGGGCTTCGAGCGTCATCCAGTGATCGAGAGTGAGATTCTCAGCCGCCAGCGTCTTCTCCGCCGCTGCCGCGGCCATTCGAGCCGCTCGGACCAGCGCGGTCGTCAGCGAAGCATCAAGAATTCCGGAGTCACTTTTTCCCACTGATCGCTCCCCCGCTGTTGCGTACTTCACACTTCTCGGGCAATACTTTCAAATGAAATGATAGTAACCCAGGCCAGGCCGCTGACTTCCGATTCCGGCGGCGACGCATGAGCGCTACCGGCGCGCTCGAACGCGCGCGCAGCGCCGTGTGGCGCCTGGGCATGGTGGTTCCCCTCCAAGGACCGGCCGGACTGTTCGGTCCGTCGTGTGAGGCGATCAGCGAATTGGCCGCCCGCGATCTCAACAACTCCGGCGGCGTACTGGGACGCGAAGTCCAGATCGAAGTGATCGACGGCGGCGCTTCGCCGGGCGTCGTCGCAGCCCGCGTGCAACAGCTACTCGACGCAGGCGACATCGACGCCGTCAGCGGTTGGCACATCTCCTCGGTCCGGCACGCACTCGCGCCGGTGGTCGCAGGCCGTATTCCGTACTCGTACACCTCGCTCTACGAGGGCGGCGAGGTCAGACCAGGAATCTACTGTTCGGGCGAAACACCACGACAGCAGATCGCGCCGGCACTGAAGTGGCTGCGCGACAACGTCGGAGCGCGCAAGTGGTTCGTCGTCGGCGACGACTACATCTGGCCTCACAGCTCGCTCGGGGCCGTGAGGCAATTCGCCACCGAACTCGATCTCACCCTGGTCGGCGGTTCGTTTGTCGATCTGGGGCGCGGCAACATGAAGCAGTTGGTCGAGACCGTCTCGAGCTCCGGTTGCGACGGCGTGATCATGCTCCTCGTCGGGCAGGACGCCGTCGACTTCAACCGAGCCTTCGCCCGCCGAGGCCTCGACGAGTCGATGATCCGGTTCAGCCCGTTGATGGAAGAAAACATGCTGCTCGCAAGCGGCCCCCGCGCAACCCGGAACCTGTTTGCGTCGGCAGCGTACTTCCGCTCGATGGTCGACGGTAACTCCATGGACCTGCTCGGGCGCTACATCGCACTGCACGGCGCGCACGCTCCGGCACTGAACAACGCTGCCGAGTCGTGTTACGAAGGGATACATACCCTTTCGGCCCTGGTTCGACGCGCCGACAGCACCCACCCGCACGCCCTGGACGCCGTCGTCGAAGGCGCCGCGTACGACGGACCTCGCGGAACCGTCGAGTTTCGCGATCGCGTTGCACGACAGAAGATTCAGCTGGCCGTCGCCGACGGACTCGACTTCTCGATCATCGCCACCCTCTGAAACCTTCCCCGGAGATCCACCTCTTGACTTCTGTGGCGCGCATCACTTAGTTTCATTTGGAATCATTTCATTTGAAAGTAACCCGTCCCGAAAGTAACCGGAGGTGCCCGATGGGCAGTGTTGGTTTGCTTTACGTGGGAGCCGTCCTCTTCGTCAACGGACTGATGCTGCTCGGCACAGTTCCCGTTCGATCCGCCTCGGTCCTCAACCTCTTCGTCGGCGCACTTCAATGCGTCGTCCCCACCGTTTTGTTGATTCAGGCACAGGGAGATTCGAGCGCCGTCCTGGCGGCCTCAGGCCTCTACCTGTTCGGATTCACCTACCTCTACGTGGGAATCAGCAATCTCGCCGGCTTCGAACCGGAAGGAATCGGGTGGTTCTCACTGTTCGTCGCGTGCGCCGCGCTCGTGTACTCCTTCCTCTCGTTCACGGTGAGCAACGACCCCGTCTTCGGGGTCATCTGGCTCGCATGGGCAGCACTGTGGACGCTGTTCTTCCTGGTGCTCGGCCTCGGCCGCGAGAACCTCAGCCGCTTCACCGGCTGGGCAGCAGTCCTGCTGAGCCAGCCCACCTGCACTGTTCCTGCCTTTCTGATCCTGACCGACAACTTCCACACCACACCCGCGGTAGCCGCCGGTTGGGCCGGAGCGCTTCTGGTTCTCCTCGGCCTGGCCAAGATCCTCGCCGCACCCAAAGCCGCAGTACCCCAGACTCATCCAGTCTTCAACTGATCCACACAACCAAGGAGTGAAAGACAATGCGACACGGTGACATCTCCTCGAGCAACGACACGGTCGGCGTAGCAGTAGTCAACTACAAGATGCCCCGCCTGCACGATCGCGCCGGAGTTCTCGAGAACGCGCGCAAGATCGCCGACATGATGATCGGCATGAAGACCGGACTCCCCGGAATGGATCTGGTGGTATTCCCCGAATACTCCACGCAGGGAATCATGTACAACGAAGAGGAGATGTATGCGACAGCGGCAACCATCCCCGGTGACGAGACCGCAATCTTTTCCGCCGCTTGCCGCGAGGCCGATACCTGGGGAATCTTCTCCATCACCGGTGAACAGCACGAAGACCACCCGAACAAGCCGCCGTACAACACGTTGATTCTCATCGACAACAAGGGCGAAATCGTTCAGAAGTACCGAAAGATCCTGCCCTGGTGCCCCATCGAAGGTTGGTACCCCGGCGACACCACGTACGTATCCGAGGGTCCCAAGGGCCTGAAGATCTCGCTCATCATCTGCGACGACGGCAACTACCCGGAGATCTGGCGTGACTGCGCGATGAAGGGTGCAGAACTCATCGTCCGCTGCCAGGGCTACATGTACCCCGCCAAGGACCAGCAGGTGATGATGTCCAAGGCAATGGCCTGGGCCAACAATTGTTATGTGGCAGTTGCCAATGCGGCCGGATTCGACGGCGTCTACTCCTACTTCGGACACTCCGCGATCATCGGATTCGACGGTCGGACGCTGGGTGAGACCGGCGAGGAGGAATACGGAATCCAGTACGCGCAGCTGTCCGTGTCCGCCATTCGCGACGCACGCGAGAACGATCAGTCCCAGAACCACATCTTCAAGCTCCTTCACCGCGGATACTCCGGCGTGCACGCAGCAGGTGACGGAGACAAGGGCGTCGCGGACTGCCCGTTCGAGTTCTACAAGCTGTGGGTCACCGATGCCCAGAAGGCTCAGGAACGCGTCGAGGCCATCACCCGAGACACAGTGGGCGTAGCGGACTGCCGCGTCGGAAACCTGCCGGTCGAGAAGACAATCGAAGTTTAAGGATCTCGCTGTGCCGTATATCACCGACATGCTCCATGACCGGAACAGTGCAGCACCACCACTGGCCGAGGAACAATCCGAACCCGTACCGGTCGGAGCCTTCGGCGCTCGCAATCTCTCGAAAGCCCTCAGTTCCAAGATCGTCGGACAACAGGCCGCCGTCGACGCAGTGGTTCGGGCGATTTCGATCGCGCATGTCGGTGCCACGGATCCGACGCGTCCGCTCGCCAACATCCTTCTGGTCGGCCCCACCGGCGTCGGCAAGACGGAGTTGGTGCGGCGCGTGGCCGCGGAACTACGGTCCGGGCCCGACGATCTGTGCCGCATCGACATGAATGCTCTTGCTCAAGAGCATTATGCGGCGTCGTTCTCCGGGGCTCCGCCTGGGTACGCCGGCAGCAAGGAGTCCTTCACACTGTTCGACAAGAACACCGTCGAGGGCGATCCGTACACCCCCGGAATCGTCCTGTTCGACGAAGTGGAGAAGGCCGACCCCACCGTTCTACGTGCGCTCCTGCAGGTCCTCGACAACGGCGAACTCCGGTTGGCGAACGGTCAGCAGAAGATCTCGTTCCGCAACAGCTACGTGTTCCTGACCTCGAATCTCGGTTCTGCTGCGGTGGCGGAACGTCGACGGTCCCGGGTGCGGCAGCTCGCCGATCGCGTCCGGATCGATCGACCACACCATGGTCACCACTTGGTGCAGCGCGCTCTCGAGAAGTTCTTCGATCCCGAGTTCTTCAACCGCATCGACGAAACCGTGATCCTCGACGAGTTCGACGAACAGACCGCGGAACAAGTGACCCGGCTCGAGATCGAACTGATCACGACTCGGTTGGCCAGGAGAGGCGTCGACGTCGACGTGGACGACAGCGCCGTCGCTCTGTTGCAACGGCGCGGATTCGATCCGGTGTACGGAGCACGTGGCCTGCGCCGGACCATCCGAAACGTCTTGGCCGACCCGGTGGCCGCCGCCGTTCTCAACCTACGACCAGTCGGGACGCAGCCACTCGCCTTGCAGGCGCGGGCAGTTGGTGATCAGATACAGGTAAAGAAAGTCCCATGAGTGCTCGCTCACGTTGCGGATCGAATCCGCAACGTGGGCGACACATTTCAAACATGTCCGCGTAACGCCACCTCCCTAGGTTGGGTGCCTGCACCACAAAGTGCACATGCACAGGCACCCAGGGGAAGTGACGTCATGACAGCAGTGAACGAGCAGGTGTCCGCCGGCGCACCGGACAGGGCAGATCTCGGTGAGAACGCCGCACTGAAGGAGACTCTGGAGGACTACACCCTCCGATTTGCGCCACGCACCTACCGCAAATGGGGAACCGGCGTCGTCGCGACCTCCGCGCTCGGCGGAATCGCGTATCTCGCAGACTTCTCGATCGGCGCCAACATCGGCATCTCGTACGGCACCGGTAACGCATTGCTGGGCATCGCCGTGTTTGCCGTCGTCATCATGGCCACCGGCTTCCCACTCGCCTACTACGCCGCACGATACAACATCGACCTCGATTTGATCACGCGCGGAAGCGGTTTCGGCTACTACGGCTCGGTGGTCACCAACGTCATCTTCGCGACGTTCACCTTCATCTTCTTCGCGCTCGAAGGTTCCATCATGGCCCAGGGTTTGAAACTGGGGCTCGGGATCCCACTCTCGATCGGATACGCGGTCTCGACCCTGATGGTCATTCCACTGGTCATCTACGGAATGAAGGCTCTGGCAAAGCTCCAAGTGTGGACGACGCCTCTGTGGCTCGTCATGATGGTGCTGCCGTTCCTGTATCTGCTGTTCAAGCACCCAGATTCGGTGAGCGCGTTCTTCGCCTTCGGCGGTGAGGACGGCGCAAACGGCAAGGGCGTCAACTTCGGATCGGTGATGCTGGCCGCGGGTGTCTGCCTGTCGCTGATCGCACAGATCGCCGAGCAGATCGACTACCTACGCTTCATGCCGCCCAAGACGCCGGAGAACACCCGTCGTTGGTGGGCTGCAGTAATTCTCGCGGGGCCCGGCTGGGTCATCTTCGGCGCGTTCAAGCAGATCGTCGGACTGTTCCTCGCCGTGTACATCATCGCGAACGTCGTCGACGGATCTTCGATCGCCAACCAGCCCGTGCACCAGTTTCTCGAGATCTACCAGGACATGATGCCGCACTGGCTGGCCATGACCCTTGCCGTGATCCTCGTGGTCATCAGCCAGATCAAGATCAACGTCACCAACGCGTACTCCGGCTCACTGGCGTGGACCAACTCGTACACCCGCGTCACCAAGACCTACCCGGGACGCATGATCTTCGTTCTGGTCAACCTGGCGATCGCACTGATCTTGATGGAAGCCAACATGTTCGACTTCCTCAACACGATCCTGGGCTTCTACGCCAACTGCGGTATCGCCTGGGTCGTGGTCGTCGCCTCGGACATCGCGATCAACAAGTACTGGTTGAAGCTCTCCCCGAAGGTCCCCGAGTTCCGACGCGGAATGCTCTACGACGTCAACCCCGTCGGCTTCGTGTCGATGCTGCTGGCCGCGGGTATTTCGATCCTGGTGTTCTTCGGTGCTTTCGGTTCGGCGATCAAGCCGTTCTCCCCGATCGTCGCGATCGTCATCGCACTGGTGATGCCGCCGGTCCTCGCCGTCGCCACCAAGGGCAAGTACTACCTGCGGCGCACCGACGACGGCATCGACCTGCCGATGTTCGACGAGTACGGGAACCCCTCCGGCGAAACGCTTCTGTGCTGCGTCAGCGGCATCGAGTTCGAGCGACCCGACATGCTCGCGTCGAATGTTCCCGGCCCCAACGGCGAGAAGCAGTACATCAGTTCCTTGGCCTTGAGCACCGACAAGACCGGTGAGCACGTCCTGCCTGCTCAGCTTCCCTGACAACTGCTGTGCGCCTTTATTAACCGCCGGGGGTTAATAAAGGCGCACAGCAGGGTTATGCCCCTACATCGTCTAGCGACTCACCCTTTGTCTCGCGCATGACCAGCAGCGCAACAAAAGTCAGCGTCGCAGCTACGAGGAGATAGATGCCGACCCAGCCGACGCCGTAGTTCTTCGCGAGGTAGACGGCGATGAACGGCGCCACCGCAGCGCCCAGAATGCTGGCGGTGTTGTACGCGATTCCCGAGCCCGTGTAGCGGACGTTGGTCGGGAAGAGTTCCGGGAGAACGGCACTCATCGGTCCGAAGGTCAGGCCCATGAGCAGCATGCCCACGATGAGGAACGCCAACATGCGGCCGTCGTTCATTCCGTCCGGTTCGAGGAACACGCCGAAGGTCAAGCCGAACACCATGATCAGGCCGGTGATGATCAGCAGTGTGATACGACGCCCGTAACGGTCGGCGAGCCAACCCGAGACCGGCACGGCAGCAGCGAAGAACACGACTGCGATGAGCTGCAGGACAAGGAAATCGGTGTACTTGAAGCCTGCGCCGGTTCCGCCGTCGGCCGCCGTCTTGCCGGTTCCGTGGCTGAGTACCCAGGTGGTCATGATGTAGAAGAGCGTGTACGTCGCGAGCATCACGAACGTACCGATGATCAGCTGACGCCAGCTGGTCTTGAATACCTCGGCGACCGGGGTCTTGACCTTCTCGCCGCGCTCGACTGCACGCGCGAACACCGGGGTCTCTTCGAGCTTGAGCCTGACATACAGGCCGATCATCACCATGATTGCGCTGAGCAGGAACGGAATTCGCCATCCCCAGCTCAGGAAGGCACCTTCGAGGTCCGGGCTGGAATTGTCGTGGTTCATGAACAGCGTGATGATCAGGAACAGTCCGTTGGCCATGAAGAAGCCGATGGGTGCACCGAGCTGCGGCCACATGGCTGCCCAGGCCCGCTTGCCTTCCTTGGCCGTCTCGGTCGCGAGCAGAGCCGCGCCCGACCATTCGCCGCCGAGTCCGAGGCCCTGACAGAAACGCATGAGCGCCAACAACGCCGGGGCCAGCAGACCGATCTGGTGATAAGTGGGCAGCAGTCCGATGAGGAAGGTCGCGATACCCATCGTCAGCAGCGAGCCGACCAGAGTTGCCTTGCGTCCGACGCGGTCACCGAAATGCCCGAAGAGAATCGAGCCGAGGGGACGGGCGACAAACGCGAGTCCGAACGTCGCCAACGACGCGAGAAGCGCGGTGGTGTCGTTGCCCTTCGGGAAGAACAGGTGCGGGAACACCGATACTGCCGCTGTTGCATAGATGTAGAAGTCGTAGAACTCGATGGACGTACCCACCATGCTGGCAACCACGATTCGGCTGCGCGGCACTCCGGCGACGGTATCTGCGTCGCTGCCCTCCGGCTTGGGTGGGTTCTCACTGACTGACGTGCTCAAAACATGCTCCTGCGCCGTTATACGAAAATTGTCCAATTGGTGGGATGGTGTCCCAATCAGTAGGAATTGAACACCCGCGGGGTTTTCCGGCGCAAATTCGGTTCGCTAATTCGGCTCAGCGAGCAATCCGCGATAAAATCCCGTAAAGGTGAGCCGGGAAGTCTGGTCGGCACGTGCATTCGATGCTTTACAACGTCGATCACGTTCATGTCTGTTGCATCCGAACTCGGGTGCACGAACAAAGGTCGTCCCCACGCGTGATCTCCACTTTGCGTTCCGAACTGTCCCGCTATCTGCGCACCGAAACGGTGGGCGGATCGATACTGCTCATCGCCGCTGCCGTCGCTCTGATCTGGGTGAACTCACCTTTCGGTGAAAGCTACATCGCACTGCGCGACTTCCAGATCGGCCCGTCTGCACTCCATCTGGACCTCAGCCTTGGCACCTGGGCGCAAGACGGACTGCTTGCCGTCTTCTTCTTCGTCGCCGGCCTCGAACTCAAACGCGAACTGGTGGTCGGCGAGCTCGCGGACCGCAAAGCCGCGATGCTCCCGATCATCGCGGCGTGCGGCGGCGTCCTGGTCCCCGCGATCATCGCGGCGTCCATCGGCTTCGGCACTCCAGGTATGGACAAGGGCTGGGCCATTCCCGTCGCGACGGACATCGCTTTTGCCCTCGGCGTGCTCGCTCTCACCGGATCGAAGATCCCCGCAAGCGCCCGAGTCTTCCTGCTCAGCCTGGCCGTCGTCGACGATCTGCTCGCCATCATCCTCATCGCCGTACTGTTCACCGGCTCCCTCGCGATGTTGTGGCTGCTGACCGCGGCCGCAGCCCTCGCTGTCTACGCCTACGCCCAGCACAAGCGCATCACGACGCCGTTCCTCTACGTCCCGCTGGCACTACTGACCTGGTACGCGATGCACGAAGCGGGGATACACGCCACACTCGCGGGCGTCGCGCTCGGCCTACTCACCCGTGTCAGGCGCGATCCGGACGAGGAATACGCGCCGGGCAGCCGCCTCGAGCACCGCATTCAGCCGTACTCCGCAGGCTTCTGCGTCCCCGTCTTCGCACTGTTCGCCTCCGGTGTTCCGATCAACGCCGCGGTACTCGGCGACATTTTCACCGACCCCGTCGGGCAATCGGTTGTCGTCGGCCTTCTGGTCGGAAAGACCGTCGGAATCTTCGGAATTTCCCTGCTCGCGATCAAATTGGGCATAGCCACCAAGCCCAAGACACTGGAATTGAGAGACATGTTTGCCCTCTCAGTTCTCGGTGGCATCGGGTTCACCGTTAGCCTGCTTGTAGCAGACCTCGCATTGGACGGGGTCGGCGATGGCAGCGAGGCCGAGATAGCGAAGGCCGCAGTTCTCGTGACATCGTTGGTGGCATCGCTGATCGGATCAGCGCTGCTGTGGCGACGTGGACGAGTTCATGCGGCTCGAGACGACGCTTCCACCGCCATTGCCACGGACGCGAGAGAACTACCTGGAGAGGTCGACAAGTGAGCTTGACCAACGGAGAGAGCCAGCGCTTCACCGGAGATGGAGTACCGAACACGGTCTCGTCCATCCCTCTCACCGATGTGGACGCCCGCACGCCGGGTGAGGCCACCATCGGGGCCCTCGTCAAGGACGCGACCGCACAGGTCTCCACCCTCGTGCGCGCCGAGGTTGAACTTGCCAAGGCCGAGGTCACGGGCGAGGTCAAGAAGGGTCTGCAGGGCAGTGTCTTCTTCATCCTGGCCTTCACGGTTCTGCTGTTCAGCTCGTTCTTCTTCTTTTTCTTCCTGGCCGAGATGCTCGATACCTGGGTGCCGCGCTGGCTGGCGTTCCTCATCGTCTTCCTGATCATGGTGGTGACCACCGCGATTCTGGCGCTGCTCGGTTATCTGCGTGTGCGCAAGCTGAGGGCTCCGGAGAAGACGATCGAATCGCTCAAGCAGGCCAAGAACGTCCTTCCCGGCAGCCATGACGACGCAAAGCCGTCTGTCGATTTCAACGCGCGCCGGTAGCGAGTCTGATCGAAAGTGGCAGCCCCAGATCCATCCACCGTCAGGTTCGACGGCCCCTGGATTCACCGGGACATTCACGCCAACGGCATCCGGTTTCACGTCGTCGAGGTAGGCGACGCGGAGCCGGATGCTCCGTTGGTGGTCCTGTTGCACGGATTCGCCGATTTCTGGTGGTCCTGGCGCCATCAGTTGACGGCACTGTCGGAACAGGGATTCCGCGTCGTCGCCATGGATCTTCGTGGGTACGGCGATTCCGACAAACCCCCTCGCGGCTACGACGGTTGGACGCTCGCCGGTGACGTAGCCGGTCTCATTCGTGCGATGGGTTACGGCAAGGCCACGCTGATCGGTCATGCCGACGGCGGGTTGGTGTGCTGGGCGACCGCGCTCCTGCATCCACGTCTGGTGCGGTCGATCGCGTTGATCTCGTCGCCACACCCGATGGCACTCAAGAAAGCAGTCGTGCGCGACCCATATCAGCGCCGCGCGCTTTTGCCCTCTTTCCTGGCCTATCAGGTACCGCTACGCCCGGAACGTCGGTTGACGGCCGACAACGGCGCCGAGGTGGAGCGTCTGGTTCGCTCGCGGTCCGGCCCCACCTGGCCGCAGCAACCCGAGTTCGCGGACGTGATGACCAAGATGCGGGCCGCGATCCGGATCCCGGGCGTCGCGCATTCCACGCTGGAGTACCAGCGCTGGGCCTTCCGCAGCCAGCTCCGGCCCGAGGGTCGTCGTTTCATGCGTTTGATGGATCAGGTTCTTCGCATTCCGATCGTCCAGATTCACGGCGAACTCGACCCGTACGTGCTCACCCGTACCGTGCGGCGCGACAAGCATTGGGCTCCCGGCGAGAAACTGCGCACCATTGCCGGAGTTGGTCACTACGCGCATCAGGAAGCCCCCGAGCGCGTCAACCGCGAACTCGAGGACTTCCTCCTTACAGAGAAGTGACCGCTACAGAATGCAGGCGCCTGTCGGCACCGGCGTCGACGCCGAGGCAGCCGCGTTCAACTGGCGCGATACTTCCTGGGCGGTGAGGACGAATCCGGTGTCGCTGTCGTCGACGGCAGCACCGAACACTACGCCGAGGACGCGCCCCTGATCGTCGACCATCGGCCCACCAGAGTTGCCCTGCCTGATGGATCCGCGGACGGTGTAGACCTCACGTTGAGTGGTTCCGGCCTTGTAGATGTCCGGTCCGTTCAGGTTCAGGACCTCACGAACGCGGGCTGCGCTGGCCGTGTACGGACCGCCGCCGGGGTAACCGAGCACCAACGCGTTGTCGCCGGTCTGAGCCTGCTCCGGAGCAAACGGCAGCACCGGTGCGTCCAGTCCGGGAACCGCCAGAATCGCGATGTCGACGGCGGAGTCGAAGAGAACCACCTGCGCGGGCAGCGCGCCCTCCATGGTGTCCACCGTGATGCTCTCGGTTCCGGCAACCACGTGTGCGTTGGTCATGACGCGTTCGGGAGCGACGATGAATCCGGATCCCTCGAGCGCGCGCTGGCAACTCGGTGCGACGCCGTTGATGCGTAGAACACTCGGACGCAACTGCGCCGCCAACGGACTGGCCAGAACGCTCGCGTCGGGTGCTTCGACCTCGGTGATGGGCGTACGCCCGAACGGGCCGATGACGTCCGGCAGGCCGGAGGTGTCGAGCAACGCCGAAAACTCCGTCGGGATGCGGCGCAGCCACTGCGGCGCCAGTTCGTCCACGCTGGCGAGAACATCCGAACCACGAACAGCGGCGGCAATATTCGGCTGCGACGAAGAAGTGAGCGGAATCGCGAGCAACCACGCCGCGACCACGACGGCCACCGCCTGTAGACCCGCACCGATGACGCTGTCGACGGATCGCGCCGTCGGACTGTGCATTCCGCTGCGCGCCGCGCGTCCGAGCACCATGCCGGCGACTTCGCCGATGATGACCAACACCACGATCAGCGAGATGCCCGCGAGGATGCGCAGCTTGCCTTCGGTGACGTGCACGAGCAGGTGGGGCGCCAACAGAATTCCGGCGACGGCACCGAGGATCACGCCGACAAACGCCAACGCCGACGCCACCGCACCCTGACGCCATCCGGACGTGGCCGCGATGAGGGCGACCAGAACGATGGCGATGTCCACCCAGCGAGAACCTGTCATCGCGGCACCGCCGAATCCTCGACACCTTCACCGAACTCGGACAGCGCTGTGTCCAGGTCTCTCACGTCCTCGTAGTTCCACGGAATCTCCCAGCCCGACACCGTGAACAGCGCCGCGAGGATTCCTGCTGTGAACCCCCAGACCAGCATGCCGTCGGCGCGGAACGCCGGGCCCTGGTATCCGAGGGGATGGCGAACCTGAAACCGGTTGTCGGGGTCGAGCAACGTGCGCAGCGGCACCCTGGCCACCCGTCCGACCTCGCCCTCGTCCTGAATCCCCACCGTCGTCGGCTGCTCCCAGTAGCCGAGCACCGGCGTCACGTCGAAACCCGACGGCGGGATGAAGATCTCCGGCAGCACGGTGAGCGGCTGAACTCCGCTCGGATCAAGCCCGGTTTCCTCCTGCGCTTCACGCAGCGCGGTGCCGATGGGGCCGTCGTCGCCCGGATCGGCGGCGCCGCCCGGGAATGCGACCTGTCCGCTGTGCTGACGCATCGTCGACGCCCGTTGGGTCAGCAACACGTCTGCGCCCTCCGGCAAGCCGCCGACGGCGAGAGGGTCTGCCTCACGCGGTCCGCCGAAGAGCACGAGCACCGCGGCCGGACGCGTCACGGTCCCGCGCGGCGCGCGACGCTCGAGGACGGGGTTGATCCGGTGTGGATCGGTGGGCTCGGTGCTGGCGACAGCTCGCAACCACTCGGGAACCGGTGTGCTCATACGACGACTCCCAGATATTGCGCCGCAGCGGCGGCGATTTCGTCCGCACTGCGGAAAGGTTGAGGCAAGACCTTGGCGACTGTTCCATCCGCGCGCACGAGCACCGACACCGGCAGCACCGGCGGTGCGCCCACTGCGATCCGTACCTTGCCGTCACCGTCCTGGACGCCAGGCAAACGCACCGAGTAGTCGATGAGTCGCGTCAAAGCGTTCTCCTGATTCGGATCCGAATGCACCGTCAGAACGTTGATGCTGCCCTCGGCGCGCTCCGCGAATTCCTGAAGGTACGGAAGCTCTTCGGCGCATGGCGCGCACCAGTACGCCCACAAGTTGAGCAGAGTCGGTTTTCCGCCGATCGCTGCGGCAAGGTCGACGGGCCGACCGTCTGACACGCAGTCGAGGGTGATTCCGGCCAGCGCCGAGCCGGCCGGAGCTTCGCCCGTCGGAGTCGGACAGGGAGCCAGTGAGGCCTGGCTACGGAGTTGATCGAGCGATTCCGACGACGGAGTGAACGTCGGCGGCTGATACGCGGACGACGACGGACCCGTGGACGTGGGCGTCGTGTCGTCTCCCCCGCGCGGCCAGATCGCCACGACGAGAGCCGCGACGACCACGAGCGCAGCGAGAGACCATCTTCCAGCACTTGTCATCGGCGATCACAACCCTGCCAGGGCGAGCAGATGGTCGGTCTCGGGGCCTTTCACCAGGGCCGCGGCCTCGGTTTTGTCGGTCGGGCCGAGTCCGTACGACGGGCAGTCCTTGGCGAGAACGCACACCCCGCACGCGGGCTTGCGCGCGTGGCAGACCCGTCGGCCGTGAAAGATCACGCGGTGCGAGAGCAGTGTCCATTCCTTACGTTCGATCAGTGCCCCGACGGCGTGTTCCACCTTGACGGCATCTTCTTCCTCGGTCCACTTCCACCGACGCACGAGCCGACCGAAGTGGGTGTCGACGGTGATTCCCGGAATGTCGAAGGCATTGCCCAGCACGACGTTCGCGGTCTTGCGTCCGATGCCTGGGAGTTTCACCAGATCTTCGAGCTTGTTCGGGACCTGACCGTCGTGGCGTTCGAGTAGCGCCTGACCGAGTCCGATCAACGACGTCGTCTTGTTCCGGTAGAAGCCGGTGGAGCGGATGTACTCCTCGAGTTCGGTCCGATCGGCTTCCGCGTATGCCTTCGCGTCGGGATAGCGGGCGAAGAGCGCCGGCGTGACCATGTTGACGCGGACGTCAGTGCATTGCGCCGACAGGATTGTCGCCACTGCCAGTTCCAACGGAGTCGTGAAGTCGAGTTCGCAATACACGTGCGGGAAAGCCACAGCGAGCTCGCGATTCATCCGACGCGCCCGGCGTACCAATCCGAGGTGTGATTCTTCCTTCCGCGCACCCCCCGAACGCGGTTTCTTCCGCTGCTCTGAACTGCCTGTCGGGGTGGTCTGCACTCAGACAACTGTACGGATACGACATGAGTGGAGACTCCGTCGTGTCGATTCTGAGACCTTCGACGTGTTTACTTCCCCCTATGCAAGGACTCGCAGTAATTCTCTTTCCGCTACTGCTGATGCTCTTTGCCCTGGCGATGGAACGAGTCGAAGGGCGATTGCGTCGGCTCTCGGTTCAAGAGCACGAAGTAGAAGACTTCCTCGATCAGGCAAGTCACGACGACGTCGCCCGCCTGGCAAGCGATGGGTTTCCCCATGCGTTCGCTCGCTTCCACCGGAAGCGGAAGGGCCGTCAGTCGGAGGCTCCCGAGAGCGCCAGCCTGGGCGAAATTCGGACACAACGGGCAAGTTGACGGCCATACAAAGTAGTCACCGCAGCGGATTCCGGAAGAATTTTCGGCTCTTACGTGGCATCAATCACTCGTCGCGAGCTATCGGGACGTAGACTTCGATGCCGTACCTGTTGCATTGAACACAGATTGCATTGGACACAGTGTCTCACTCATGAGGGCTGAGCCTGTGTACGACGGTTTGTGCGCAGCGCGGGTACAAAGATAGTTAGCGCAAAAATGACACCACAAACGAACAAATCCCAACAAGGAGCGCACGTGGACGACGTCCTGGCAAGAGCCGGCATCTTCCAAGGAGTCGAGCCCTCAGCGGTAGCGGCGCTGACAAAGCAGCTGCAGCCCGTCGACTTCCCCCGTGGACATGTCATCTTCAACGAAGGTGAACCCGGTGACCGCCTGTACATCATCGTGTCCGGCAAGGTGAAGATCGGTCGACGCTCACCCGACGGTCGCGAGAACCTACTGACGATCATGGGCCCGTCCGACATGTTCGGCGAACTGTCCATCTTCGACCCCGGCCCCCGCACCTCGACGGCTACGACCGTCACCGAGGTTCGCGCCGTGAGCATGGACCGCGACGCTCTCAAGGCATGGATCCAGCAGCGCCCCGAGATCGCCGAGCAGCTGCTGCGCGTTCTCGCCCGCCGACTGCGTCGTACCAACAACACCCTGGCCGACCTGATCTTCACGGACGTTCCCGGCCGTGTGGCCAAGGCGCTCCTGCAGCTCGCGCAGCGCTTCGGCACTCAGGAAGGTGGCGCCCTGCGCGTCACTCACGACCTCACGCAGGAAGAGATCGCCCAGCTCGTCGGCGCTTCCCGCGAGACCGTCAACAAGGCGCTCGCCGATTTCGCACACCGCGGATGGCTGCGCCTCGAAGGCAAGAGCGTTCTGATCTCGGATTCCGAGCGTCTGGCTCGTCGCGCCCGCTAGTTTCTTCCTTCTCGACTCTTTCGGCCGCTCCCACTTCGGTTGGGGCGGCCGAAGTCATTCCCTGGACTCTTGTTGTACCTATCGGTAAAGTATGTACCGATAGGTACACATCCGATCGAGAGGCCACGCAATGACCGTCCGAGCACCGATTCCGCCCTTCACCCACGAAACCGCCGTCCAGAAGGTCCGCCTCGCCGAGGACGGATGGAACTCACGCGATCCGCACAAGGTGTCGCTGGCCTACACGCCGGACAGTTGGTGGCGCAATCGGTCGACGTTCGTCACCGGCCGATCCGAAATCGTCGAACTTCTGACCGAGAAGTGGACCCGCGAGCTGGACTACCGGTTGATCAAAGAGTTGTGGGCACACGGCGACGACCGCATCGCCGTGCGATTCGCGTACGAGTGGCACGATCACGACGGGCAGTGGTTCCGCTCCTACGGCAACGAGAACTGGGAATTCGACGCGGACGGCCTCATGCACCACCGTCATGCCAGCATCAACGACGTCCCCATCGCGGAGTCCGAGCGAAAGTTCTTCTGGGATTCGACCGGACCACGCCCGCACGATCATCCGGGCCTGAGCGAGTTGGGTCTGTGATGAAAGGATGAATCCATGGCCAGACAGGTAGCTGAACGCTCGGACACGATCCCCGCTCTCGCGAACGTGTTTCGAACCTACGGGTTCGACGGAGCAAGCCTGGCCGTCATCACCGAACACACCGGTTTGGGCAAAGGCAGTCTCTACAACTTCTTTCCGCGAGGGAAGGAAGAGATGGCCGAGGCCGTACTCGACGAGGTCGACGGATGGTTTCGCACCGAAGTCTTCGAACCGCTTCGAGCAGAGTCGGTTCCACCGCGGCAGCGCATCGAGAGCATGTTCGCTACCGTCGCCGACTACTTTCGGTCAGGGCAACGCATTTGCCTGTTCGGCGCATTTGCACTCGGTGAAGAGCGAAACCGCTTCGGCGCCAAGGTGCGAACCTACTTCGACGAATGGACCGCAGCTCTCGAGGCGGCACTCGTCGGCGCCGAAGATTCCACCGGACTCGCCGAAGAAGCCGTGGCCGGAATCCAAGGCGCAATAGTGATGTCCCGAGCCCTGGACGACGGTGCCGTATACAGCCGAGTGACGACGCGACTCGAAGATCGACTGGTACAGGCACTCACGCCGTAACGCATACCGCACGACCACAAAGGCATTTGTGCCGCGGCATGCACCTGGCATGCTCGAAAAGGTATGCACAAGAGGAAAGGAACCCATGCCCTCGTCCGAGACGGTGATCGCATCCACAGCTTCGGGGAAGATCCGCGGCCTAAAGCGTGACGGTTCCTACTACTTCGGTGCGATCCCCTACGCCCGCGCACCGCGCTTCGAGAAGCCGCGGCCGGCGGGACCGTTCTCCGACGTCTTCGACGCCACAGCGCTTGGAACGGTCTTCCCCCAACCACCTTCACGGCTCGCGCGCATCATGGGGCCACCGCTCCCCGAACCGGAGCAGAGCGAGGACAGCTTCACCGTCACCGTCACAACCCCGTCGCTGACCGGTCATCGCCCGGTGATGGTCTGGCTTCACGGTGGCGGCTACTCCAGTGGCGGCGGCTCCCTCCCCTGGTACGACGGCGGCGCTTTGTCAGCCGAGGGCGACGTCGTCGTGGTGTCGGTCAACTACCGCGTCGGCGTGCTCGGATATCTCCTCCTCGACGGCGTGAGCGAAGGCAATCTCGGGGTCCACGATCAGATCGCAGCGCTCGAGTGGGTGCGCGAGAACATCGAGGCATTCGGCGGCGACCCAGACTCGGTCACCGTGTTCGGGCAGTCGGCCGGCGCTCATTCGATTGTGAATCTGTTGAGCAGTAACAACTCTCGAACTCTGTTCCATCGAGCAATTCTGCAGAGCACCCCACGGCCGGACCTCAACTTCACGCAGGCTGCCGCGATCGAGAACGGTGAAACATTTGCCCGACTGCTCGACGGAGATCCTCGGACCGCGCCACTCTCCCGCATTCTCGACGCATTCCGCAGCACCGCAATCGAGTTCAGCCGGCGGTCCCCTAACGTCGTGCAACCGCCCTTCGCACCGATTTCCGAACTGGATCCGGTGATCCGAACTTTCGAAACAGCGCCGGACGTCATCGTGGGATACACCCGCGACGAGGGATCCGCTTTCGTGCGCGACGTGGCGGGAGTACCCGATCCCGAACGCGTCGCCGAAAAGGCACTGACACAGAACATGTTTGCCGAACCTGCGATGGAGCTGGCCGACGCCTTCACAGCGGCCGGCGCGTCGGTGTACACGTATCGCTTCGACTGGGCACCGACGGACGACGTCTTCGGAGCCACTCACTGCATCGAACTACCCTTCATGTTGGGAACCGAGCAGTCCTGGAAGAGCTCACCGATGCTGGGCAGCAGCGACTGGCAGAGCATCGACGCACTGGGCCGTCGGATACGCCGGCACTGGACGTCGTTTGCGCACACGGGAAGTCCGGACAGCAGCGAAACCTGGGAGAAGTACACCTCGGCCCAACCGATCGGAATCACCTTCTTCTGAGCAACTTCGGGCGCCTACCCACTCGCGGTAATCCCGTCTAGGATTGCTCCATGGACATGCCCAAGCTCCTCGACGGGCGACTCAAACTCCGCCATCTCCTGCTCGTCGACGCATTGAGCCGTCAGGGCAGCGTGGTCGGCGCCGCTGCCGCACTTCACATCACACAACCCGTCGCGACCCGCAGTCTGCACGACATCGAGTCCATTCTCGGTGTCTCGCTCTTCGACCGCGGCCCACGCGGAATCACCCCGACCATTTTCGGAGAGGCCTTCACAACTCATGCGCGGGCCGTGATCGCGCAGCTGACCGAAGCCGGGCGGCACGTCGTCGAACTTGCCGACGCCAATCGCGGAACCGTCATCGTGGGAACACATCTCGCCGGATCCAACGTGCTGCTTCCCGGCGCTATCGCGCGCCTGAAGGTTCACCACCCGCTGCTCACCGTCATCGTGCGCGAAGGCACGCCCGAACAGTTGCTCACCGATCTGGAAGCGGGCCGAATCGATCTGATCGTCGGCCGGCTCACCTCACCTACCGATGACACCGCGACAAGACGGAACCTCTACGCGGAGTCCGTCGAACTCGTCACCCGCGTGGATCACCCGCTCGCTCACCGCGAGGACGTCCAACTCGAAGAACTACGCGGCTTCCCCTGGATCCTTCCCGGGGTCGAGACAGTGCTCCGCCGCGAGCTCGAGGAGTTCTTCGCCCGCAACAGCCTGCCGTTGCCCGAAAACCGCGTCGAGGCAACCTCTTTCCTCACCGTGCGCCAGCTGCTGGTCGAGACCGACATGATCGCGGTCCTACCGAGCCTCATCCCCCGCGACGACGCGCGCTTGACCACCCTGTCCATCACACTCGATCCGATCGGGCACAGCGTCGGCATCACTTCCTCGGCGACTCGCACGTCGAGCCCGTCCGCACAGGCCCTGATCGCGACGCTGGAGTCCTTTGCAGCTGAGCTCATGCGACCGTGAAACGCCGATCGGCCCGTTCCCCGCGAGGGGGAACGGGCCGATGTCGGATCAATCCAGTACTCAGGCGTTTTCGGAGACGCGAATCTCCTCGTGCTCCAAGCCCCGCGACGAATCGGGGACAATCTTGAACAGTGCGATGGCGCCGACCAGGCTGATTGTGCATATCGAGGCGAGGTACCAGGTGACGCCTACCGAAGACCCGGTGGCGTCCAGCAGTGCGGTGGCGATCATCGGCGCCAGTCCACCGCCGAGAATCGCACCACTCTGAAGGATCAGAGACGAACCGGAGTAGCGGACCTTGGCCGGGAAGGTATCGGCGATGATGCTGCCCTGAACGCAGTGGGTGACCGGCACGATCAGACCCATACCCAGGAACGCGATGACAGCGACCACTTTGTTCTCGGTGTTCAGTAGCGGGAAGAACACGATGCACCACAACAGGATTGCGGCAGATCCGCCGATGAACATGTGTCGACGCCCGTACTTGTCAGCGATCTTGGTCCAGAACGGGATGGAAAGGAACCACAGGACTGCGGCCGCGGTCACGCTGAGCACCAGGAATTGCTTGTCGTAGCCCAGATGTTGAGTTCCGTACGACAGGGTGAACACCATGAAGGCGTACGCCACGGCGGAGTTCGCCAAGCACGCGGCAAGCGTGAGAGACAAGCGGGGGAAGCCGACCTTGAGCGACTCACGCAGCGGGAAGCGGACTATTTCGCCCTTCTCCATGATCCCGGCGAATGACGGCGACTCGGTGACGCGCAGGCGAATCACCAGACCGATCGCCACCAGAACGAAGCTGAGCAGGAACGGGATTCGCCAACCCCACGAAGCGAATGCCGAGTCCGACATCACGGCGTTGGTCGTCAGGAAGATGCCGTTGGCGAGAACCAGTCCGGCGGGTGTGCCCATCTGCGGGAAACCTGCATAACGATTCTTCTGCCCTGCCGGCGCGTGCTCCATCGACATGAGTGTCGCACCGGCGCCTTCACCGCCCAGACCGATGCCCTGAACGACGCGCATGGCCACCAGGAGGACGGGCGCCCAGAATCCGATGGAATCGTAGTTCGGGATGAGGCCGATGAGTGTGGACCCGACGCCCATCATCACCAGGGAGACCACGAGTGTGGCCTTGCGCCCGATCCGGTCACCGAAGTGCCCGAACACGAGCCCACCTACCGGCCGTGCGATGAATCCGACGGCGAAGGTGCTGAAGGCAGCCAGCGTGCCGGCCGTGGGGCTCAGGCTCGGAAAGAATTGTTTGTTGAAGATCAGCGCGGCGGCTGTGCCGTAGAGGAAGAAGTCGTACCATTCGAGAGTTGTGCCGGCCAGAGTTGCCATGGCAACTCGGCTACGGGCAGCTTTCTCCGGCAACGGCTTTCCGTCACTCGTTGTGCTGTTGGATATCTTGTCTGACATCGCGGAACCTATCGATTGGATGGGGCAGGCGGACGATGAAATCTGTAGTCACCGACCCCGTCTTCGGGATTGTCGGCATCACGAGCGTCGTCGATCGTTGTGTTTGGAATTGTGCTCGCTCGAGACATGACTCACAAATGCCGAATTCACCGTCCGCCATACCGGAAAGGGTATAGCCGGGGTCTCAGACGAGACCCAGGAAGCGTTCGGCATTCCCCCGCGAAATCAGTTGGCGCGCAGTATCGTCCAAGAACTCACTCTTGCGAACCACCTCACCGACCGGACGCTCCCCCAAGGGGTACGGGTAATCACTACCCACCATCACACGGTCCACCCCCACCGTGTCCACCAGCAGTCGCAGTGCGCGCTCGTCGAAGACGACGGAATCCACGTAGAACCTACCCAGGTAATGCGAAGGCGGGAACTCCGACGTACCGATGATGTCGTTGCGGCCGTGCCAGGCGTTTTCCATCCGGCCCAACCAGAACGCGAAAGATCCGCCACCGTGCGCAAATCCGATCTTGAGACGATCGTCGATCTTGTCGAACACCCCACCGAGAATCAGCGCGAGTATCGACAGATGCGTTTCGGCCGGCATCGCGGTGAGCCACTGCGCCATCCAGCGATCGAGGCGCGGAGAGTTGGCCATGTCCCACGGGTGCACGAATACCGGCACGTCAAGCGACGCACAGTGCTGGAGAAACGTCACCACGCCCTCGCTGTCGAGGTCCAGATCGCCCACATGATTGCCGATCTCGACACCGCGGTGCCCGTTCGCGATGCACCGCTCGAGCTCACGGCACGCTGCGTCGGTGTCTTGCAGAGGCACCTGGCAGAACGGAATCAACCGATCCTTCGCCGGCTCCACGATCTCGAGCGCGAGGTCGTTGAAGATCCGTGCGATGCGACTTGCCTGCTCGCCGCTTCGGCCGTAATTGAAGAATGCCGGCGTCGGCGAGACGACCTGCGTGTGCACGCCGTCGGCATCCATGTCCCGAAGCCGCACCTCGGCGTCCCAGGCATCGGACTGGATGCGGCGGAACTCCGTGGTGCCCATCATGATCATGGCTTCGGTCTCCGACTCGACCTTCAGCCACGGCGCTTGCGGCCCCGCGTCTTCGGTCAGATCCGGCCACCCGTTGGGCACGTAGTGGGTGTGGATGTCGATCAGGTTGCTCATCACTCAGCCCTTGCCGGGATGGAGCGTGCCGCACTTGTCACACGTGCGGGCTTCTTCGCTCTCGTAGAACTTGACGAACACCGGCGGAAGGTCGGCCACGATGTCGCGCACCTGAAGTTCGACCTCGTGAATCTTGTGATCGCATTCGAGGCAGTACCACTGGAACTTCTCGAGCGTGCCTTCCTTGCGGACGCGTTCGATGACCAGGCCGATGGAGCCCGCGGTGGGACGCTGCGGCGAATGCGGAATGTCTCCCGGCAGCAACCAGGTTTCGCCCTCACGAATGTCGACACGCTGAGGACCGTCCTCGGTCATGACGTTGACGTGGATGTCGCCTTCGAGCTGGTAGAACCACTCCTCGTACGGATCGAGGTGGTAGTCGGTCCGCTGGTTCGGTCCGCCGACGACCTGCACGATGAAGTCGTCTCCGAGCGCCATCGTCTGATTGTTGACAGGCGGCTGCAGCAGGTGGCGGTTGTCGTCGATCCACTTCTTGAAGTCGATGACGGGAGGAATCGTGGTCATGATGCATTCTCCGTATCTTCGGACGCTGAGCGCTTGGAGGCGGGCACGTACGCCACGCCGGAAATTTCGATGAGCAGATGCGGGTGGGGCAGTTGGTGAACAGCCACAGTCGTTCTCGTCGGACCGTTTTCGTCGAACAGTTCGGCGTACACCTCGTTGTATCCTCCGAAGTCGTTCATCGACACCAGGTAGGAGGTGACCTGAACCAGATCACTGAGTTCTCCACCCACTTCGGCGAGGATTGCCGCGATGTTTTCGATGACGGCACGCGTCTGCGCCCGAATGTCGAGCGCCGTCGTCCCCATCTCGTCGACCTCGACGCCGACAAACGTGTTGTCGGGTCGACGCGAACTGGTCCCGGAGACATAGACGAAATCGCCGACCACCTTGACGTGGGGGAACTTTCCGCGCGGCTTCGCCAGCTTCTCGATGACCTGCGCCCCACTCATCGCTTCACACCTTTCACCGTGACGGTTCCGAGTCCGTCGATCGTGCACTGTGCGACGCCCTCGTCGAGTCGCACAGCTGCTGTGGCGGCACCGGCCAGAATTACCTGACCGGCGCGCAACGGAATTCGGCGTCGGCGGGCGATGTCGAGCAGTGCATGCAAAGCGCGCGCCGGATCGCCGAGAATGGCCGACGTGGAACCGACTACCGTCTCGCCGCCGACCTCCATACGTACGGAACGGTCTTCGACGTTCTGTAGCGGCAGCCACCGCCCGATCACATACCCGGCAGCGCTGGTGTTGTCAGCGACGACGTCGGTGTAGGTGAAGCGGAAGTCGCGATAGCGCGAGTCGATGATCTCCATTGCGGGAGCCAGTGCATCGACGCAGGTTTCGATGTCGACGTTCGGATCGTCGAGATCGACGTCCTTCGACAGACGGTATGCCACTTCGGGTTCGATCTTGGGATGAATGAACTTCCTCAGGTCGACTTCGCCGCCGTTGCTCACGCACATCGCGTCGGTCAACTGACCGACGATCACTTCGGAGACACCCATCTGCGCCATCTTCGCCTGGCTTGTGAAGCCGAGCTTGATACCCACAATCGATTCGCCACGGCTGGTTCGTCGTTCGAGGAGTTCGTTCTGGATCCGGTAGGCCTCGTCGATGTCGATGGTGTATTCGTCGGCGAGGCTCGGGGTGTCGGTGCGAGTCTGCGCAGCGTCGTCGAGGCGACGCGCGAGCGCGGATACGGTGTCTTCGGGGGCTGTCATCACGCCTCGCTCATTTCTGGAAAACTTTTGCGGTTTCGATGTTCACAGTTGCACACATACATTCGTCGGTTCGGTGTAGAAGTGCAGCGAGGACTCGCCACCCTCACGTCCGATGCCGGACAGGCCCATGCCGCCGAAGGGAGATCGCAGTTCGCGGGTGAACCACGTGTTGACCCAGGAGATTCCGACGTTCATCTTCTGCGCGACGCGGTGTCCACGGCGCAGATCGTTGGTCCACACAGAGGCAGCGAGGCCGTACTCGGTGTCGTTTGCCAAGGCGATCGCCTCGGCTTCGGTCTCGAACGGAATGAGTGCTGCAACGGGTCCGAAGATCTCCTCGCGCACGACGCGATCCTTGTTGGTCAAGCCTGTCCACAGGGTGGGTTCGATCCACGATCCGCCCGACAGTTCCTGTCCGAGGTCCGGAATACCGCCGCCGGTCAGCACTTTCGCGCCTTCCTGCTCGGCGATCTCGAAGTAGTCGAGAACCTTCTTCCGGTGCGCCTGCGAAATGAGCGGTCCGGTCGTCGTTGCATCGAGCGTCGGGTCGCCCAGACGCAATCCTGCTGCCCGCTCGACAAGTCCACCGGCGATGTCGTCGAAAATGCTGCGGTGCACGTACACCCGTTCGGTGCACAGGCAGACCTGGCCGGTGTTGGTGAACACCGACTTGGTCAGACCCGTCAACGCTTCGTCGATGTCGACGTCGTCGAAGACGATCGCGGCGTTCTTGCCACCGAGTTCGAACGAGACCGGACGGACTCGCGGCGCAACGGTTTTCATGACATGCGAACCGGTTGCCGAAGATCCGGTGAAGGTGACACCGTCGATGCCGGGGTGCGTGGTGAGGAACTCGCCGGCGGAGTTCGCACCGAACCCGTGGACGACGTTGTAGACACCGGCAGGCAGGCCGACTTCTTCGAGTACCTCGGCAAGCAACGACGCCGTCGCTGGGGTTTCCTCGGAGGGCTTGACCACCACGGAGTTTCCGCACGCGAGTGCGGGCGCAACCTTCCAGGTCAGGAGAAGCAACGGCAGGTTCCAGGGAACGATCACGGCGACCACGCCGAGCGGCTTGCGGATCGCGTAGTTCAGCGCCTGCTTGCCACCCGCGAGATCCGTGACAAACGATTCCTGTCCGGCCGCGGCGACGATGTCGGCGAAAGTGCGGAAGTTCGTCAGGGCGCGCGCGACGTCGAGTTCGCGTGCCTGTGTGATCGGCTTGCCGGTGTCCGCCATTTCTGCGGCGACGAACTCTTCGAATCGCTCCTCGATCCGGTCGGCGGCGCGTCGCAGCAGGGCCGTCCGCTCGCGGACCGGCGTATCGGCCCAACCGTTGTCCAGAGCGCGTCTGGCAGAGGTCACGGCCCGATCGACCAGGGCCTTGTCGGCCTCGTGGACCCGGGCGAGAACACGGCCCGTTGCTGGGTCGACCTGATCGAAGCTCGACGACTCGTCGGGTTCGACATAGGAGCCGTCCACGTAATTGCGGATCCATCCGTCGCATTGTGAGGTCATGGACTAACTATTGGCCCGTGACCCATATCAAACAAATGCAAAAACTGCCGCCAGCTATACCTCGATCGGCATAGATGGCGGCAGTTCGGCTAGACAACTCAACTCTTTATGTCGGCGCCGAGCGCCTCAGCGGCGCAGAATGTCGGCGCCGAGCGCCTCAGCGGCGCAGATACGCCAACTGCACGTTGACGGATTTCTCCGCCACCGGCCACAGCTTCGGGTCCACGTCGGAGTAGACGTGCTCGACAACCTCGCGCACCGATGCCGACTCCCCCAACGTCGTCAGAGCGTCCCGCACCTGGGCTAGACGCTCCTCGCGGTGAGCAAGGTACTGCTGCGAAATCGCCTGCAGATCGGGCAGGTCCGGACCGTGCCCGGGAAGAACCGTCAGTCCTTCGCCGAGTGCGGCCAACGACCGCAGTGATGTGAGGTAATCCCCCAGATCGCCGTCGGAGTCGTCCAGAACTGCGGTGCCGCGGCCGAGAATGGTGTCGCCCGTCAGCACGCTCGCATCGTTCTCGATGACTATCGACACCGAGTCAGCGGTGTGTCCTGGAGTCGCGAGGATCCGCAGCTTCAGACCCGCCACCTCGATCACTTCACCGTCGACAAGCGCCGAAGCACCCCCGCGCAGAAAAGTGGGGTCTACGGAACGCACCGGAGCCGAGGTCAATTCATGGAAACGGTCCACCCCGCCGGTGTGGTCGTAGTGCCGGTGCGTGATCAAGGTCAGCGCAACCGGACCGATACCAGCGACACGTTGCAGGTGTTCCTCGTCGTTGTCGCCCGGATCGACGACTACACACTCGACGCTGCCGGGAGCATGCAGAATCCAGGTGTTCGTACCGTCCAGCGTCATCATGCCCGGATTGTTCTCGAGCAAGACCGAAGCGATGTCGGTGACGCGGCGAAGCTGCGCGTAGGCGGGATGGACCGTCGACATCAGCGAACTTCGACGATCAGTTCCACCTCGACCGGAGAGCCGAGGGGAAGCTCTGCCACGCCGACTGCCGAACGAGCGTGGATACCGGCGTCGCCGAGCACCTCACCGAGGAATTCGGAAGCGCCGTTGATCACGCCGGGCTGACCGGTGAATCCTTCGGCGGATGCCACGAAGCCGACAACCTTGACAACACGAACGACGTTGTCGATGCCGACCAGGGCGTCGATGGCAGCAAGAGCGTTGAGCGCGCAGGTACGCGCCGCGGCCTTGGCGTCCTCATCCGACACGCCCGCACCGAGCTTGCCGGTCAGCGCCAGTTTTCCGTCGACGAACGGGAGCTGACCCGACGTGTACACGTGGTTGCCGCTGCGAACCGCGGGAACGTACGCAGCAACGGGTGCCGCGACGGCGGGAAGTGCAATGCCCAGTTCGGCGAGACGCTCCGACCAGGTCTGTGTTGCCTCTGCCATGTGATTCAGCCCTTCGGACGCTTCATGTACGCGACGTGCTGCTCGCCCGACGCGCTCGGCAGGACTGCCACGAGTTCCCAGCCGTCGACACCCCAGTTGTCGAGAATTGCCTTCGGATTGTGGACCAGCAACGGAGTCACGGTGTATTCCCAGGAAGTTATTTCGCTCATGCGGTGAGCCTATCCCGCGTACATCTTCGGCCCCAGACTTATAGGCTCGCGGTGTGGTTGCATCCCAAGATGAGCTGAGCAGGACCTGGCCCGAGTCTGCGACGAAGGCCCGCCTGCACTTTGTGTCGGGTAAAGGCGGAACCGGTAAGTCCACGGTTGCCGCCGCGTTGGCGCTCGCGTTGGCCGAAGGCGGCAAGCGCGTTCTCCTCGTGGAAGTCGAGGGCCGCCAGGGAATCGCGCAACTCTTCGACGTACCGCCGCTTCCGCCGCAGGAGACCAAGGTCGCGGCCGCCGAAGGTGGCGGTGAAGTGATGGCTCTGGCCGTCGACATCGAGACCGCGTTCCTCGAATACCTCGAAATGTTCTACAACCTCGGCTTCGCCGGCCGGGCGATGCGCAAGTTCGGCGCCATCGAATTCGCCACCACCATCGCTCCCGGCCTTCGCGACGTTCTGCTCACCGGCAAGATCAAGGAGTGCGTCATCCGCACCGATCGAACCGGCAAACGCGTGTACGACGCCGTTGTCGTCGACGCTCCCCCGACCGGACGAATCGGCAGCTTCCTCGACGTCACCAAGGCGATGGCCGATCTCGCCAAGGGCGGCCCGGTGCACTCCCAGAGTGAAGGCGTCGTTCGGCTGCTGCACTCGCCGGAGACCGTCGTACATCTTGTTGCACTTCTCGAAGCGCTGCCCGTTCAGGAAACTGCCGACGCCGCCGCAGAACTGGCGCGCGACGACCTCAACCTCGGTGCCATCATCGTCAACCGCGCCAGCCCGAGGTTCTTGCCCGAAGACCAACTCTCCGGTGCCGCTGCCGGCGATATCGACGCGGCTTCGATCCGGTCGACACTCTCGGACGTCGGCATCGATCTGTCCGACGACGACTTCGCAGGCCTGCTCACCGAGACGATCGAGCATGCCTCGGTGCTCGAAGCTCAAGAATCCAGCGCCGAGAAGCTCCGCGAGATCGACGGGGCTCGGGTGCAACTTCCCGCACTCGCCGACGGCGTCGATCTCGGTGGGCTGTACGAGCTTGCCGAATACCTCACGGAACAGGGCGTGTGATGACCGAGACCACCGAGAACGTGACGGTCGGCAGTTCCAGGACCGGCCGACGCGCAGCTCCTGCCCTCGATATTTCGGCGATCATCAAGGACCCGACGGCCCGGATCGTGGTGTGTTGCGGCGCAGGTGGCGTCGGCAAGACCACGACGGCCGCGTCCCTGGCGTTGCGTGCAGCCGAAGAGGGCCGACGCGTAGTCGTCCTCACCATCGATCCGGCCCGCCGCCTCGCACAGGCCCTGGGTGTGGCCGAACTCGACAACACTCCGCAGCCGGTGAAGCTGGGTCCCGAGGCCACGGGCGAACTGCACGCAATGATGCTGAACATGCGTCGGACTTTCGACGAGATGGTCATCGAGCATTCGAGCCCTGAGAAGGCCGAGCAGATCCTGGCGAATCCCTTCTATCAAACCGTTGCCACATCGTTCTCCGGAACGCAGGAGTACATGGCGATGGAGAAGTTGGGGCAGCTGGCGTCGAACGACGCGTGGGATCTGGTGATCGTCGATACCCCGCCGTCGCGCAATGCGCTCGACTTCCTCGACGCCCCGCAGAGGCTCGGCACATTCCTCGACGGACGGATGATCCGGCTGCTCTCCGCACCCGGCCGTGGCCTGACCAGGCTCGTCGCCGGCGCGATGGGATTGGCACTGAAGGGTGTCTCCACCATCGTGGGAAGCCAAATGCTTTCGGATGCATCGGCATTCGTGCAGTCGCTCGACTCGATGTTCGGCGGTTTCCGTGAACGCGCAACGAAGACCTACGAGTTGCTACGTCAGCCGGGGACTCATTTCCTGGTGATCGCAGCGGCCGAACCCGACGCTCTGCGAGAGGCGGCGTTCTTCGTCGATCGCCTTGCGGGCGACTCGATGCCGTTGGCCGGTCTGGTTCTCAACCGCACGCACCCGACATTGACGGCTCTGCCTGCCGATCATGCGGTGACCGCCGCCGACAAACTGGAAGCGAAGGAAAGTGCGACCGAGGCCGAAGCCCTCACCGCAGCCGTTCTCCGCATCCATGCCCATCGGGCAGTGATCGCGAAGCGGGAGATCGCCTTGCTGAGTCGATTCACCGCAGCTCACCCGAGGGTGCCGCTGATCGGTGTTCCGTCGCTACCGTTCGAGGTCTCGGACCTCGAGGCGCTGCGCGCGGTGGGAGATCAGCTCACTCGTAAGGGCTGATCCCCCCGATCGGCCTGGATCAGACTGCTGAGTGATGCTGGCGCTGGTCTTCGAAGAACTCGGACCAGGAGTCGACGTCGGGGTGCTGCTTGAGCAGTGCACGGCGCTGACGCTCGGTCATTCCGCCCCACACACCGAACTCGACACGATTGTCGAGAGCATCTGCTCCGCACTGCATGAGGACCGGGCAGTGACGGCAGATGGTGGCCGCCTTGCGCTGCGCGGCGCCACGAACAAAAAGTTGGTCGGGGTCGACCTCGCGGCATCGTGCCTGAGTTACCCAGGCAATTCGTGCCTCGGCCTGCTCGATGTCCAAACGGCTACTCGGGGTGGCTGTGTACATTCTGGGTCCCCTCTACAAAGTCTGACCGTCGCCATAGGGCGAGCAGCGCACCATCTCAGCCGTCCCCGCGGTAGCACGGTGAAAGCTGAGACACATTCGTGATCGAGTGTTACGTCGATCACACTGATCACAATTTAGGTAAAGAACGGCCCTAACGCAAGACGCTCGGGAGCATTTTTTGGTACGGCAGTACAAAGCGCGTGTTCAGAAGGTTTTGAACACCCCCAAAACACTGAAACCGGTTCCAATGGGTGGGCACACGTACTCTGTAGATCGTGTCGATTGCAAAAACAGTGGCGAAGCTCGCCGGAAGCTCCGCATTGGCGGGTGTCCTGGTCGCAGGGGTGATGTTCCCAGTGGCGGGCGGATTCGGATTCGCGTCCAACCGCGCCGCCGATACCGTCGACAACGTCTCGGCCGAACTGGTCGAAGGCACGGTCCCCGCGGTGTCCACCATGGTCGATGCGGCAGGCAATCCCATTGCCTGGCTCTACGACCAACGACGCTTCGAAGTCCCGAGCGAGAAGATCTCCAACAACATGAAGTTGGCGATCGTCTCCATCGAGGACCGCCGGTTCCCCGACCACAAGGGCGTCGACTGGCAGGGAACGCTGCGTGCCTTCCTCACCAACACGACGACCGGTGAAGTGCAGCAGGGCGCGTCGACACTCGATCAGCAGTATGTGAAGAACTACCAACTGTTGGTCGTGGCCAAGACGGATGCCGAGCGCCGCGCTGCCATCGAGACCACCCCGGCCCGAAAGATCCGCGAGATCCGGATGGCCCTGACGCTGGACAAGGAACTCACGAAAGACGAGATCCTCACCCGGTACCTCAACCTCGTACCGTTCGGCAACGGATCCTTCGGCATCCAGGACGCCGCTCAGACCTACTTCGGCGTCGATGCCGCAGATCTGACCGTTCCCCAGTCGGCGATGCTTGCCGGCATGGTTCAGTCCAGCTCCGCACTGAACCCGTACACGAACGTCGAGGGCGTGACCGAGCGTCGTAACACCGTGCTCGACACCATGATCACGAACATTCCGGATCGTGCCGACGAGTTCCGCGCCGCCAAGGAAGAGCCCCTCGGCGTCCTGGAAACCCCCAACAACTTGCCGCGCGGCTGCATCGCTGCAGGCGATCGCGGATTCTTCTGTGACTACGCACTGAAGTACCTCTCGGACGCCGGAATCACGCGCGACCAGATCAACGAGGGTGGTTATCTCATCAAGACCACTCTCGATCCGCAGGTCCAGGCGTCCACCAAGGCCGGACTGAACGCGAACGCGAGCGCCAACCTCGACGGCATCGCGAACGTGATGAACGTGATCAGGCCGGGCCAGGATTCACACAAGGTCATCGCGATGGCCAGCAGTCGCACGTACGGTCTCAATGCCGACGCCGACGAAACCGTCCAGGCACAGCCGTACTCCCTTGCCGGTGACGGTGCGGGTTCCGTCTTCAAGATCTTCACGACGGCTGCGGCGATGGAGAAGGGCCTCGGTATCAACGCGACGCTCGACGTGCCCAAGCGATTCGAAGCCAAGGGCATGGGTAGCGGTGGTGCGGCCGGTTGCCCGGTGTCGACTTACTGCGTGGAGAACGCCGGCAACTACCCGCCGACGCTGTCCGTGACCGACGCGCTGGCACAGTCCCCCAACACCGCTTTCGTCAAGCTCATCGAGGCAACCGGCGTCACGCCGACCGTCGACATGGCCGTCCGTCTCGGCATGCGCTCGTACGCTGATCCCAACACCTCGGGCTTCGACGAGCGCAGCATGGCCGACTTCCAGAAGGAACAGAACCTCGGTTCGTTCACCCTCGGTCCCACCTGGATCAACCCACTCGAACTCTCCAACGTCGCGGCCACTCTCGCCTCGCACGGCAAGTGGTGCCCGCCGAGTCCCATCGATTCGGTCTTCGACCGCTACGGCAAGCCTGTGGCCGTCACCGAGCAGGGCTGTGAGCAGGTTGTCGAGCCCGGCTTGGCAGACACACTCGCCAACGCCATGAGCCGTGACGACGTCGGCGCCGGTACGTCTGCCGGAGCTGCAAGCAGCGCCGGATGGAGCCTGCCGATGTCGGGCAAGACGGGTACCACCGAGACCCACAAGTCCTCGGCGTTCCTCGGCTTCACCAACAACCTCGCTGCCGCTGTCTACATCTTCGGCGACTCCCCGACGCCGGGAGAGATCTGCTCGAGCCCGCTGCGCCCCTGCTACAGCGGCAACCTGTACGGCGGTACCGAACCGGCGAGATCCTGGTTCGCGGCAATGAACCCGGTCGCCAACAACTTCGGGCCCACCTCACTGCCTCCGATCGACGAGAAGTACGCACGGGGATCGCAGAACGGCCAGGTTCCCGAGGTTGTCGGCCTGAGCCAGTCGGCGGCGACGTCGAGGTTGCAGGCGTCCGGCTTCACGGTCAATTCCGTGACCACGGCGTCCGGAGCACGCGCGGGAACGGTCACCGGAGTTTCGCCGTCCGGGTCCGCGATCCCGGGTTCGACCGTCACGATCTACATCAGTGACGGTTCCGTGAGGGCTCCGGCCGCACCCGCATCCCCGGCAGCTCCCGCAGCTCCGGCACCGGGCGCGACTCCCCCGGATGCGACTCCGCCCGGAGGCGAACCCGCACCGCCTGCGGGGACCCCGCCGAACTGACGGCCCTGAAAACTGACGGCTCTGAAAACAAGAACGGCCGCGATCTCCGAGTGACTCGGAGATCGCGGCCGTTTTCGGTTCTGGTGGCGCGCGACTACAGGCGGGACTTCACTGCTGCAGAGATACGTGCGCCATCGGCCTTGCCCTTGGCCAGCGCGCTGGCGGCCTTGATGACCTGGCCCATCTGACGCATCCCCGGACGCTCACCGAGCTCCTCGGACACCTGAGCGAGGGCGGTGTCGACGACGTCGACAAGCTCGGCGTCGGTCAACGGCGTCGGCAGGTACTCGTCGATGATCTGAGCTTCGGCGCGCTCTTTCGCGGCAAGCTCACCGCGGCCGTTCTCGGTGTAGATCTCGGCCGATTCGCCGCGCTTCTTCGATTCCTTTGCAAGGACTTTGATGATTTCTTCGTCGGTGAGGACTCGTGCTTCCTTACCGGCCACCTCTTCGGTCTGGATGGCTGCCATGAGCATCCGAAGGGTGGCTGTACGTAGCGGATCCTTCGCCTTCATGGATGCAACCATGTCGGTTCGGAGGGTGGCTTTGAGCGATGGTGTCGTGTCGGACATGGTGGAAACGTTACGCGCTCGGCGTTTCGAGCGTGCCGATAGTTACCTCCGCCCGGACACAATTCTCTGTGGAATAGCTGTAAAAGACGGCGAGAGCGACGCAGAAGAACGCCACACCCGTATCCTTGAGAGGTGTCTTCCCAGTTCCGCACCAATCTGACCCGCACCGCACTTGGTGCCGCGGGCGCCGCTGCACTAGGGATCGGGTACGCATCCGGCATCGAACGCAATGCATTTGCACTGCGTGAGGTGACGATGCCAGTCCTGGCGCCCGGTTCGTCGTCGCTGCGGGTCCTCCATCTCAGCGACCTGCACATGATGCCGAACCAACGGTTGAAACAGAATTGGTTGCGTGAGCTCGAAGGCCTCGACCCCGACCTCGTGGTCAACACCGGCGACAACTTGTCGCATCAGCGCAGCGTCCCGGCAGTGGTCCAGGCGCTCGGTGATCTGTTGGCTCGGCCGGGTCTGTTCGTCTTCGGCAGCAACGACTACTTCGCTCCGAAACCGAAGAACCCACTGAGCTACATCTTCAACAAGGACAAGCGCATCACCGGGGATCCCCTCCCCTGGGGCGATCTGCGGGCCGCGTTCACCGAACGTGGATGGCTGGACATGACCCACGTGCGCCGCGAGCTCGAAGTGGCCGGTATTCGCATCGCAGCCGCCGGCGTCGACGATCCGCACCTGAAGCGTGATCGCTACGACACCGTCGCCGGAACACCCAATCCCGTCGCCCAGCTCAAGCTTGGTCTGACGCACTCGCCCGAACCTCGAGTTCTCGATCGGTTCGCCGACGACGGTTACGACCTTGTGCTCGCCGGCCACACGCACGGTGGTCAGCTATGCCTTCCGTTCTACGGCGCGTTGGTCACCAACTGCCAGATCGATCGATCCCGGGTCAAGGGGCCGTCGAAGTGGGGCGCGCACACCCAGCTGCACGTCTCCGCGGGCATCGGCACTTCGCCGTGGGCGCCGGCGCGCTTCTGCTGCCGCCCCGAGGCAACTCTGTTGACTCTGGTTCCGGCCACCAGGCGCGAACCGGAGCACGTCTCCGCACACAGTTCCGCAGAGTCTCCAGCGTCGGTTCTACGCAACTGACCTGCGGATTTAATGGCAGTCGACTCGGTAATGTAAGCTAACCGAGGTTCGACACGGGGTGTGGCGCAGCTTGGTAGCGCGCTTCGTTCGGGACGAAGAGGTCGTGGGTTCAAATCCCGCCACCCCGACAGTGAAGAACAGCAATCGAGGCCCTTCCGCTCACGCGGGAGGGCCTCGATTGCGTTGACGATAAGGTGAAGCCGTGGCATCCCAACCAGACTTTGCGCACAACGACATGGCGAGCCGTAGCCGACGCGAGAAAGCCGTCGGCCTGGCCAAGTTCGCCTGGGATCGCGATATCAGTAGCGCAGAGTTGCTCGAGATGCCCGACGATCGACTGCGCAAACTCGCACGTGCGGCCGGCGCCAATCCGCCGAGCACGCGGGAGACCTGGACCATCGCGGCCGGACTGCTCGACGAGAAAGCTGTGTGGGCAGCCGCTAACCCTGACCGTCCCGAAGCTCGGCGTGAGCATCCGGACGAGAAGATCATGTGGGTGAAGAAGCCGATCGAGCCCTGGCTGTGACAGCCGAATTGAGCGCAGCTGTGACAGCCGAATTCAGCGGAGCTGTGAAGCGGTGATCGGGCAGGTTGATGAGGTGGTCGTCGACTGCTCGTCTCCTATCGCACTGGCGAAATTCTGGGCCGGAATCCTCGGCGGACAACCAGTGGAGCGAAACACCGCGTGGGCGTTTGTCGACCCTCCAGGATGGACCCGCCTCGCGTTCCAGCGCGTACCGGAATCCAAGCTGACGAAGAATCGTCTACACATCGACGTCAGCGTGGATGACGTCGTCGCTGCAACCGAGGCCGCCGAGCGCCTCGGCGCAACTCGGGTCGGTACTGTCCAGCAGGACCCGGCCGGTACCTTTCAGGTGCTGCTGGATCCAGAGGGAAACGAGTGGTGCGTCGTCCGAAGTATCGGAAGGTGATTCACACTCCCGCTACGGTTTCGCGAGCCCAACGGTAGTCGGCCTTCCCACTGGGCGAGCGGAGGATGCTGGGTACCAGCACGATCGACCGGGGGATCTTGTACCCAGCCACGTGGGTGCGGCAGTGCTCCGACAATGATTCCGTCGCAACATCTTCGAACCCCGGTCGAACCTGCACGACAGCGGCAACCTTCTCACCGAATCGTGCGTCGGGCGCGCCCGCTACCAAAGCGTCGAAAACTGCCGGGTGAGTTTTGAGCGCCTGCTCCACTTCTTCGGGGTAGACCTTCTCGCCGCCGGAGTTGATGCACATCGAACCGCGCCCGAGCAGCACGATGGTTCCGTCGGCTTCCATCGTGCCCATGTCCCCGAGTACCGCCAGACGCACCCCGTCGACGACAGGAAAAGTTGCAGCAGTCTTGGCGGGGTCGTCGAAGTAGGCCACGGGGACATGGCCGGCCCTGGCGATGAAACCGGTTGTGCCCGAGCCTGGTTCGATGCGACGAAATTCGTCGTCGACAAGAATCATGTTGGGGTTGGATCGAATTCGCTTTGAACCGTCCTCACCGAATTCGACGACGCCGTCGTTGCCGGATTCCGAAGCACCGAAGGCATCCTTGATCACCAGTCCCGGTAATCGGGTTGTCAGTTCTGCCTTCAGGTTCGGGGAGAACAATGCGCCACCCGACCCGATCAGTTTGAGAGTCGAAAGATCGTACCGGCCTTCGCTTGCGGCGATGGCGTCGGCGATCGGCCGAGCAATCGCGTCGCCGACGACGGTGATTCCGGTGATCTTCTCGGCCTCGACCAGTCGCAGCACTTCCGTCGGATCGAAGCTGCGAGTCAGCACTCGGGGCGCTCCCATGAGGAAAGCCGTGAGCAGTGAATAGATCGCGGCTCCATGCATGAGCGGCGGGATTAGTAGCAGCACAGTCGGATTGGTGTTCGCCACGGCCGCATCCACAACCTCTTCGAGACTCCGACGCGGCGGCCCGCTGAGGTTCGCTCCGGACAGGGCTGCGAAGAAGAAGTCCTCGTGCCGCCACACCACGCCCTTGGGCATTCCGGTTGTACCGCCGGTGTAGATGATGAAATGGTCGTCGTTGCTTCGCGGGGCGAAGTCGCGAGTATCAGTCTGCGCGGCAAGGGCGTTCTCATAGTCGTCGCCGACGATCAGCACGTGGGAGATCTCCGGACACTGCGGAACCACGGCCAATGCCGTCGGCACGAATTCCTCTTCGACGAGTAATGCCACCATTTGAGAGTTGATGTAGATGTACAGGAGTTCTGCATCGGTATAGCGGAAGTTGACGTTGATCGGCACCGCTCTGATCTTCAAGCAAGCCAGGAGCGCTTCGACGTACTCGACGCAGTTACGCATGTGAATACCGACGTGCTGCCCCGGCTCGACGCCGACGGACTGCAGATGATGTGCGAGTCGGTTCGATCGCAGTTCGAGTTCGGCGTAGCTCAACCGCGAATCTTCCAGAATCAAGGGAACCCGATCGGGGATCGCATCGGCAACGGCCTCGAACAGATCGGCAATGTTCAGGGTCATCGAAATCCTCACTACACGCGTCTTCGCTTACCAGTACAGGTCTTTCGCGAAGCTAACACGTTGGTCGCACCCTGTAGTCCGAATTGCGTAGCGGTCCCGCTGAGCGAGACCTGACGCGCTGCTCACCTGACATCAACGGTGCGGATACCTCTCTGACCAAGCCCGATAGCCGGAAGGTAGGGTAGCCTAATGCATTCACGCACCACTCTCCGGAGCCGCACGTCGGTCCGGGTCGCCCTGCTTGCCCTGGCGACTGTTTTTGCCGCTACGGCCTGCGGTTCTTCCGACGCCGGCGGCAACGCAAACGGCAACACCGATGTCGCAACCGGCGGCAAGCTGTTCAGCACCGCCGACACGGAAACCGCGAAGCTCGGCAGCGATGCTGCGCCCGGCGAGTTCCCACGCACCATCACCCATGCTCTGGGCGAGACCACCCTCGAGGCCAAGCCGACCCGCGTCGTCGTCCTCGACAGTGGCGAACTCGACGAGGTCCTATCGCTCGGGATCACCCCGGTCGGCATCGCCAGCCCGGAAAGTGCCGCCGGTCAGCCGTCGTACCTGGCTGACAAATTGGTCGGCGTCCCCGATGTCGGCACGACCAACAACCTCAACCTCGAGGCGATCACCGCACTGCAGCCAGATCTGATCCTCGGCAGCAAGTTGCGCCAGGACAAGCTTTACCCGCAGCTCGCGGCAATCGCGCCGACGGTCTTCAGCATCCGCCCCGGCTTCCCGTGGAAGGAGAACTTCCTCCTTGCCGGTGACGCACTCGGCGAGGAGACCAAGGCCGAGCAGGTTCTCAACGACTACCAGACGCACGCGGATCAGGTCCGTGAGTCGATCGACGGTTCGCCGACTATCTCGCTGGTTCGCTTCATGTCCGGGAAGCTGCGCCTGTACGGCAACCTGTCGTTCATCGGCGTCATCTTGAAGGATGTCGGCCTGCCACGCCCGGCGATCCAGGACATCAACGAGTTGGCCGTCGAGGTCAGCCCGGAAACGATCACCGAGGCAGAGGGTGACCGAATCTTCTACTCCAGCTACGGAAATCCCGCAGACACCGGTCAGACCACCGTTGTCGCCGGTCCGCTGTGGGCAAGCATGGACGCAGTCAAGGAAGGCCGCGCCACCGAGGTGAGTGACGAGACCTGGTTCCTGGGCCTCGGCCCGACAGGCGCAGGCCTGGTTCTCGACGACCTGCAGGCCAAGCTCGGCAAGTAGCCGTCACCGACACAAAAAAGCCGCCCGACTCTCCGGAGTCGGGCGGCTTTTTTGTTCAGCGGTTGTCCTGCTCGAGGTGTTCGTTCATCGTCGAGTGCAGGTCGACGAGAAATTCCTCGAATCGACTGAGCAGTTCGGGCGGGTATTTCTCCATCATGGCGTCGAGTCGCACGGCAAGTGGGCCGAAGAACTCGTCCGCGAGGTCCTGCACATGCGCACTGCTGTGCAGCGTGACCACGCGACGGTCTGCATTCTCACGGGTCCGGACGATATGTCCCGCCTTCTCCAGGCGGTTGAGCAACGCGGTGGTTGCGCCCGACGTCAGCGAGATCCGCTCTCCGAGGCGGGCGGGCGAGAGCGGCGCCCCCTTCTCCTCGGCAGCGGTGATTTCCATCAAGGCAGTCGCGTCGGTGGAATGCAGGCCGAGCCACGACGCGAATCGATGACTGAATTCGGTGAACGTCCCACCGTACGCGCGGAATTCGTCCATCAGCCGCTCCCGCTCCACGGAGATGTCGCGCGGTGCTTCCACCCCGTGATCCCACCTTTCCTGTGCCAGACGGCGGCCGGTCGAGCCCAGCGCGCACGTTGACAACTTACCGCCTCAAATATACCTTCACTGTGAAGTTACTTCACAATGGAGGTTTATTCGTGAACATCTCACCCACCACTCGCAAGTGGTTGGGCCTGATCGCCATCGCACTCGGCGTGGCACTGATCGTCGTCGACACCACTATCGTCAACGTCATAGTTCCCTCGATCATCGAAGATCTCGGAATCAACTCCGTTCAGGCTCAATGGATCCAAGAGTCCTACGCAATCGTGTTCGCGGCGCTCCTGCTATTGGTCGGCAGAGTTGCGGACCTGGTCGGCGCCCGTCGCATCTTCATCGCCGGTGTCGTCGTGTTCGGCGCAACGAGCCTACTGGCCGGACTGGCACCGAACGGCGGCCTGCTCATCCTGGCGCGATTCCTGCAGGGCGCCGGCGCGGCCATGATCCTGCCCACCTCACTGTCGCTTCTGAACGCGATGTTCACCGGCAAAGCCCGCGGCCAGGCCTTCGCAGTCTGGGGTTCCACCATCGGTGCTGCTTCCGCCCTCGGCCCACTACTCGGCGGCTGGCTTGCCGAACATGCCTCATGGCGTTGGGCATTCGGCATCAATATTCCGCTTGCCGCGCTCATTCTGATCGGCGCTGTGCTGTTCATCGCGCCCTCACCCCGCACCGCTGGGCGCATCGACACCACCGGAGCGGCACTGTCCATCGCCGGCCTGGGCCTGCTCGCCTTCGGCCTCGTCGAGGGACGTACGTATGGGTGGCTGACGACGAAGGAACCCTTCGATCTGTTCGGCCTGTCGTGGTCCAGCGGACCGTCGCCGGTTCTGGTGGCGTTGGTTCTCGCCGTTCTGTCGCTCGGTGCGTTCGCCTACCGTCAAACCATGCTCACCCGCAGCGACGATCCGTCGCGGGCGCTGATGGACGTACGGCTGTTCTCCATCTCGTCGTTCCGCAACGGCAACATCGCGACGCTGATCATCGGGCTCGGTGAGTTCGGAATCGTTGCGGTGCTTCCCCTCTGGCTTCAGTTCACGCTCGGGTACAGCGCACTCCAGGCAGGGCTCGCGCTGGTTCCCATTGCCATCGGCAGCTTTGTCGCCAGTGGTGCGAGCTTCGGAATGGCGTCGAAGGTCTCGCCGTTGGGCTTGGTCCGTATCGGTTTGGCCCTCGAAGCGCTCGGTCTCGCCGGTCTCGGATTCATCGCTGCAACAGACAGCCCCTGGTGGACTATCGCCGCAGTGCTCTTCTTCTACGGCATCGGTGTCGGTTTTGCGACTGCGCAGGTGACCAACGTCGTGCTCGAGGAGATTCCCGAGCAGAGCGCCGGTCAAGGCTCCGGCATTCAGAGTGCGTTCCGCCAACTCGGATCCGCACTGGGCATCGCTGTCCTCACCACGGTCTTCTTCAGCACTCTCAATTCCACGCTGAACAACGACCTCACCGAGTCCGGTGTCGACCAAGCTCAGGCTGATCAGTTGACGCGTGCTGTCACCGACAGCGCGGGCGCCGCCATCGACTCGCTGGCCGGGTCACCGAGCACCGCTTTCGTCGCCGACGCTGCACAGTCTGCAATGACTCACGGGATCACACTCGGCGGATACCTTGCGGCCGGATTTGTCGTGGTCGGCCTGATCGCCACCGCGCTCATCCCGAACAAGCCTGCCCCGTCGACCGAGGAGGAAACAAAGGCAGCAGCCGACGCCTGACGGCCGGATCGGTGCAGTACGGTGCCGGTATGCGATTGCCCTGGTCACGGTCAGCACCGTCACGGTCAGCACGGTCACGTCAGCCTGCAACGGTGCTCAGCGCGGCCGACATCGTGGCCGTCCGTGAGCAAGCACGCGAATTGGTAGTCCCCGGTTTCGCGACGTTCGACGAAATCTGCGAAGCCGCCCGAGACTGTGTCGAGGGCGGTTTCGAGAACGATGAACTCGGCAGACAGATCGACGCAGTAGTGCGTGAGGTCTGGGACCGAAGGCTCGGGGAGCAGACCCAGTGGACGGGTCCCGGCGACTTCGAGCGCGTATCCGCCGCCTTCGCAGAACTCGAGCGCAGCGGCATCGTGGCCCGCATGAACTTCACCTGCTGCATGCAGTGCGGCACTACCGAAATCGACGACGAACGCACGCCGTCCGAACCGGACGAGAACGGGTATCCCTTTGCTCAGTGGGCGTACACGTTCTTCCACATGCAAGATGCGGAGCGTCTCGGCGACGAGCCGTCCGATCTCTACTTGTCCTACAGTGCGTTTCGTCCGGCCCACGATCTCGATCCCGCGCTGGTCTCCGCCGCGTTCGGCGGCGACGAAACCGCCAAGGCACAGATGATCGCGCACACCGATCAGACCGTCGGGCGCCAGGTAGCCGACGCACTCCGAGCCCAGGGACTGAGCGTCGACTGGAACGGTGACAACAATCAGCGCATCCGCATCTCCGACGTGCGCTGGCGCAAACCACTACCGCAGTAGGAGATTCAGCTGGGCGGCAAGACGCGGTCGATGAACGTATTGCTGAAGACGCGGTGCGGGTCGTGTTCGTCCAGAGTGGCGAGAGCGAAGTCCCAGTTCCCGTCGCCACCGGCACGGAAGGTGGCAGGCACTGTGCTGGTGAGGAATTCGTCGTCCTGGTACGCAGCTTGATCGGTGAATGCCCATCCCTTGGACCACTCCGGACGGAAAGTCGCGTAATCGCCGGAGTAGTTCGCGACCATCCACCGTTCCATCTCGCGAAGGAACGCGGGCAATCCCGCGGTGCCGGGAATCGAGACCACGTTCATCCAGATCGCCGTATCCCAGTCCTGACGATCCGCCCGGGGCCGCACCGCTGACAGATCCGGCACGCCGGCGCTGTCGACAAGGACTTCGCCACTGTCATCGACACCACAGAGACGCACTTCGAACGGCATGTTGACGGGATACTGCCCCCGCGACGCGTAGTGCGTCATTCGCTCGTTCAACCAACTCGTCATCTCGTGGACGACTCGGCCGATGTTGGACCGCTTGGTGATCACCGCGCCGCCGCCCGCTACTACGCGCAACGTCGTGTGCCGCAGGTAGAACAGAACATCTTTTGACCAGCCCCACAGATCGTCGGTGTCGGTCAGCGCCAATCCTGCTGCTACAGCTCCGAACTGAGAGGCGCCGAACAGCGGTGTCGCAGCTTGAAGGCCCTGCGCCACCATCCCCAACGGGGTGGTGACTTCTTCGGGAATCGCGTCGGAGAAGAAGTAGTTGTACGGCCCGCTCACCTCTCGGGACTCCGGTGGTTTGACCGGGGTCGGCGTCCAGACCTTGAGCCACGGTGTTTGCGTGAACGGGAACCAGATCGCCTCCACCCGTCCGGATTTCTCGACAAAACTCTCGTAGGTACGCCCTGGCGAACCGGGAGCAGCAAAGAGTTCTTGCCACGGAATGTCGGTGAAACTCTGGCACCGCAGCCGATAATTCTCCCCGGCTTGCAGCGTCACGGAGGTGACGAAGGTTCGGCCCAGGTGAGTCAGGAAAGCCGTGATCTCGTCATCTGATCGGTGAAAAGTCTTCAGCCCGTATCGATTGCGGCCTTCGTCCCACGCCACCACCGTGATCTCGGTGATCAGATTGCTCAGCGAACCATACGATTGACCAGGGGTGATCGTCTCCCCCACCGCCGGATAGGTTGCCCCGTGAGCGCCGATCGCCAGCGCGCCGGCGATGGACAGCTCACCGATCGCCGGAGCGTTGGCCCAGCCGAGCCCCTCGCGCTCGAGCGCTGTCAGAATCGCTTCGATACTGGCGCCGGCGCCCGCCGTGACGGTTGCGGGCGTGCCGTGCTGCACCACAACCGAATTCAAGTTCGCCATCGTATCGACCAGCAGAACTCGATCCGAAGGCGCGCCGGGCACCACCGTCAACGGACTCCACCCGTGCATCGTTCCCTTCGCACGCACTGTGTACCCGTTGTCGAACGCCCAGTTGGCGAGGGTGACGACGTCGTCGCTGTGACGCGCCGTCGCCGTCCACACACTCTCGAGCATGATTTCTCGCGACCAGTTCGCGTATGCCTGCTGTGACAACGGAATGTCCGACGGAAATCCGGGCGGTGGCGCGATGGTCGATGCCGAGCCCCAGGGAACAGCTCCCGCCGGTGCCCAGGAAATACCCGCGAGAGCAGCTGCGGCGACACTCGCTGCGAGAAATCCGCGCCGGCTCACACCGTCTTCTCTCGAGCTGTGCTCCGCCTTGCGCTCTGCTTGATGCACCACTGCTCACTCCGTCAGCCGACTCGGTTCATGTCAGGGACGAACGTAGAACAAATATGATTACGATGCCAGTGGTTCCGTAATAAAAGATTTAGATGCTCACTGCACCATCGGAGCGAAGACGGCGTAGATCGCTTCCGGGGCGCCGTCGAAAGCACTGATGATCAACCAGGCAGTCAGGACCGTCAGCGCCGGCCCGATCAGAATCTTCTCGAGGTTCCCACCTGCGCGGATGGACAGAAATGACGGCAGCCGTTGTTCCCACCACCGCTTGCCGCCGAGCGGAATCAGGGGCGCGAGAAACGGCACCCCTTCCTTGGTGATCGCATCGCCGAGACAGTGTGTGGCGCAGCCCAGTGCCACTGCAACACCTAGCCCGGTGGATCCGGCCTCACTCGGATACCACTGCCAGGTGAGGGCCGAGAGCACCAACGCAACGGCGGAGACGGCGAGCCACCCCTTCTCCTTGGCCAATTCACCCGCCAATCCTCGGATCGCCAGCCCGAGGCAGAAGAACAGCGTGATGATGATGGCGGGCTTCCCGAACTGAACAACCAGCGCCGAGACCCCGGCCCCAAGACCGGCGGCAAACAGCGCGGTGTGCGTGAGCGTCCGATGCCCACCACGACGCTTGCCGTCCTTCTTGCCTCTGGTGATGCGGTAGAAGGTCACCGAAATTGCGTCGATACCTTTGGCCAGCGCTTTGCTGAGCGGACCGAATGATCGGGAAACCGTCGACTGACCGGTATCGAGGTCGGGAAGCAAGGCGGCTCCCGCGCACACACCGGCAAAGGTCAAGGTTTCAGCGGTGGATGTGGGCCCTCCCCAATCGAGAGGCAACAACTCTGCAACCACCAACCCCACAGCAGCACCGGACATCGCGTGGGTGGGGCCCATGACCATGAAACACAACACCTTTCGAAACGCGCCCCGCATCAGGCCGTACCGCACCCTCTGCAAGACACCACACACATGACGCCGTCGGCGACGGTCTCGGCATGCTCGCCGAGACCGCCCCGAACGTAGCAAGTGCTACCGACAGGGTTGACCAACCTCCGGACCTGGTTGAGTACGGCCGTACCGTTCCAGGTCAAAGCGGTTCATGCGGAGCTTTTTTCGCTCGTCAGCCCGCAGCAACCGCGCATGACAGGGCAACGCCTTCCTCCAGCGGAGCGACGCCTGCCATGTTGAGCACCTCTGCCGGAACACCCTCGATCGCCGGAGCCCATTCGACGGTCGGCAACGCCGGCACCCCTTCACGCGCAATGAATGTCGCGGCGTCGCCAGGGACTTCGATCGTGATTGCGGCTGTGCCCGCCTCCTCGGCGCGCACAACCTTGCCCTCGTCGATGAGCTTCTGCAGCTCCTCGTCGGAAATCGGCGTCGCGGCACCACACGCTACTTCCGGAGCCACACCCGCCTCTGACGGAGCGGTCGCGATCGATCGCACCGCCACCGGCGACCCGTCGGAAATCGGGTTGGAAGCCCAGGCGATTCCCGGCGCCACGGCCATACCGAGGACCGCCACCGACGCCACCACCACACCGGTCCGGCTGGCCCGCTTGCCGTTCACTTTCAATCGCGTCATCGTTGTTCTCCTTGATCGAACGTTCTCGAATTCTCGGCGCGGTCGCATCCGAGAAACCCGAGGTTATGAAGCCAACACTGCAGATCTGTTGTCGGTTTCTTAGGAGTTGATGAGAATGCGGCGGCCCTCGCTCCGAGCGAGGCCCCAGGTCGCAATCCGATGGCACCATGGCTGGAGTGAGTACACGCGAGCGCATCCTGATCGTTGACGACGACGCGAAGGTTCTGAATTCGCTCGAACGTGGACTCCGATTGTCGGGCTTCGACACGGCAACTGCCGTCGACGGACGATCGGCCTTGTCATCGGTGAACAAGCAATGCCCGGCCGCACTCGTTCTCGACGTCAACATGCCCGGCCTCGACGGCGTCGGAGTGGTAACCGCCCTGCGCGCGATCGGCAACGAGGTTCCGATCTGCGTACTCAGCGCCCGAAGTTCCGTGGGTGACCGCATCGCGGGGCTGGAGGCGGGCGCCGACGACTACCTCACCAAGCCCTTCGAATTGGCCGAGCTCGTCGCCAGACTGCGCGCATTGCTACGACGCACGACGCGAGCCACTCCGTCGGTCGACCATCCGATCACGGTGGGACCGCTGACGGTCGATCTCCGTGGCCATCGAGCACACATCGACGGTAGGCGAATCGAGCTCACCAAAAGAGAATTCGACCTGTTGTCGGTACTCGCCGAGCATGCCGGTGTCGTACTCAGTCGCGCACAACTCCTGCGACTCGTCTGGGGTTACGACTTCGCGGCCGACACCAATGTCGTCGACGTCTTCGTCACCTACCTACGCAAGAAACTCGAAGTCGACGGGGCGCCCCGCGTGATCCACACAGTGCGCGGAGTGGGCTTCGTCCTGAGGGCCGAACGATGAAGCGGCCGCTGTCACTTCAGACCCGGGTAGCCATCGCGTCGGGCCTGGCCGCCGGAATCGTGATTGCCGCGATCGGAATTGCGTTCGCGGTCTTCTTGCGCGTCAACGGATCCGAACAACTCGAACGCACTCTCGATTCCGTCACCCTGGGCGTCGCAGCGAGTGCGCCGAGCCCCCTGTTCATCGAAACACCAACTGCAACCACAGAACCATTCGTGGTCAGCCCTGGATTCAACGCCACGACCGTCAGCGCCTTGGCTACCACCGATGTTCGCAGTCGGGATGTTCTCGTGCCCGGCGACAGCGGCGCCGCACTGGCCGTCAGCATCCCCGAAGACCCACTGACCCAGGCAATCCGTGAACAGCAGTTCCAGGTGGCCGCTGCGGCAGTGGTCGCCATCCTTGCCGCGGCCGGGCTCGGCTGGTTCCTCACAGGCCGAGCCGTCCGGCCTCTACAGCAATTGACCGAGACCACCAGTTCGATCGGCAACAACCTCGACGTCGAAGGACTCTCGCGCCGGGCACCGTCGGTTCGTGGAACGCGCGAAGCCGAAGAACTGTCGGAGGCAATCCACAGCATGCTCAGTCGCATCGAAACCGATAGAAGCCGCACCGAAGAGGCGTTGGCGTCGGCACGCGATTTCGCTCGCGTCTCCGCCCACGAACTACGCACACCTCTCACGTCGATGCGTACCGATCTCGAAGTTCTCGCAACACTGGATCTCACGGAAAGCCAACGCCGCGAACTCTCCAGCGAGTTGTTGGAGGCGCAGCGCCAGATCGAGCGCACCCTGACCGATCTCGAGACGCTCGCCCTGGGTGAAGTGGCCGATCCGGAGGATTGTGCCGACGTCGATCTCGTGGAGGTTGCCGATCGTGCCGTCGCTGACGCCGGCCGTCTGCACCCTCAGGTCGACGTTCGTTTGAAAGCACCGGAAGAACTTTCGGTTCAGGCCTTTCCCGCGGGCATCCGTCTGGTGTTGACCAACGCCGTCACCAACTCCGTTCGGCACGGCAATGCCGACGAAGTCGAGATCACCGTCCGATCAGGGGCTGCCACCGGTTCGGCGACGGTATACGTCGACGACAACGGCACCGTGATCGCGCCGTCGGAACGCGAAGCGATGTTCGAACGATTTGTTCGTGGTACCGGCGCCGGCGACGCCGGAAGCGGTTTGGGGTTGGCCCTCGTCGCACAGCAGGCGCGACTGCACGGCGGTAGCGCGCGACTCGACGCGAGCCCCCTCGGCGGAACTCGATTGATTTTCTCGATCAACCCAATTCGACGTGCAGAGCCTCGAGCAGTGGCTTGGCTGCCTCGTCGAAGAATCGGTCTTGGGTATCTCCACCGATCTGTACCAGCGCTACATCGGTGAACCCGGCATCCGTGTACGCCTTGACTGCCTCCACGATGACATCGAGATCAGGACCACACGGAATACTTTCCGCCACATCCTCTTTGCGCACGAACTGAGTCGCACCTGCGAAACTCGCCGGTGTGGGTAGTTCGGAGTTCACAGACCACCCTCCACCGAACCACCGGAACTGCTGATGAGCGCGAGCGATGGCCGTGTCGCGATCAGGATCCCACGAGATCGGAATCTGACCGATGGTCCGGCCTGCTGGCGCCAACCCGTACGCCCGTCCGTGAACATGCTTCCACTGGTGCACCAGATCCGAATCCGGTTGCACGGCAATCAGGTCATCGGCCATCGGACCGAACCGCTCGACGGACTTGTCGCCGGACATGGCCAGCGCCAGGGGAACCGGGTTCTCCGGGAGATCCCAGATCCGCGCGGACTGAACGTCGAAGTACTCCCCCTTCCAGCTCACCAGATCTCCGGCAAGCAGTGCGCGAATGATGCTCACTGCCTCCTGCAGCATGTCGTGCCGGGTGTCGACGGACGGCCACCCCTCGCCGACCACATGCTCGTTCAGGCTCTCGCCACTTCCCAATCCCAGTGTGAAGCGCCCGTCCGCGAGGATCTGGATCGTCGCGGCTTTCTGCGCGACCACGGCAGGGTGGTACCTGACGGTCGGACAAGTCACATACGTCATCAACCCGACTCGCTCGGTGGCATGGGCAACTGCTCCCAGCACCGACCAGGCGTAAGGCGCATGCCCCTGCTCGGTCAGCCATGGCGAGTAATGATCACTCATCACTTCGAAGTCGAAGCCGACTTCTTCGGCCCGAACTGCATGGCGGACCAGTTCTTTCGGGCCGGCCTGTTCGGTCATCAAGGTATAGCCGAATCGTGCCATCACTGATCAACTCCCGGTATCTTGGCCTGAAACGAGTTCGGAAATCACACTGCCGTCGAGGTGGTCGAGAAGGTCGCGGGCGTCGTCGTACACCGTCGCCGCACCCGCGCCGTCGAGTTCGTCGGTCGACATGCCGCCGCTGCGCACTCCCACAGCCACAACGCCCGCCGATGTCGCAGCCTTCATGTCCCAGACGGCGTCTCCGACCATGACCGCATCGCCAGCGTCGACACCTGCCTTCGCGAGCGCGATCTCGATCAGGTCCGGATCAGGCTTGGCCTCGTCGACGGATTCCGAAGAGGTGGCGGCGTAGATCATTTCGTCGATGTCGAGCGTCTGGCGCAACAACTCCAGTTCGTCGTCGGGCGCCGAGGTAGCGAGCACGACGTGCAGTCCGAGCGAGTGAACTCGGCGGATCAACTCTCGCGCTCCCGGCAGTACTCGGAGACGGTCAGCCGACTGCCGGTAGTACTTGGTGTGAAGTTCCTTGGCCCGAGGCCCGCACCCGTCGATGTCTTCGCCGAGCAACGTCTCCAGTAGTTGGTCTCCGTCCCTGCCGATGCAGCGGTGCACCCGCCACGCGTCAACCGGGCGACCCACCTCGAAGAAGGCTCGCGACCACGCTTCTACATGCAGATAGTTGGAATCGACGAGCGTTCCGTCGATGTCGAAGAGAACTGCACCTGTTGCCATGGGAATTGACTGCCCAACACCTCGGTTCGCGAAACTTGTGCCCCGAGCATTCTCCGCTCGAGAAGCGGATCATGGAGAGTGCGGACAGCAGAAGTGCACGTCGAACAGGGGTGTCGTCATGGAGTCAGTGGTTGTGTTCCTTCTGGCATGCTTCGTCTACTGGTTCGCACTGCTGTAGTTGGGCAGACAAAAACGGACCGCTGCCGGGAAGTGATTTCCCTTGCAGCGGTCCGCATTCGGTAAACCTAGGCGATGCTCATGTCAGCGGGTCACTGACCTGCGCGTACACCTTCTTCGACGCGCTTACCCAAATCTGCGTCGACGTTCTTCCAGTACTCGAAGACACGCAGTAGAACTTCTTCGCTGACGCCGGCAAGGGCGTGGCCGACGATGTTGCTCACCAGGCGCTCACGAGCTGCGTCGTCGAGAACTTCACGGACCAGCGTTCCGGCCTGCGTGAAGTCGCCGTCCTCGGCGTGCTCGATGTATCCGGCGCGCACTGCCTTGCCGTCGAACGACCACAGGCCTTCGTCACCGGCAACAGACGGATCGGCGTGAGGTCCGCCGTACGAGTTGGGTGCGTACACCGGCGTCGACGGGGAATTGAAGCTGTAACGCATGGCGCCCTCCTTGGAGTAGGAGTTCACCTCGTTCTTCGGGGCGTTGACCGGCAGGTCGGCGTAGTTGGTGCCGATGCGGTAACGATGTGCGTCGGCGTAGGAGAAGACGCGGCCCAGAAGCATCTTGTCCGGGCTGAATCCGATGCCGGGCACCACGTTCGACGGCTCGAAGGATGCCTGCTCGATCTGCGCGAAGAAGTTCTCCGGGTTACGGTTCAGCGTCCACTTGCCGACCTCGATCAGCGGGTAGTCCTTCTGGGACCAGACCTTGGTGAGGTCGAACGGGTTGAAGCGGTAGCCTTCGGCCTCGTCGACCGGCATGATCTGAACCTTGAGGGTCCAGCTCGGGAAATTACCGGCCTCGATGGCGTTGTACAGATCCGCGCGGTGGTAGTCGGGATCGCTACCGGCGAGGCTGTCTGCTTCTGCCTGTGTCAGGAACTCGATGCCCTGATCGGTCTTGAAGTGGTACTTCACCCAGAAGCGTTCACCCGCAGCGTTGACCCACTGGTAGGTGTGCGATCCGAAGCCGTCCATGTTGCGCCAGGTCTTCGGGATACCGCGGTCACCCATCAACCAGGTCACCTGGTGAGCCGTTTCGGGACGCAGAGTCCAGAAGTCCCACTGCATGTCGTGGTCACGAAGACCGGAGCCTGGCAGTCGCTTCTGCGAACGGATGAAGTCGGGGAACTTGATGGCGTCCTTGATGAAGAACACCGGGGTGTTGTTGCCGACGAGGTCGTAGTTTCCCTCTTCGGTGTAGAACTTCATCGCGAAACCGCGCGGATCGCGCCAGGTGTCCGGGCTGCCCTGCTCACCGGCGACGGTGGAGAAGCGGACGAGCGACTCGGTCTTCTTACCCGGCTGCAGGAACGCGGCCTTCGTGTACTTGCTGACGTCGTGTGTGATGACGAGTTCACCGAAAGCGCCGCCGCCCTTGGCGTGGACGATGCGCTCCGGGACACGCTCGCGGTTGAACTGCGCGAGCTTCTCGATCAGGTAGTGGTCGTGAAGGAGCACCGGCCCCTGAATACCCGCGGTCAGCGATTCGTCATCACTTGCGACCGCGATACCGAAATTGTTGGTGGTGGGCTTGGTCATGGCGAAGCCTCCTAGCGTTGTGGGCTGGGCGTCAGAGGAGCGGGGCTGCATCCGAGCCGAACGCATGGGCTGCATGCGAAGGGGCTGGCTCGGAGGTTCTGGACGCATCAATTCGATTCTGCGAGACCGTGTCCGACGCGGTGTCGGATTCGGCAGAATTCTTCAGGCAATCTTCGCAACGGCCCCAGAACACGACCTCGGCTTCGTCGATTTCGAAGCCGTGATTATCGGAAGGTTCGAGGCAGGGAGCTTGGCCGACAACACAATCGACGTCGACGACCTTGCCGCAGCCGCGACAGACGAGGTGATGGTGGTTGTCACCAGTTCTCGTCTCGAACCGTGCGGGTGAACCCGCCGGCTCGATGCGTCGCAGCAATCCTGCGTTCACGCATGCCTTGAGCACGTCGTAAACGGCCTGTGTGGATACCGATCCGAGCTGCTGCCGCACGAGTGCTGCAACAGAATCGGCGTCTGAATGCGGTTGGGCTGTAACCGCATCCAGCACGGCGAGGCGCGGAGCAGTGATCCTCAACCCGACGGCGCGAAGTTGCGCTCGGGGGTCGAAGTCATGCTCTCCGTCTCGCATGTTTCCCAGTATGCCGCTTTTCTGGAATTAGTCAAGAAAAGGATTGCCTAAGTTGAATCGAGACCGGCGTCACATACCCGGGACGGGAACAAATGCGGGGAGACCACCGTTGAACACCCTGTCGGCGTCCGAACAAGCCCCGGGCCCCACCCCTTTTGTCGCTGCGAGCGACCACCCGCCGAGAGGCGCCTGTGGGACGTCGACACCTAACTTTTTACACAACACGAGCAAGGCCGCCCAATCACCGACTGGGCGGCCTTGCTCGTTCCTTCGCAGGTCAACCCCCCGCTATCGGTGCTTGGCTGCTCCCGTAGTCATTTTTCCGCCCAGAATCACGGCGCCGTGATGAGTGCCCGATGCCAACCAGTTCGGCAGTGTCGGCCCCTCTGCCTCGACGCTCACGCGCGCATATCGGAACGACCCCGTCAGCCTGGCCGACGCGATCGCCAGACCTCCACCGGATTCCGGCTGCGCAAATCCCAACGCCCCGGCAATCGGCAGACGCGGCCCCAGCATCCGCGTGTCCGAACGCACCCGCCATCCGTCGCCGGTTGCAGTGAATTTTTGCTGCACATCTCCGTCGAACTCGGCCAGGACCTTGGGTAGTTGCCAGTGGACTCGCCCGCCGTGCACCGACGGTTCCGAATCCACCGCGATGAAAGGGACCGCCATCCGCGGCATAGGCCCGATCCGTTTCCCTGGCACATGCAAGACCGGACTGGCGAGGATCTCGCGATACGGGCCGACCGGCGAATCGAGGTAGTCCACCATCATGGCCACCGTCACCGGAATCGTTCGACCGTCTGGCCCGAGTTCCCGCGCCGCCGGCGTACTGCGGTGCCACCACAGTGTTGCGCGAACGGAAGCAGGCCACGGCGGCGGATCGCTCACCGGCCAGTCGACGCGGTCACTTGTCGATTCAGGCACGCTCCACATCGGACACCTTCTCAGCTCGAACGGTCAGGGGAAGCCGCAAAGCACCTGGTGCATGCGTCGGCACCACCGGGTTGGACGGCAACGTCGGATCGATACGTACGTATGGTTCGCCGGTCTTCGGGCGGGCGTCTGCGGCACCTTTGTTCGGCCACATCGCGCACGCTCGTTCCGCCTGCGCAGTGATGGTCAGGGAAGGATTCACGCCGAGATTCGCGCTCACCACCGAACCGTCCATGACGTGCAGGCCGGCATGTCCGTAAGCACGGAGATACGGATCCACGACGCCACTCGCCGCGCTGTCACCGATTGCGCAGCCACCCAGAAAGTGCGCCGTCATCGGGATATTCACGATCTCGGCGATGGAACCGCCCGGGTCGCCGTCGATCTTCTCGGCGACCTTGCGAATAGCTGTATGGCCCTGCGGAATCCACTGGGGAGGCGGATCACCCGGTCCCGGCCTACTGGTGAGGGAACGCCCGAATCGTTTGGTGTTCTTGGAAAGCTCGAGGGAGTTGTCGTCGGTCTGCATCACCAGCGCGATGACGGTTCGCTCGGACCAGTTCCGTACCGACAAGGACCGGAAGAAGGCACCTGGGTGCCGTGCCGCGACCGCCAGAGTCTTCAGCACCCGGGGAGTTCGCCCACCGCCGTCACTCAGGACGGTCTGCAGAAGTCCTATTGCATTGCTGCCCTTGCCGTATCGCACCGGTTCGATGTGCGTGTGATCATCCGGGTGAAAGGATGATGTGATCGCTACGCCCTGCGTGAAGTTCCGTCGACGCGACTTCGACGTTGCGGCCAGTACGGCTTCGGAATTGGTACGTACAACGGTGCCCAGAGTGTCCGACAGGTCAGACAGGGCACCGGATTCCTTCATACCGAGCAGCAGTCTCGCCGTTCCGTACATTCCGGCGGCTACCACCACCTGATCGGCGGTGAACCGAACTTCTCGCCGGCGGACGCCGTCCGTTCGCCTCGCGAGCAGGTGATAACCACCGCTTGCGCTCGGCCGAAGTTCGGTGACGGTCGTGAGCGGATGAACCCTGGCGCCCGCTTGCTCGGCGAGATGGAGGTAGTTCTTGACCAGCGTGTTCTTCGCCCCGACTCGGCACCCGGTCATGCATCCCCCGCATTCGGTGCAACCGGTGCGTTCGGGCCCTTTTCCGCCGAAGAACGGGTCCGGCACGGAAACTCCTGCCTCCCCGAAGAAAACACCGACGGGGGTGGACGTGAAGGTCTCCCCCACGCCCATCTCTTCGGCTACGTCTTTCATCACCGCATCGGCCGGAGTGAAGGACGGATTGGTGCGAACACCCAACATCCGTTTGGCCTGGTCGTAGTACGGCGCCAGTTCGTCGTGCCAGTCCGTGATGTGCGCCCACTGATGGTCTTCGAAGAACCGCTTGGGTGGCTGATACAACGTGTTGGCGTAGTTCAACGATCCGCCTCCGACGCCGGCTCCCGCCATCACGAGTACGTCCGGAAGAAGGTGGATACGCTGAACCCCATAACATCCGATCCACGGCGCCCACAGGTACTTTCGCATCCGCCAACTGGTTTGGGGCAACTCGTCGTCGGCAAACCGTCGACCGGCTTCGAGCACCCCGACACGGTAGCCCTTCTCCGTCAGGCGAAGAGCGGCGACACTGCCACCGAATCCCGATCCGATTACCACCACGTCGTAGTGCGTCGTGGTCATGCCTGGACGCTTTCGATCTTGCGAGCGGAGTAGTTCTCACGATCGAAATGCTCCAGCAGCGAACGGAATTTGAATGTGAACGTCGGCCACTGCACCGAGTTGCGCCCCTCCGGATCGATGTACCAACTCGAGCATCCGCCCTTGTTCCACACCGTGTGCTGCAACTCGTGCTGAATTCCCTTGTTGTAGTGCACCTGTACCGACTCGTTGACATCAAGAGCGTCCAGTCGCTCACGTTTCATGGTGTTCAACGCGTCGTTGACGTACTCGGCCTGGGACTCGAGCATGTACACGATCGAACTGTGTCCGAGGTTGGTGTTCGGACCGTACATGAGGAACAGATTCGGGAACCCGCTGACCGCAGTGCCCTTGTAGGCATTGGGGCTACCGTTCCAATGCGCGGCCAGCGTTTCGCCACGTTTTCCGGTGATCAGATGCGCCACAGGCGGTTCCGTCGGCGTGAACCCCGTGGCGAAGATGATGGTGTCGACCTTGTGCTCGACTCCGTGCCCGTCGACCACCCCGCCCTCGGTGACCGAGACGAGCCCGCTGTCGACCAGGCTCACGTCCGCGCGGTCGAGGGTGCGCAACCAGTCGTTGGACAGAAGCATGCGCTTGCAACCGATCGTGAAATCGGGAGTCAGTTTCCGGCGCAACTCCGGATCTTTCACCTGTCTGCGCAGATGGAGGCGCGCGGCCGCCTCGAAGGCCGGCAGGACCCACGTCGCATGTGACATCGCGGCACCGAGCAACTCGCGAAAACCGTAAACCGCTCCGCGAACAACTTTCTGCGTAGCGGGAATCCGCGAATAGACGGCCTTCTGCGCCGCAGGCAGGGTGCGATCCATTCGCGGAATCACCCAGGCCGGAGTTCTCTGGAACACGGTGACATGGGCAGCAGGGTCGGCAATTTCGGGAACGAACTGGACTGCCGACGCTCCCGTTCCGATCACTGCTACGCGCTCACCACGCAGGTCGTGTTCGTGGTTCCACGTCGCCGAATGGAAAGTGGTACCGGAGAACTGGTCGAGACCGGGAAAGTTGGGAATCTTTGGAGTCGACAACGCCCCGGTCGCAGCGACCAGCGTCTTGGCCGTCAATGCCCCTCGGGATGTCCGAACACGCCACAGCGCCGCATCCTCGTCCCACACAGCAGCTTCGAGTTCGCAGTTCAGGACTACGCGATCCACGATGCCGGTGTCTGCCGCCACCTTCTTCAGATAGTCGTAGATCTCGGGCTGACGAGCGAAGGTATGACTCCAATCGGCGCTCGGCGCAAAAGAATACGAGTACAGCGCCGTCGGCACGTCACAGGCGCACCCTGGGTAGGTGTTGTCGCGCCAAGTGCCGCCGATGTCAGCTCCGCGCTCGATCAACACGACGTCCGCCGCGCGATTGTCGCGAAGCATTCTGGCTGCCAAGCCCATACCGGCGAATCCGGCACCGACGATCAGCGTTTCGACATGTTCGGGAAGCTTCACTTCTTCTCCACTCGGGATTGCCAGGCCGGCAACAGTCGCGCTCTGAGCGCGTCGTCGGCTTCGGGTGTACGGAAAAGGGCTGAGACTGCAAGACCGCGGACGAGTTCGATAGTGAGTTCGACCGACTCGGAATCGAATCGATCGCCGAACAACTCGGCGCTACCGAACTCGAGTGCCTCACTGACCTTGCGTTCGAGGGGCACCGTCGCCGCATGCAGAACAGGATCGGTTCGCGCCGCGACCCACAATTCGAGCGCAGCGTAGAACAGCGGCCCGGAGAACGCGTCCGCCAGGACCTCGAGACCTCGGCCGCGATCCACTTCAGCGGTGAGGATTTCTTCCAGTCGCTTGTCGACCAGATACTCGACGGCGGCAACGACCAGCGATTCCTTGGTCGGAAAATGATGCAGTTGCGTACCTCGCGAGACGCCTGCGCGACGGGCGATCTCCTGGGTGCTGGTCCGGGCGTAGCCCAGTTCGACAAGCGATTCGACGGCGGCGTCGAGCAGGCGCCCACGCATCGCGGCAGTTCGTTCGGCCTGCGTACGGCTTACTTTCGCATCGGAAGTGGTCTCGGTCACAAGACAACTGTAGAGCCGAAACGTAAAACAGTCCAGGCTGACTTCAAATCTTGATACGTAACATACCGATCAGTCAGCTCTGCCTGATAACGTCCTCGCATCGAGCGGAGGGAAACAATCGCTATGCCAGAGCAAACTGCATTTCCACACCGCCGTGTCGGACTGGTGGAAGACCACGAGTCGGTGGCTATCGGCTTGTCCGTGATGCTGAAGGACGAGCCGGATATCGAGTTGGTGTGCATCGCGACCACTGTGTCCGAGATGCTCGCTCAGAACGTCAGCTTGGATCTGGCAATTCTCGACCTCCGACTGGCCGACGGTTCATCGCCCAAGAGCAACGTCGAGGAACTGCGGGCCGCGGGGCTCGAGACATTGATCTTCACCGGGGCGGAAAACCCGTTCCTCGTTCGCTCGGCTGCCCGTGCCGGTGTGCTGGGCGTCGTGCGCAAGTCCGAACCGACTGCCGTCGTGATTGATGCAATACGCGCCGCCGCGTCGGGAAGGCAGGTGGTGACGACAGAGTGGGCTGCCGCAATCGACGGGGATCCAGGTCTCGACGAGGTGGGTCTGAGCCCTCGACAACTCGAGGTCCTCGAACTTTACGCATCCGGAGAGAAGGCAGATCGCGTTGCGCGACTCACCGGTTTGGCGCCGCAGACGGTCAACGATTACCTCCAACGCATCAGGCAGAAATATGCGGCTGCCGGACGGCCGGCCCCCACAAAGACAGATCTGTACAAACGCGCGGTCGAGGACGGGGTGTTACCGATTCCGGAACGCAGGAATCTCGGTAGAAATCTGACCTTGACTAACAATGACCTTCAGTAATGAAAAAGTTCGGTAACGATTGATTTCGCTGAGGCTGCCCCTGGAAATATGGGCAGAGGAATTGATGTCTGGGAAAAATGGCCAACTTCGACTTACATTCACCTGGTAAGAAGACGGCGCTGTCGGGGAGTCTGTCATTCCGCTAGACGAAAGAAAGACGAAACTCATGACCGTCACTGTGGAAAACTGCATGACACAAGACCCTGTCGGACCGCACCTTTCGGAGCGCGAAGTCGAGGTTCTCAGGGAATGGCTACTGAGTGATTCGAAATCACGCGTCGCTCAAAACCTCTACATAAGCGTGGGAACGGTGGGAACCCACCTGTCCCGGATTCGCGAGAAGTATGCCGACGTTGGAAGGAACGCACCGACGAAATGCGAACTACTCGTGCGAGCGATACAAGATCAGATAGTGACGATCGACGAACTCTGATCGACAAAGTTGCTTTCGACAAAACAGCCACTGCTTCGGACGAAATTCTCAGGCTCTTCGGCCGTTTCATCGGCGCAGGCTATGTCTGTTATCTGATATTGCTCGCCCCTGCCATTGCCGAAGCCACTGCGATGTCCGCGTCTTGGTGGACCCCGCTGGCAGTGGTCGCAACTTTCGGTAGTGGACTGGTATTGGGAGCATCGACGTTTCACGCAGACACCCGGTGGGTGAAACGAGCCGCGAGTGCAAATGCGCTCCTCTACGTCGTGGTCATCCTCCTGTGGTGGCCGGCCTGGAATGGTGAGCACGTCACGGATTTCACCTTGTGGATTTCCAATTTCCCCGGCGTCGCCAGCCTTGCGGCAGCTGCGGCTTGGCGACCGGCCGCTGCCGTCGTGCACCTTTTCGTGGCGGCAACACTCGCACAGTTGACCAATCACATAATCCGGACGAGTCCCACGACGCACCTGCTTGTTCCCGACCTCGCCTTCGCCTGGACATTTTGCGCGGTATTCGTCGCAGCGGCCGTCATGGCCTTGCGCACCGGTCGCGTGCTGGATGCAACTATCGCCACCACTCATGCCGCTGCGGCAGGCGCCGCAGCGGCCGAGGCCAAGTCCGTCGAACGCGAGAGATTCGACGCACTCATCCACGACACCGTGATGTCCACCCTGCTCGCTGCTTCGAGAAACGATGCCGATCCCTCGGTCATCGCTCAGGCACGAAGGACTGTCGAGAGGCTTGACGAACTCCGCTCCGGAACCGATCACGAGACGAGTTTCGACTTCGACGGAATTCTCGCTCAGTTGCGTTCAGCCGCTTCGGAAGTCGACGAAAACATCACGTTCGAGACCGCCCTCTCAGTCGGGTCCGATCCGAGCGGATACGCGCCCGACTCGATTCGTGCGATGGCCGGTGCGATGGCCGAGGCGCTGCGCAACAGCGTCAAGCACGCCGGAAGCAGTGCACGGCGTTCGGTCACGGTCACGGCAACCACCACCCACCTCGAAGTAGTCGTCGCGGACGACGGCGTCGGCTTCGATCCGAGCTCCGTCGAGACGCATCGCCTCGGAATCACTGTCAGCATCCGCGGCAGAATGCGCCAACTCGACGGCGGATCGGCAACCATTCGATCGTCACCCGGCCGCGGCACTTCGGTGACTCTGACCCTGAGCTTGCCCGCAGCGGTGATGACATGACCAGACCGGACGGACGAGATGTCCGCGATCTCCTCGGTATGCACAGCCGTGCTGCTCGATTCATGGCTGCATGCTTCGCGCTCACCTGCGTGATCTCGGTCGCGTACACCTCCTCCGACGTCCGCGCAGTCTGGCCGATGGTCTTGGCAATTATCGTGTGCTCAACTGCGGCCTTTACACTCGTTCTGAGCCGAGGCGACCCGATGCCGCTGGGGCAGAGCGTTCTGGTGTCTCTGACTGGCGCCGTCACGAGTGGCCTTGTGTTGTCAGTGGTTCCAGTGCCCGTCAACGACATGACTCAATTGTGGATGTTCGGGATGTCTACGGCCGTTTTCACCTTCATGTGCGTTCGTGGGCGTACAGCACTCGCGTGGCTCGGGCTTGGGCTCATGGTGTTGGTGACCGCCATCTGGTCCTCCACTACCGGCCAGGGGGCCATGTACGGAGTGTCGTTGACGGTCATCAACGCGGGCCCTGTTCTGATGTCGACCTTCTTCGCGTACACCATCCGTCCTCAAGCCAGGGTTATCTACGAACTTCGGGAGCAGTCCACCCAACGAATTGCCTCCGCATCCGCTAGCGCTGCGATTCTCGAGGAACGCGACGCGCAACTCGACAGGCTCGATCTACTTGCGCGCCCACTCCTCGAACGGGTCGCTTCCGGGATTCCGCTGACAACCGCCGAGCGGCAAGAATGCGAACTCCTCGAGGCGCAACTCCGAGATTCGCTGAGGGCGCCTGGCTTACAACAGACAGATGTCATCGATGCTGTGCATGCCACTCGAAACCGCGGCGTCGAGGTAGTCCTGCTCGACGACCACGGAATGGATGGCGCTGACCCCGCCGTGCGCGACCGAATCCACGCGAGCATCGTCCGGGAACTCACCGCGATCACGCGAGGCAAAGTGACCATTCGGATCCTTCCACCTCGGCGCACCGCTATGGCCACGATGCTGGTCGACACTGAAGACGTTCGACGAATCGAGTTCGATCACAACGGAATGCAGCTGTTACGGCAGGGAGATCAGGGGGAACTCGGCGCCTCGTCCATGTCCGTCGATCCGACTACAGACAGCGCCGTCTATCCCGAATAGCTTTCGAGGAGAGTGAGATTCACCGCGTCGATCACCAGGAGAAATGAATGATCTTCGAACTGCGTCCAGCACATGTTGCACGCGCCCTTGCCGCACTGTGTGCCCTTCCGATTCTGTGGACCTTCGCAGTCGAGGGAATCACCACGACAACGGAATACGACTACAGCACGGGCGAAGTATCCTCATCGAGCGACCTGGGCTCTCAGATCGGAAGCGTAGCGATCTGGATCGTCCTCGCGATCGCATGTGCCGCCGGTGCATGGTATCTGGAGAAACAGCGCATCGGTTGGCCGCCGGCGGCACACGAGCAGCTGGTCAAACTGCAGCTGGCATCACCCAACCGAGAAGAGTAAAGGCCCCTATCGCTTCCGATCGCCGGCGCGGAGAAGATTACTGGGAACCGTATGGCCCACTATCTCCTCTGCAACGGCAGCGGCACGAATGCTCGCATCCAGGTCGATACCTGTCGCAATGCCCATGTCTTCGAGCATGTAGACCAGTTCCTCAGTCGCGATATTGCCACTGGCACCAGGAGCAAACGGGCAACCGCCCAGGCCACCGGTGGACGCATCCAGGTTTCGAACTCCGTGCTGCACAGCCGCCAACGCACTGGCAAGACCAGCGCCACGCGTGTTGTGGAAGTGCACACCCAAGCCGAAGTCACCCACTCTTTCGCCGACAGCGTCGATCAACCGTCCGACGCGTCCCGGTGTGGCAGTGCCGATGGTATCCGCGATCGAGAACTGATCAGCGCCGAACTCTTTGGCCTGCTCCGCAATCCGCAGAACACGGTCCGGATCGGTTGGACCGTCGAACGGACAGTCCCAGGCTGTGGCCACGATGACCTCCACCCGTCCACCAGCCTCGTGGACGATCCGGACGACCTCTCCGATACGTTCGGTCGCTTGCTCCGTCGTCGACCGAGTATTGGCCTCGCTGTGGCTATTCGATGCCGACACAACATATTCGACGGTTTTCATTCCTGCAGCAACGGCCCGTTTCGCTCCACCGATTCCGGCGACCAATGCCGAGAACTCGATGCCTGGCCACTGGTGCAACTCTGCGGCCAACAACTCCGCGTCGGCCAGTGCCGGCACCGCACGCGGTGACACGAACGACGTCGCCTCGATGCGCGAAACACCTGTCGCAGACAGAGCTTCGACAAGACGAAGTTTCTCCGCCAGCGAGACCGGGTCTTCGATCTGCAACCCATCCCGTGGCCCGACTTCACGAATGCTGACCGCGGGAACACCTGCTTCAGGTACCGACACGTCAGATCACGCCCTTCTTCTTCAGTTCTGTCTGCTCGTCGCCCGAGAGTCCGAGGAGCCCACCCCAGACCGAAGCGTTGTCGTACCCCGGCGACGCTGCTCCCGCGTTGCGAACGGATCCGGGTGTCTCACTGAATGTAGGCACGACGCCCAGGCCGAGGACGTTTTCCCCGATCCGCTCGTCGTAGTGGTCGACGAGCATCCCCCGTTCGATCAGCTGCGGATCCTTGACCACATCTTCAACCGTATTGATCGGCCCGGCAACAACTCCCACTTCGGTGAGGCGTTCCACGAGACTGGTGGGATCTTGGAGCGCAACCCAGGCGCTGATCAATTCGTCGAGCTCGTCCTGATGTTTGCCACGCGCAACATGATTGGAGAATCGGTCGTCTTGCGCTAGTTCCGGTCGACTCATGATGGTGCACAGACGCACGAAGAGCGTGTCCTGATTGGCCGCGATCACCACCCAGTTTCCTTCAGAGGTCTGGTAGATGTTGGACGGTGCGATACCCTCCAACCTCGTTCCCGAGGGCTGCCGGATGATCCCGCCCCGATCGTAATCCGGGATCGTGGATTCCTGCACCGCCAGACAGGATTCCGTGAGGGCAACGTCGACCACCTGACCACGGCCGGTCCGCTCTCGCGAGAGCAACGCCGCCAGCACTCCCTGAACGGCGAACATCCCACCGAGAGAATCTCCGAGTGAAAGGGCAATACGCGGGGGTGCCTGCCCTGGATAACCGTTCAGATGCCGAAATCCGCTGACTGCTTCGGCAACCGAGGCGTAGCCGGCGCTCTTGGCTTGCGGTCCGCTCTGCCCGTAGCCGGATACCCTGGCCAACACCAACTTCGGATTGCGCGCGCTGAGCACGTCGAATCCCAGACCCCACTTCTCGAGGGTGCCCGGCCGGAAGTTCTCGACCACCACGTCGGCATGTTCGATCAGATTCAGAAACAGGTCTCGGCCCGCGTCGACGCGAAGGTCCAACGTCACACACCGCTTGTTGCGGGCGTGGACCGTCCAGAAGAATCGATGACCGTCCTGCTCTGCCTGACCCCAGGTACGAAGCGGGTCTGGACGGTCCGGTGATTCGATCTTGATCACGTCGGCTCCCATGTCGCCGAGCAATTTCCCGGCGAAGGGCCCGGCGATCAAGGTTCCGAGTTCAATCACCCGATATCCGTCCAGGGGCCCGGTGGGCGCACCTTCCGACACAGCTGCCTCCTCTGGGAACTTTTCTCCCTTTGAAGGCTACGTCACCACCCGGTATCGCAACATCATGTCGTGGTCTTCGTGATCGAGCATGTGGCAGTGCCAGACGTACCCCTGCAAGTCCCCCATGCCAGCTTCTCCGTGCGCCGAGTGATCTGCCATGGAACCTCTCGCGAAAGTTGCATCCGGATCGAAGCCCAACTCGTCGGCCGTCGGAAAGCGCACGATCACGCGGGTGATCGAGTTGGCATCCACGATGACCGTGTCCTTCTCCCCCGTTTCCCACACTTCGGGAGGCCGCAGCGAAGAGGTCACGAATTCCTCCGCCGACGGCGTCCACCGGACCCCCAAGTCAGGCACCGGATACCGCTGCATCAGTGCTGCAGTGTCGAGGCTCTGGCGTCCCACAACGCGGAACGCCACCAGGTGCAGATGAATCGGATGTGGTTCCGTGGTGATGTTGATCAGATTCCATTGCTCGACGGCCCCCTGACGTGGCAGTTCGATATCCGAATCGGTGAACCTCAAATTGTTGAGCGACATAGTGATCGACGGGTAATCCGACGGACGCGACAGCTGCATGATCGTGAGATTTCGCACCACATCCGGGGACGCCGGTTCGGCGGCAACGGAATTCAGCTGCTGCGGGATCGAGCCGGTGAATCCCTTTGCGCTGCCCACGTCGAACCGACAGAACACCGGCATCACCTGCGTGCCGCGTTGAGCCACCGCAAGGGGTACCGGTTCGTCGTTGCGCAATTCCACCGTTGTGCCCGGCTCGAGCATACTGAAGTCGACCAGCAGATCAGCGCGTTCACCCGGACTCAACCGGACGTGATCCGTCGGCGCCGGAGCGGCCAGTAAACCGCCTTCGGACCCGATCACCCAGAACCGCATACGATTTGCGAAATGCAGATTCCACACCGAATAGGTTGCGGCGTTGAGCAGTCGCAATCGATACAGGCCGCGGGCAACCTCCACTTTCGGCCACACGACGCCGTTCACCACGCCAACGTCACCGGGGGTCGCCGGATCCCATGAACCTTGCGGAGTGAGCCACGTGGAACGGACACTCTGTTGACCGTCGGAGGTGAAGACCTTGTCCTGCAGAATCATCGGGAGTTCGAACTCACCGGACGGCAGGCCGAGAGAATTCCCGGCGGCGCCCGTGTCAACGTCGTCACGGAGAAAATACATCCCGACCAATCCGGCATAGACGTTGAGGCGCGTCATTCCCATGGCGTGATCGTGGTACCAGAGATTGCCGGCGGCACGACCATTCGTGTATTCGTGGACCAAACCTTCGCCCGGACGCTGGATCAACTCCGGATGTCCGTCGAACTGTGGTGCAGTAACTCCTCCGTGCAGGTGAAGCGAGGTGGGGACCTGTGTGCGGTCGAGGTCGCTGACGCCGTGCAGACCCGGATCGACATCCGCGGCAAGCGGATACGCAGAAATGTCATTGGCATATCGGACTGTGACGAGCTGATCGACGTGAGCTTCGATGGTGGGGCCCAGATAATCCATTCCGCCGTAACCCAGCGACGGCGACGACGGTAGGTCCGGATGGAAACGGTGCATCGACGAAGCCGCGCGAAGCTCCAGGTTGCCACCCGAAATGCCCGGCAGGACAGGAAGGGTCTCCCGAAACGGTTCCAGCCGGGGTGACGGAAGTTGGAATGGGCGTAGCGGATCGATGTCAGGGGGTCGAGCTGTCGCTGATCCAGCGGACAATGCACTCAGGCCGGCCAGCAAGCCAAGCCCTTGAACAAACGATCGTCGACGGATCTTGTGTGACTCGTCCACTCACGGCCCCCTCACGCTGACGGCATCCGGAGCGGGTTACCCGTGTGCTCGCACGGTCAAACACCGACCACCTTCTCCAACCAAGGTTTGAGAATGGGCAGAACATGAGCCGGTTGCATTGCCTGCGTGTGATCCAGACCGTCTAGTACCTCGATATCCCACCCTGCCGACCGAGCGGCGTCGAGGTCGAGATCGGCCGGCGCGACCCGTACCCCACCCCATCGGTCACCGTATTCGATGACGTCTTGCGAACCGACGAAACACATTCGCGGACAAAGGATGCGCCCTTGTATTGTTCGATCGTCGAATTCACCAAGTGCGCGGTACAGCGTCACGAACTGCCGGGTCTGCGCTCCGGTCAACGCAATGTCTATGGAGTTCCAATCGAACTCGTCTGATGATGCCGTGGGTTGTGATGTGCGCTGGGGCGGTTCACTCGTCATGCGGTGTGTAGCTTCGGTAACCTGGAGCATCGCCTTGTACGGCCCATCCACCGGCGGGAAACCACCCATGACCAGTGCGGTCAGACGATCGGTGCGCAGCGCCAACTGCAATCCGCACAGAGCCAGCCAGGAGTATCCGTAGTAGGCGAACTGGTCGATCCCAGCCGAATTCGCCACAGCCAGAATGTCGGACGTGATGTTGTCGGGAGTGAGCGTGTCCGGAGCGGGCGACGCCATCCGGTGCCCTTCGTAGTCGAAGGCAACCACAGTGAAGTTCGACGCCAACCCTTCCATGAACGTTCGACCGAGCGAGGGGTCAACGCCCCAGGCGCGCAGTTCGTCAGCCTTGATGCCGGTAGCCGAAATCGGATTCACGGGCATCAGCACGGCGGGGCCATGTCCGAGAACCTCGACATCGATAGTTGTCCCGTCGTGAAGTCTTGCCTCAACCATGCCCACTCCCAAATCTTTACACTGTAAAGTAATTAAGAATAGCGCGACTCCACGAAAGCGACAAGATGAACAAACAGGCAGGCCGACGCGATATCGCACGCACGATTTCACTTCTGTGGCGTCAACCCGAGACGCCTTCCGGCCGCCGAGGACCGAGGCCCGCGCTGTCCACGGACTCAGTCGTTGACGCCGCGATCGAAGTCGCCGACGCCAACCCCACGACACCGTTGTCGATGCGCATGATCGGCGACCACCTCGGCTGCACTGCGATGTCGTTGTACACCTACATACCGGGAAAGGACGAACTACTGGACCTGATGCACGACCGGGTGCATGCCGAGCTACCGCCGATCGCAGACACCGGCGACTGGCGCATGGCACTGTCCGACTGGGCCGCCGCACTCTTCGCCCTACATACACGCCATCCGTGGACATTGGATGTCTCGTTGGCGCGCCCCGCCCTGGGTCCGCACGAGCAGGCAGGACTCGAATCACTCCTGTCCATTCTCTACTCCACGGGTCTCGACGCTCCGATCATCCGCAGATCGGTGAGCATGATTTTCCATTTCATCCGGGGGTCCGCGCGGACCCTAGCTGAGATCCGGAGCGCCTCGACCATCGGAGATTCCGAATTTCATTGGTGGGCAGAGTCTTCTGCTGCACTGGCCGATGCTGCACCGGATTTCGCGGACGACTTCCCCCACACGATGCAGTTGGGTCGGGAGGCCCCACCGGTACCGGGCGGCGACTTCTATCTCGAACGAGAAACCGAAGAGTCATTTACTCAGGGCCTACAGATCCTCCTTGACGGGATCGAATCGAGGATTCGAAAACACTCTTGACTCGAACGCATGTTCGAGTATTCTTGTGTGTAGGGGATCGGGGGATTCAATGAGTATCAACACATCATCTGACGTCGTTTGTGGTTCTGCGGTGGGTTTGCGCGGACGTCTGTGGCGGTTGACGGCTTCTGAATTGCATACCGCTGCTATCGAGGCGAGCGCGGAGATTCTGCGGCTCGAAGCTGTTCGGGTGGCGGTGGTGGACGAGTTGTCGATGCGTCCCGATGATCAGGTGATCGCCAGCCGCGGAGTGGGTGCGTGGTTGGCGGCAAACACGATGCTGCAAATCCGGGACGGGAAGAAGATCGCCGCCCTCGGTGCAGCGCTACGCCCGTTTCCGGCAGTGGCGGCCAGATTCGATGACGGGGACTGCTCGTTCGATCATGCCGTGTTGATCGTGGCGTTCTGCGAATCACCGCCGAAGGGCATGCCGGAGGAAGCGCTCCCTCGCTGTATCGACTTGTTGTTGGCTGCCGCGTCCGGGGTGGAGGCGACGACCACGAAGGTGCGAAACGTCATCGCGACCTTGGAGCGAATCTTCGAATCCGACAAGATTCCACCCGCCGAAGATGACGACCGGAACGAACTCCGCATCGCGTCGACATTGAACGGCCGGGTGGTGGTGCGCGGCGATTTCGACGCTCTCACCGGCGAAATGCTGCTCTCCGCCCTGTCGAATCTGACGATGCCCAACCCGGCACCCGATGGAACCCCCGATACCCGGTCGGCAGCGAAGCGGACCGCGGACGGGTTCACCGAACTGATTCGGCGGTATCTGGATTGCGCGAAAACCGGTGTCGATGGTGGTCAGCGTCCGCACGTGAACGTGCACATCAACGCCCGCGATCTTGCGGAGCACCGCGATTGCGCCGCCGCACCCTCGCCCGATGGTGGTGGAGTGGCTGTGTCGGATCTCGATGTCGGGCACATGCCGTGGCTCGGGCCGCTGTCCGTGTCGCAGACCAGACTCCTCGGGTGTGACTGCTTCCTGTCCACGGTGCTGCTCGACGGTCACGGCGCGCCGCTCGATGCGAAACCCGGAAAGCGATTAGTGTCCGCCGAACAGCGAGTGGCGTTGATCGCCCGAGACAAAGGCTGCGCCTTCCCCGGCTGCACATGCGTTCCCGCCTGGACCGATGCGCACCACATCCGGCACTGGGCCAACGGTGGCCCGACGGTGATGAACAACCTTGTCCTGCTGTGCCGTTCACATCACCGGCTGATGCACCGCAAAACCGGATTCGTCGGGAAATGGGAAATCCGCATCGGCACCGACAACAAACCCTGGTTCATCCCACCACCCTCGATCGACCCGCAGCAGCACCCACGGCCCGCGAACACCACCTTCAAAACCTGAGAAGAACCTCAGGCACAACAGAACACGGCCCAGCACCGCATCGAGCAGATCTCGATGCGGTGCCGAAAGCCGTGAATTCCGTCAGACCGCCTGCGGAACTTTGGTGGCGCGTGGGAATCGCTCCCGAATCTCCGCTGGGGTGACAACTCTCGGGTCGAGGGGTTGCTCGTCACGCAGGTGGCGCTCCAACACCTTGCCAGTCATCGGCGCGATGACCTTCAGAGCAGTGGTCATGTTCTTCGGTGAACTGCCGACCCGGACCGCAGTTCGCACCGCGGGCGCAATTGCCCTGTCCAACAAAGCGGGTTGATCGAAGCCGCCCATGGTTCGCATCCAGCCCGGCAATGTTGCGATAGTGGCCGGCGCGACCAATCGGCTGAACGTCGCGAACTTCGTCTTCCCCTGCGCCCTTGGCGTTCTCAACAAGTAGTGCATCGCCCGGTTGGCACGCTCGGAGGTACACAATCTGGGCCTGACTTCAGCGAAGTACTCACGTACCTCGTCTCGCGAGCGCGGAACGTCGGACGCTTTGCATGTCTGCAGTTCGGCGGCGATCACGCATTCTTCCCAGTACCGCTGCTCTTCGACGGCGGAGAGTGGGCCCGGCCCGTACATCTCGTAGCACTTGAGCACCGAATGCCAACCGGTCACGTGGATCCACAGTTGTGACGCCGGATTGTTTGCACTGTAACGAGTTCCGGTGATCGGTTCGATACCCGTGGCCTGAGCGTGAACCGTCATGAGATGGTCGGACAACGCCAGCGCCGTCCGCCCGTCGGCAGTGGCGACGGTCAGGAAGTACGCCAAGGTTCGGTCGAGTCGCCCGGCGGGATCGCTGTAGATCCCGCTCATGTCTGCCACTGCGGCAGCAAGGAAGGGGTCGAAGTGCTCGAGCACCACTGACCGCTGGAAACCGATCAATGCTGTCGGGGCCGCCCAGATCTTCCAACTGGGTGATCCTGGGCCGAAGAAGCCGTAATCCTCACGCGGTCGATTCATCGTCAGTTCAGACATTTCATTCCTCCCCGTTCGTTGAGCCTGCACCGTTCATTTCGTAGGCACCAGACAAGGTGACTACTTGCTGCCAGACGTACTCGAATCGCTCGGCCGCGAACGCGGGGCGCCGAATAGATGCGAGTGCCAACCGCTGCTGATCTTCACTGGCGCTGGGTTTTCCGTACAACTCCACCGCTGCAGCACTGAAGTCGCGAACCAGGACGTCGAAGATCTGATCCAGCACCCCATCGCTCCGCTGCCCCTCGTCCAATCCCAAGATCTCGGCTTGTTCGAGGATCAACTGGCCGTAGACGACGAGGGTGAAGAGTTCGGTGATCGCCAGGCCGAAGTCCAAGTCGACCTGCTGCGCCGCATCCGGTGCAGCTTCGGCCAGAAGGGTCACGAGCGCTTCTGCCTGCTCCACGAACAGTGCAACGTTGGGAACATCCGCAAACTTCGCATACACCGCTCGCCAGTCGTCGAATCGAACCTTGGACAACCCCCGTGCCGGGCCCTGACGGAACAGGAACTCGTCGTCGGCTGCGTCGTTACGCGTCGGAATCGCCGGAAATGACTCGGGGGCAAAGAGGTACGCCGGCATGAACTTGGCGATCAGGGCGAGATTGACGGCGACGGTCCCCTCGAGCTTGGGCAGCCCGTCGACATCCATCTTGGCCACCGCGAGGTAGCTGTCCTTCTCGAAGCCCTTTGCCGCAGCGATGTCGGAGAGCAGTCCGATCACCTTCTGTGCCTCGGTTGTCACCTTCATCTTGGTGACAGGATTGAACAAGAGGTAGCGGCGGTCCTCGGGCGATGCGGTGCGGAAGTAGTCCACCGCACGATCCGAGAAGAGCCTCATCGCCAGCAGGCGCGCGTACGCGTCGACGAATTCACGTCGTACGTGTGGGAACGCCGTGACGGGATTGCCGAACAGGATTCGATTGTGCGCGTGGGTAATCGTCTCGTACAAGGCATGAGTCGACATACCGATTCCGCCGAAACACAGGTTGAATTTTCCGATGTTCACGGTGTTGAGTGCGGCACTGAATGCTGCCTCGCCGGTATGCAGGATATCCTCTGCCGCAACGGGATAGTCGGCGAGTGAGAACTCCGCTACGTACATCTGGGCCGGAACGATGTTCTTCACCACGGTAAATGCCGGATGGTCCGAGTCGGCGTAGAAGAAGACGTACTGATCGGCGCCCTCCACTCCGTCGACGCGACCGAAGACAGAGACCGTGTTGGCGCAGTTGCCATTTCCGATGTAGTACTTCGAACCGCTGGCCAGGTACCCGCCGCTGCCGTTCGGCGTCAAGACCATGTCGGTGGAGTAGACGTCGGCGCCGTGCTCTTTCTCGGACAATCCGAATGCCGCAACGCCTCCGGAAGCCAAAGCGGAAGCTGCTCGCGCCCTTGCAGTCTCGTTGCCGCTCTGCCACACCGGCCCCAGGCCGAGAATGGTCACCTGCCACGGGTACCAGTAGTTGAGTCCGTAGAAACCGAGGATCTCGGACAGCGCGGCGATACGGCTGGTATCCCAGCGCTTGTCGGAGTCACCGCCGCTGTCGCGGGCGGGGGTCAGGAAAGTCGCGAACAGGCCTTCCTTTGCCGCGAAGTCGAGGAAGTCGGAGTAAAAGGTCTTGTCGTGGTAGTCGGCCAGAAGTCGATTCTTTCCACGCGCCTCGAACCAGTCGACGGTCGCGCCCAGCAGTCTCCGCGTGGTCGCGTCGAATTCCGGCCGATCGTAAGTGGAGGGATGGAGCAACAGATCATTCGGCACTAAAGAGGTCGACGCTGTCATCGCGGTTGTTCTCCTAGAGATCTCGGCAGAGGCGCCTCACTGACCGCCTCTTCGAATACAACGCCACCGTAACAATTGATGACGCCGAATACAACGGTTGCGTATGATTCACGAAGAAGTGGCAGGCAGATTAGGGTGGGAGCGGAGGTGAGGCACACGATGACCAGGTCACAAGCTGACGCAACGGATACACCGCGACGCAAATACGCCCCTCGCATGGCGCCGGAGCAACGACGCGAACAGTTGCTCGACGCAGCATTCGAGGTCACCGGCCGCGTAGGCCTGCACAACCTCAGCATGGAATCCGTTGCTGCCGAAGCCGGCGTCGGCAAGCCTGTCCTCTACACGATTTTCGATACGAGGACCGATCTCGTCGCCGCACTCCTGCGCCGCGAGCACGAGCGAGCCATCGCTCAGGTGCTCGAAACCATGCCGACGGATCTGAGCGAACTCGGCCCAGCGGCGTCATACACCGGAACCGTTGGCGCCTTCGTCGACGCCGTACTGGAGAACCCGACGCGCTGGCGCCTGATTCTGACGTCTGTCGAGAACGCCCCCAGCGAGTATCACGGCTTGCTGAAGCTCTCTCGCGGAGCTGTCTTCGCCCGCGCCGAAGAACTGGCCCGCGCCGGGATTGCCCTCGAACCGAAGCTCGAGGGCCTTGATCCGGTTCTACTCGCGCATACCATGATGTCGTTTGCCGAAATGCTCGGACGGTTGGCCGTCAGCGACCCCGAAACGTATACCCGAGAACGACTTTCCACCTTTGCCGTTGCGCTCGCTCAGTCGGTCGGGCATTAGCAGACCACTGAAACCTGTCGGTCGGATCTGCTTCAATACACGCATGACATCACCATCGATCGAACCGCTGCAGCTCTTCGAAACATCTCCCGGAAACTGGTCACTGATGCTCACCGACCAGCACTTCGGCAAGGTGGCAGCGGTTTTCGAGCAGGTAGAGGGCTTCGAAGGTTCCGGCTACGACTGGGCTTCGGTGGCCCATGCAGTGGTTGGTCGCGACGCACCACATCTGGAGGGCCGATTCGGCACCGATCCCGAAGCGGGCATGTTTGTTGCGTACGGCGGCGACCACGAAGCTCTTGGTGAACTCGGTGTGCTTCTCGCCAAGGCGTATTCGGATGCCGAGTACCTCGGCGGACTCGTCGCTATTTCCGAACTCGACTAGAACCCCTGTCGAAACGACACCGGCCCCACACCTAGGTGCGGGGCCGGTACCGAACGAAAGATCTAGCCGACCAGCAGCTCGGCAATCTGAATCGTGTTGAGCGCGGCACCCTTACGCAGGTTGTCGCCCGAGACGAAGAGCGCGAGTCCGCGGCCTTCGGGGACACCCTCGTCCTGACGGATGCGACCGACCAGCGACGCGTTGCCACCGGCGGCGGCGAGCGGCGTCGGAACCTCGACCAGCTCGACGCCCGGAGCGTCGGCCAGCAGTTCCTTGGCGCGAGCGACCGAGAGCGGGTTGGCGAATTCCGCGTTGATCGCGAGCGAGTGCCCGGTCACGACGGGTACGCGCACGCAGGTGCCCGAAACCAACAGATCGGGAAGCCCGAGGATCTTGCGGCTCTCGTTGCGGAGCTTCTGATCCTCGTCGGTCTCGCCGCTGCCGTCATCGACCAGCGAACCTGCCAGGGGCAGGACGTTGAACGCGATGGGGGCGACGTAGTTGTTCGGGGCCGGGAAGTCGACAGCGCTGCCGTCGTGAACCAGCTTCTCGGCGTCACCGACAACGGCGCGCACCTGTCCGAGGAGTTCCTCGACGCCGGCGATGCCGCTACCGGACACAGCCTGGTAGCTGGAGACGATCAATCGCTGCAGACCGGCTTCGTCGTGCAGAACCTTCAGCACCGGCATCGCTGCCATGGTGGTGCAGTTCGGGTTCGCAATGATGCCCTTGACCAGGTTCTTCGCGTCCTGCGGGTTGACCTCGCTGACCACGAGGGGAACCTCGGGATCCTTGCGCCATGCGGAAGAGTTGTCGACAACCGTCGCACCGGCCGCGGCAAAGCGCGGAGCCTGCGCACGGGACAGCGTCGCACCGGCGGAGAAGAGGGCGATGTCGATGCCCTTCAGATCCTCGTCGGACGTTGCTGCGGCATCCTCGACAACGATCTCTTCGCCGCGGAACGTCAGCTTCTTACCGGCGGAGCGTGCCGATGCAAAGAACCGCACCTTGTCCGCGGGGAAGTTACGTTCTTCGAGCAGAGTGCGCATGACGATGCCGACCTGACCGGTCGCACCGACAACAGCGATTGTTGTCATGAGAAATTACCGTCCTGTTCCTGCGTGTACTACAGCTTCTTCGTCGCCGCCGAGACCGAAAGCGGCGTGGATAACGCGCACGGCGTCGTCGAGTTCGGTGTCCTTGACCAGCACGGAGATGCGGATCTCGGAGGTCGAGATGAGGTCGATGTTGATGTCGGCCTTGGCCAGTGCCTCACAGAACGTGGCCGTGACGCCCGGGTGGCTCCGCATTCCGGCACCGACCAGGGAAACCTTGCCGATGTGGTCGTCGAACAAGATCTGTGTGAAGCCGATGTCTTCCTGACGCTTGGTCAGGATCTCGACGGCGCGGGGGCCGTCGGCGGTCGGCAGCGTGAAGGTGATGTCCGTCTTGTTGGTCTCCACCTTGGAGATGTTCTGCAGCACCATGTCGATGTTGATCTCGGCATCGGAGACAGCGCGGAACACCTTGGCAGCATGTCCCGGTGTGTCCGGCAATCCGACAACGGTGATCTTGGCTTCGCCGCGATCGTGCGCGACTCCGGTGATCAGGGCCTCTTCCACAGGAATGTCCTCCATCGATCCGGACACGATTGTTCCGGGCTTGGTGGTGTATGACGAACGGACGTGCACGGGCACGTTGTAACGACGGGCGTACTCGACGCACCGGAGCATGAGCACCTTGGCACCACACGCTGCGAGTTCGAGCATTTCCTCGAAGGAAACCGTCTCGAGACGGTGAGCGTCGGGGACGATGCGCGGGTCGGCGGAGAAAACGCCGTCGACGTCGGTGTAGATCTCGCACACGTCGGCGTTGAGCGCAGCTGCCAACGCAACGGCGGTGGTGTCCGATCCACCGCGTCCGAGCGTCGTGATGTCTTTACTGTCCTGGCTGACGCCTTGGAATCCGGCGACCAGAACGATCGAGCCTTCGTCGAGCGCCGTGCGAACACGGCCGGGCGTGACGTCGATGATCTTGGCGTTTCCGTGGCTGCCGGTCGTGATGACTCCGGCTTGTGAGCCCGAGAACGAACGAGCCTCAGCGCCGAGAGAATGAATTGCCATCGCAACCAAGGAGTTGGAGATGCGCTCACCCGAGGTCAGCAGCATGTCCATTTCACGGGCCGGCGGGGAAGGGCACACCTGCTGAGCCAGGTCGAGCAGCTCATCGGTGGTATCGCCCATCGCTGACACCACGACGACGACATCATTGCCGGCCTTCTTGGTCTCGACGATCCGTTCAGCGACTCGTCGGATGCGCTCGGCGGTTGCCACCGAGGATCCGCCGTACTTCTGGACGACGAGAGCCACGCGTTTCTACCTCCAGGTCGAAATTGTTTACAGATACCAGAGGTCGAGCTTACCGAGGTGGTCCTGGGACTTCCCGATGCGTACTGCTGTTCGCCTCAGATCCGCGCGGGATCAGTTGCGAGATCCGCGCTCGCATCAACGTCGCAGAACGCGAACCACCGGCAACGTAACCGACCACCGCGACGGCAACTCCGCAGGCGAGAAGCACGCGGATACTGCTGACCAGGGAAGCTGCCAGCGCGTCGTACACCGCCACAGCCGCCTCGGACGACGGTATGTCTGAATTCTGTAAATAGACCCGGCGCACGACGGCCAGCGCCACCAGCAGGGCGATCATCGCCACCGCCGTCGCCAGCCCGACCAGGGACAGCGCGCGGATTCGCCCCGGTGCAACTGCGACGGCCGTAATCGCGCAGGCCACCGACGCCCACGGCAACCAGGCTGCTGCTCGGTCGAGAGTGTTCGAGAAATCCTGGGCCCGCACCAACTCGTCGGATTGCAGGATCTCGAACTGCGGATCGAGCGCCGGGAGGCGATCGATCACGGTTAATCCGCGATCGCGCAGGTTCGTCCTCAGTTCCGTCATGACCGGCTCGAGGGAGACGGTGACCGTTCCACTGTCGTCGGCCCGAACGATGCCGTCGGCGGCTCGGCCGGTCACCATCGCGGCAAGTTGCGCGTGCGCTCGACGGTTGGCCGCGGTCCAGAGCGTCGCAAACTGGTCGCTCGAGACCAACGACTGAGCGGCCTCACGAACGAGTCTCTCGGCCTGTCTCGTCACAACCTGCGGAAACCCGTCCAACCGCTGCGTCAATTCCTCGGTCAGCCGATCAACGACCGCCGATTGGACAGCGGGGTCGGCAGCCAGCGGGGCAACGGACTCGACATAGCTGTCGGTGTCGTTCACCTGGGTGTGGACGAACAGCGCGAGCACCGAGCCGGCAAAACCGAGACCAGCGAGAACGATCAGCAGTGAACAGACGATCCAGCGGATCGAGCGCATCACGTGTGCTTGGCGCGCGCCGGTCGAATCTTCGCGGTGATGTGGTGAATGCGGTGATCGTCAGCGGGTATCCGGAAGGTCTCGGTAACCCGAACGGTCATCAGGTTGCGCCCGAACAACCCGGCGTCAAGGAGGTAGTCAGCCGTCAGGTCGTCCCCGTCGACCGTCCACTCCACCTCACGAATGTCGCGGATCACGCGATACTGAGGACCTCCGGAAAGGCTGCGCCGCAAATGATTCCCCGAAAATCCGGTCTTCAACCCGACCTCGTGACGTACCGCGTCCGGAGCCAGCGGTACGGAACTGCCATCGTGACTACGGAGCGCGTCGAGGTACGTGCTCGCCACGGCGATTCGGGGATCCATGGACGACAGTCCACCATTTTCGAGGCCGAAACGGCAGCACAATTCGGCGACAAATTGGACATGAGGGCGAACCCCACCGATTTCTCGCGAAATCCAGGAGTAGAGTGCTGTGCATGCAGCGCGCACTCCTTCTTGGTTGCCGCGACGGGGTCTGATCCAGACTGGCCTCCCGCCGCGGGGTTTTTGTGCGCCGGTCGACCAAGCCTTCCGGACTCATGGTCTTGACCAACAGGTCATCAGGCCAGGTCCACAATCCTGGAGATCACACCAATGTCCCCCGCTGACGCATTCACCACCGGCACTCGCACCATTACCCCGCCCACGAAGCCGGCACCTTCCGACCAGCCTGCGTGGAACACGCAGAAGAACTCGTCGATGCCGACGTTCCGCTACCGCCCGTTCGCCGAAGAGGTCGAGACGGTCACGCTGCCCGACCGCACCTGGCCGGACAAGATCATCGACCGAGCACCCCAGTGGTGTGCCGTTGACCTGCGCGACGGCAACCAGGCGCTGATCGATCCGATGAGCCCGGCGCGCAAGCGTCGCATGTTCGATCTCCTGGTCCGTATGGGCTACAAGGAGATCGAGGTCGGATTCCCGTCCGCGAGCCAGACCGACTTCGACTTCGTTCGCGAGATCATCGAGGACGGCGCGATCCCATCCGATGTCACCATCCAGGTGCTGACGCAGTCGCGTCCCGAACTGATCAAGCGCACATTCGAGGCGTGCGAAGGTGCCGAGAACGCGATCGTGCACTTCTACAACTCCACCTCGATTCTGCAGCGCCGCGTCGTGTTCCGCGCCGACAAGGACACGATCAAGAAGATCGCCACCGACGCCGCCGAACTGGTCCTGGCCGAGTCGAAGAAGTACCCGGACACGAACTGGCGCTGGGAATACTCGCCCGAGTCCTACACCGGCACCGAACTCGAGTACGCCAAGGAAGTATGTGACGCCGTCACCGAAACCCTGGGTGCGACGCCTGCCAACCCGGTCATCCTGAACCTGCCCGCCACCGTCGAGATGGCGACACCCAACGTGTACGCCGACTCCATCGAGTGGATGCACCGCAACCTGGCCCGCCGCGATTCGGTCATCCTGTCGCTGCACCCCCACAACGACCGCGGCACCGGCGTCGCTGCAGCCGAGCTGGGCTACCAGGCCGGCGCAGACCGCATCGAAGGCTGCCTGTTCGGCAACGGCGAGCGCACCGGCAACGTCTGCCTGGTCACCCTCGCTCTGAACATGTTCACGCGCGGCGTCGACCCGCAGATCGATTTCTCGAACATCGACGAGATCCGTCGCACGGTCGAGTACTGCAACCAACTGCCCGTCCACGAGCGTCATCCGTACGGCGGCGACCTGGTCTACACCGCGTTCTCCGGCAGCCACCAGGACGCCATCAACAAGGGCCTCGACGCCATGAAGGTCGACGCCGACAACCAGGACTCGGACGTCGACGACATTCTCTGGCAGGTCCCCTACCTGCCGATCGACCCCAAGGACGTCGGCCGCAGCTACGAGGCCGTCATCCGCGTGAACTCGCAGTCCGGCAAGGGCGGCGTCGCGTACATCATGAAGGCCGATCACGGTCTGGTGCTGCCGCGTCGTCTGCAGGTCGAGTTCTCGCAGTCGGTCCAGAAGATCACCGACGGTGAGGGCGGCGAGGTCTCGCCGAAGGAAATGTGGGACGTCTTCCACGAGGAGTACCTCGCCCCCGTCACCCCGCTCGAGCGGATGAAGCAGAAGGTCACCGCGTCCGAGGAGGACGGCGGCACCGACGCCATCACCGCCATCGTCAAGGTGAACGGCAAGGAGCAGGAGATCTCGGGAACCGGTAACGGCCCGCTCGCTGCCTTCGTCGACGCGCTGGGAAGCATCAACTTCGACGTTCGTGTCCTCGACTACTCCGAGCACGCAATGTCCGCCGGCGACGACGCCCAAGCGGCGGCCTACGTCGAGTGCGCCGTGACGGGCCCGGACGGTCAGAGCACCGTCGTCTGGGGTGTGGGTATCGCCACGTCAATCACGACGGCGTCGCTGCGCGCCGTGGTTTCGGCAGTGAACCGCGCGAGCTGACACTCACGCAATACGAACCCGGCTCTTCAACAAACCCTGGTCTCACCCGATTTTCGGGTGAGACCAGGGTTGTTTTCACGGCACAGAAGTTCTTCGGTCCGTGTTTTCGGTTCGGCATGACATAGGTCCCGAAAGAGTCGCTTAGCGAAGTTAACAAACAGGATTCACCCATCGAGGATGATGCAGCCGACCCCGGCACGTGAGATAGTCACCTCAGACAAATCCGACTTGTGAAATGGGGCTCGACAATGGATTCCTTTTGGGACTTCCTCTGGCTGATCATCATCAGCTTCGCGTTCATCGCGTACCTGATCCTGCTCTTCTCGATCATCACCGACCTATTCCGTGATCACAAGACTTCCGGCTGGGTAAAGGCAATCTGGATCGTCTTCCTGTTCTTCATTCCGCTGCTCACCTCGCTCGTCTATCTGATCGTCCGAAGCGACGGAATGGCCCAGCGCTCCATGGAGGCTGCTCAGCAGGTCAAGAATGCACAGGACAGCTACATCCGTGAGGTTGCCGGAAAGTCCCCGGCCGAGTCCATCGCAGATGCAAAGGCGCTTCTCGACGCCGGCACCATCAGCGAAGAAGAATTCGCAGCGCTCAAGGCCAAGGCCCTCGCCTGATTCAGGCCCTCACTAATCAGTGAGGATTGCACTACCGAAACGGGAGCGACACTAATCGTGTCGCTCCCGTTTCGTATTCATTCACCATCCGCCGTTCATTCACCGACCGCCCGGGCGACGTCGCGAAAAGCGTCGAGAACCACTCCGATAGCCGGGCTGCGGTCGATGTGTAATCGAGTTGCCAATTCATAAACGCGAGCAGCGCGCACGCCTGCCACCGGTTTCCTCGATACTCCAGGATGTGTGATCGCGTAACGCGGCATCAAAGCCACACCGTGGCCCGCCGCCACCAACTCTTCGATAACTCGGAAATCGTTTATCCGATGAGCGACTCGAGGTTGGACCCCGGTGACGGACGCAACCGACAACAGAACGTCGTCGACCGGAAACCCGCCGCGCACGCTGATCCAGTTCTCGTCGGCCAATTGTTCCAACCGGACCGAATCCTGCTCGGCGAGTGGATGATCAGGCCGCAGCACCAGGTCGATCGGTTCACGCATCAGCGGTTGCACGCTGACCCGGGGAAACGAGGTCTCGGCGCCGCGTTCGTCACGGTGAGTGAGGATCACGTCGTGATCGGCCAACAGTCCAGGGACGGCCGACGCCGGTTTGTCGACGTCGTGTGCGTCGATGTCCACGTCCGAGTTCTTCAGCGCCGTCAGGACGCCGGGCAGCAGGAGAGCCGCTCCGGAGGGAAAGAACGCGACTCGCACCTTGCCGCGCGGCGAGCCTCGGTACGACGCCATCTCGTCCGCTGCCCGGTCGAGCGCCGCCACCACGTCGTCGGCGCGGAGCACCAGCGCTCGACCAGCGTCGGTGAGGCGCAGCGTGCGCCCGTCCGGTTCGAGGAGCGAGACCCCCGCCTCTCGGGCGAGGATCTTGAGTTGTTGCGAGACGGCGGACGGCGTCATCGAGAGAGCGAGAGCAGTAGCACCGACGGTTCCTCGGTCGGCGAGCTCGCGGAGAATCCGCAAGCGCGTGGCATCCATACGGTGACGAATATCCATGTAGCAAAACTACATGGATAGTGCATCTATAATCGCTTGTTCTGATGCTTCGTACGGCTCACGATTAACGTCATGACTCCCCGCGACCGTCTCCTCGGCCTGACCGTGATCGTCTTGTGGGGTCTGAACTTCCTGGCCATTCGCGTCGGCCTGGATCATTTCCCGCCGTTCTTCTTCGCTGCACTCCGGTTTCTGATCATCGCGATTCCGGTGGTCATCTTCGTGCCGCGTCCGCAGGTACCGCTCCGTTGGTTGCTGCTCTACGGATTCGGTTTCGGATTCGGCCAGTTCGTCTTCCTCTTCTGGGCGATGCATTCAGGGATGCCGACGGGTCTCGCATCACTGGTCCTGCAGTCGTCCGCGCCGTTCACCGTCCTACTCGGCGCGTTCCTGCTCCGCGAGAAGCTCAGCGTCTGGCAGGTCTCCGGGATCGCCGTCGCCGTAGTCGGTATGTCGTTGATCGGCTGGGACCGTTCACACCACGCGGCACTGCTGCCCGTGATCCTCACGCTCCTCGGCGGCCTGTCCTGGGCGTTCGGCAATCTCGGCAGCCGCTTGGCCGCGGCGAACACCGTCGGCGAGCCCGCACCGATGCGCTTGATGCTGTGGATGTGCGTCATCCCGCCGTTGCCGATGCTCGCCCTGTCCGCGGTGGTCGAAGGCCCCACCGTCGGATGGCACGCGCTCGGTACCGCGTTCAGTGCCGACGCCTGGCCGTCACTGGTCGGGCTGGCCTACATCATTCTGCTCGGCACCATCGCCGGATCCGGGCTCTGGACGATGCTCATGGGCCGCTATCCCGCCGGCATGGTGGCGCCGCTCTCCTTGCTGGTACCGGTAGTGGGAATCGGCGCGTCCTGGCTGTTCCTGCACGAGGATCCGAGCCCGTTGTCCCTGGTCGGGGCAGTCATCGTGATCGCCGGAGCGAGTGCCGCACAGATGAGGCGCAAGCCCGCGAACACTGTTTTCTCGGACACACCTGCAGCCTCACCACCGGCGCGACTCGGCGTCTGACGACGCCCTGTGCCAAACTCGGGCCGTGGGAACTGGACTATCGATCACAGCGCGCGGAAAGCTCGCCATGCGAGCTGCCGCAGCAGCATCTTGGGCATCGCAGAAGGCCGGTCGCGGCAAGGGTTCGATGATCGGCGGGTTGATCGCCCTCAAGATCGACCCGACGCTCATGACTCAGCTCGGACGCGGCAAGCGCACCGTCGTGGTCACGGGCACCAACGGCAAGTCGACGACCACACGTATGACCGCCGCAGCACTCGCGACACTCGGTGACGTCGCCACGCAGGCCGACGGCGCCAACATGGATGCCGGGATCGTGGCCGCTCTGGCCGCGCGTACGGACGCAACGCTGGCAGCACTCGAGGTCGACGAACTGCACGTCCCCCACGTAGCCGACGCCGTGAACCCGGAAGTGATCGTGCTGCTCAATCTCAGCCGCGATCAGCTCGACCGGGTCGGCGAGATCAACATGATCGAGCGGAAGCTCCGCGCGTGCGTCAATGCGCATCCGAACGCGGTGATCGTCGCCAACTGCGATGACGTACTGGTCACCTCCGTGGCATACGACGCCGCCAACGTCGTGTGGGTTGCTGCCGGCGGCGGCTGGGCCGGCGATTCCGTCAGCTGCCCGCGCACCGGTGAACCCATCGTGTGGGAGGGAAAGCACTGGCGCAGTACCGGTTCCGACTTCGCGCGGCCCGAGCCGACCTGGTGGCTCGACGACGACAATCTCTACGGCCCTGACGGCCTGAAGATTCCGATGACGTTGACTCTCCCCGGAAAAGCCAACCGCGGTAACGCCGCTCAGGCCGTAGCGGCAGCGGCGGCTTTGGGCGCAGATCCGGTCGGGGCAGTTGCCGCCGCGTCGACGGTCCAGGAAGTCGCCGGCCGCTACAGCACCGTCGAGGTCGGACCGCACTCCGTCCACATGCTGCTCGCGAAGAATCCCGCCGGTTGGCAGGAAGCGCTGTCGATGATCGATCCCACGGTGGACGGACTGGTGATCGCGGTGAACGGTCAGGTGCCGGACGGCGAGGACCTCTCCTGGCTGTGGGACGTGAAGTTCGAGCACTTCGAAGGCGTCAAGGTAGTGGCCGCCGGCGAACGCGGAACCGATCTCGCCGTTCGCCTCACGTACGCAGGCGTCGAGCACACCCTCGATCCGGATCCGTTGCGCGCCATCGCTTCCTGCCCGCCCGGACGTGTGGAGGTACTGGCGAACTACACAGCCTTCCGTGACCTCAACACCGCCATCGCGAAGGAGTCTCGCAATGTCTGACTCGACAATTCGCATCGGACTGGTTCTCCCCGACGTCATGGGCACCTACGGCGACGGCGGCAATGCCCTGATCCTGCGTCAGCGTCTGCGGATGCGCGGGTACGACGCCGAAATCGTGGACATCACCTTGAGCGATCCGGTCCCCGACTCGCTCGACGTGTACACATTGGGTGGCGCCGAGGATTCCGCTCAGCGACTCGCAACGCGCCATCTCGCGAAATACCCTGGCCTGCAACGCGCCGCCGAGCGTGGCGCACCGGTTCTGGCGATCTGCGCTGCCATTCAGGTGCTCGGCAACTGGTACGAAACCTCCAGCGGCGAACGCGTCGACGGTGTCTCGATGCTCGACGTCACGACCTCTCCGCAGGAGAAGCGTTCCATCGGCGAGGTCATCACGAAGCCCTTGATCGACGGGCTCACCGCGCCTCTCTCAGGTTTCGAGAATCACCGCGGCGGAACAACTCTGGGTAGCTCAGCCTCTGGATTCGCACGTGTCACCCATGGTGTCGGAAACGGCGTCGGCGACGGATTCGAAGGCGTCGTGCAGGGTTCGGTGATCGGGACGTACATGCACGGACCCGCCTTGGCCCGGAATCCGGAACTCGCGGACCTCCTGCTCATGCGGGCCTTGGGCGTCAACGAGCTCGAACCCCTGCATCTGCCCGAGGTCGACAAGCTCCGCAAGGAGCGGCTCGCAATTCGCTGACCCGGTTCAGACGGTTTCGGATTTCCCCTCGGTCAGAACCAGTTCCACGGCCAACAGCGCGGCGCAGGCCAGTCCCGCAACCAGTTCGGGCACCGCGGTGTAGGTACCACCGAGCACGACGACGATCGCGACCGAGAACGGCATGAGGGTGCGTACCGAGGAGTCATGTAGTCGAATGTGGATGAACCACAGGGCGGCAAGGATGACCGCGACCGGAACGGTGACGGCAGCACCCGTCACCAACGCGCTGCCGTCACCGTGATGAGTCCAGAAGTCGACGCGCGAGGCCAACCCCGCACCGATGGCGGCAGCGGCGGCGAAGATGAAGTAGTGACCGAACCCCCAGACGAAGGGTGAGACGTTGTCACCGCCGATCACTTCGCCTGCATTGCGTTGGAAGTAGAGCCACCACAGGCTGAAGACAATCAGAATGCCGCCGATCACGACGTAGGTGACCTGCGCTGCCGGATGCTCACCGTCGACCGCGTCCTGAATCGCGATGGTGGTCGAGAGGATCGTCTCGCCCAGAACGATGATGAAGAACAACGAGTACCGCTCCGCGATGTGATGCGGGTGCCACGGCGTCATGCCCGGCTTCTCCGACCAGATCGGTACCGCGAATTCGCACAGAACCAACACCAGGAACGTCGGGACGTAAATGGCGGACGGAACGAAGTAGAAACCGATCCAACCGATCTGGACCAACACGATTCCGAGAGCGTATCGACGAGCCGTGAGCGCATGTTCGGGGTCGTTCCGCGACACCCTGAGCCATTGGATGACCAGGGCTATTCGCATGATGACGTAGCCGACGATGATGAGCAGGGCGTCGTCGTTGAAGAAGCGGACGATGCCGGCTGCAAGGACCAGCGATCCGAGGATCTGGAAGATGGTCAGCAGCCGGGCGATTCCGTCGTCGTTGTCGTACGCCGAGGTGAACCACGTGAAGTTCAGCCACGTCCACCAGATCGCGAAGAATGCCATCGCGAAGTGCCCGACGCCCGAAGCCGCGTGCCCTTCGCTGATCGCGTGGTGCAGACCGGTGGCCGCTTGAGCGACCGCCACGACGAAGCAGAGGTCGGTGAGCAGCTCGAGCGGCGTCGCCACCCGATGCGGCTCGTGCGGATCCCGCGGAACCAACGGCCGGATGAACGAACTGGTGCGATTCACGAAGGGCAGAGTAGCGCGATGATTGCCGACGCGCTGCCCGTGACTGCAACCTGTCGTCTCAGATATTCACGCCGACGCCCCGATCTGGGCTCGGATTTCCAACTGATCGGCGAGTTCGGCGCCTATCGCCCCCGCGCTCCCCAAGGTGAAGGCGATCTGCCGTCCCCACAGGAAATAGCGGTGAATCGGGTAGTCGACGTCCGCGCCGATTCCGCCGTGCAGGTGCTGGGTCGCGTGCACCACACGCAGGCCGCCGCGCGACGCCCACCATTTGGCGACCAGCGCCGCTGCTTCCGCTTCACTCTCGACTCCGCTGTCCATCAGCCAGGCAGCGCGGTGCGTGGTCAACCTTGTGCTCTCGGTGTCGAGGTACGCGTCGGCGGCCCGGACGGCAACTGCCTGGTTGGTCGAGAGTGGACGACCGAATTGCACTCGCTCGGAGGTGTATTTCGCCGTCATCCCCAGCGCTTCCTCGCAGACGCCGGTAGCCAGGGCCGCGAGAGCCACCCGTGCACGCCGCAACGTCCAGTCTCGAACCACCGCGCCGTCTGCGGGAAGTGCGTCAGCTGCAGTAACCGCAACCCCGTCGAACTGCACAGCACTGTTGCTCTCGCGGTTCGTCACCGCAAGCGGTGTACGCACCAGCGCGTCCCGGTCCGTGGGCACGATCATGACGCTGACACTGCCGTCCGGCATCGTCACCGGAACGACCAGCGCGGCCGCGAACTCCGCGGCAGGCACGGAGTCGACGTGGCCTGACAGAACCCAACCGTCAGGCGCCGGCTCGGCGCGAACCGCCGTCTCGGCGTTGTAGCCGGTGTCGAATGCGCCGGTGACGATCACCGAGCCGTCGAGCAGTCCCGGAAGCCACGACGCTTTCTGCTCCGTGCTGCCGAACTCGGAAATCGGCAGCGCCGCCGTGGAAATCACCGACCAGAGCGGCACCTGGGCGACCCGGCGGCCCTGTTGTTCGAGCACCGCAGCCAGGCCGAGCATTCCGAGTCCTGCTCCCCCGACCTCTTCCGGCAGAGCGATTCCCAGAACGTCGGAGTCGGCGAGGAGCTTCCACAGTTCGGCGTCGAAACCGCTGGTGCTCTCCACTTCCCGCAGTCGGTCCACTCCGGACTTCGCCGAGAAGATCGATTCACTCAGATCCCGCACGGCGGACAAGTTGTCGTCGAATTCGAATTCCATGTCAGCTCTTTTCGTTCTGTGCAGCGGGCCGGCGACGCGCAGCAAGCGCCATGCCCAGGCATTTTGCGGCGACAATTTCACGCATCACTTCGTTGGTACCACCACCGAAGGTGTTGTTCTGGGCGCGCCGACCCAGGTTCTCGACCCGCCCTTCCAGTACCGCTCCGGGTGTACCGGGGCGCAGTAAGCCCTTGGCACCCAGCACTTCCTGCAGCATGCCGTACGCACTGACGACGGCTTCGGTACCGAAGATCTTGGCCGCGGCCGAATCCCCGCCGCCCAAGGTGTTGGCGGCGACGTCCGCCACCAGTCGCAGGTTCATCAGGTCGGCGGCGCTGAGCAGCGCGTAGACTTCCGCCAATTTCTCACGTACCCAGCCGATGTCGTAGACGTGGCCGTCACCGGCGGGTTCCGTCTTTGCCCACTCGACCACCTCGGCGAAGAGCTCGTTGGCGATGCCACCGCGTGCTGCCAGGGCAACACGTTCGTGGTTGAGCTGGTTGGTGATGAGCTTCCACCCCTGATTGAGCTCACCGACGACATTGCTGATCGGCACCCGGACATCTTCGTAATAGGTTGCCGAAGTGCTGATTCCGCCCACGGTGTGAATTTCGGTGACCGAGAACCCCGGCGAATTGGTCGGTACCAAGACCACGGAAATGCCCTGATGCGTCGGCGCGTCAGGATCGGTGCGAACGGCAAGCCAGACCCAGTCGGCAAACACACCCGCACTGGTGAAGATCTTGTTGCCGTTGATGACAAGCTCGTCGCCCTCGATGCGGGCGCGTGTTTCGAGTGCCGCGAGATCGGTGCCCGCATTGGGTTCGGTGTAGCCGATGGCAAAGATCAATTCACCCGCCAGGATCGGACGCAGGAAGAAGTCCTTCTGAGCTTGCGTCCCGTGCTTGATCAGAGCGGGTCCGACGGTGTTCAGCGTGACCAGTGACAGCGGCGCATTCGCGCGAATCACCTCGTCGTAGAACACATACAGAGCTTCGGGGTTCTCACCCCGACCGCCGAATTCCTCCGGCCACCCCAAGCCCAGCCAACCGTCTTTACCCATCCGGCGCAGGATGCGATCGAAGACGGGGCCGCCTTCGGTCTGATCCACGAGAGCACGGCGGTCTTCGTCGTTGATGATCTCTGCGAAGTATGCGCGCAATTCCTTGCGCAGAGTCTTCGACTCCTCCGACAAATCCAAGTACATGGTGAAGCTCCTAAGATCTACGAACGCGGCAGGCCGAGTACGCGCTGCGCGATGACGTTGAGTTGGATTTCGACGGTTCCGCCGCCGAACAGAATCGAGGGAAGTCCGATGTGGTCTATCGCGTAATTCGCCGACGGGTCGACAACTGCGGCGCGCGGTCCGAGCAGTCGCAACAGGTCCCGCGAGCCCTCGCGCTGCGCCAGGGCGTTGTACACCTTCGACACGCTGATCTCGGCGCCCGGTTCCTGACCCGCCAGTCGCGCCGACACTCCGCGCAGATTCATCGCGGACAATGCCAACTCACGAGAGATACTGCGGCCGAGGCCTTCCACTGCGTCTTCGCGGGGGCAGTCGTGGCTCGCGTCGGCAATCACCTGACGGAACAACCGACTCGAACCGTGGTGCAGCGTGCTGCCCATGCTCAAGCGTTCGTTGGACAGCGTTGTCGCAGCAAGTTTCCACCCTTGCCCAGGTTCGGCCACCAGGCAGTCGTCCGGGACGAAGACGTCGTCGAGGAATACCTCGTTGAATTCCGACTTGCCGGTGGCTTGCTTCAGCGGACGTACGTCGACGCCCTTCGAGGTCATGTCGACCAGGAAGTACGACAGCCCACGATGTTTCGGAGCGTCCGCGTCGGAACGCGCCAGGCATACTCCCCAATCTGCCTCGTGCGCACCCGAGTTCCACACTTTCTGACCTGACAGGACCCAGCCACCGTCGACCTTGCGCGCTTTCGTGCTCAGACCGGCCAGGTCTGATCCCGCGCCCGGCTCACTGAACAGCTGGCACCAGATGATGTCGGCGCGCAGCGAAGGCTCGACGAACCTGTCCTGCTGCTCGGCGTTGCCGTGTTCGAGAATCGTAGGCAGCACCCATTCCCCGATCACCGTGGACGGTTGAGCCCAACCTCGCATCGCGAATTCATGTGCGATGACGGCCTGTTCCCTCGGTCCCGCTCCCAGCCCGTACGGCGCCCGATAGTGCGGGGCAATCAGTTTGGCGTCGGCAAATCGGGCGCGTCGAGCGCTCCCCTTGGCCGGCGCCCAACTGGCGCTGGTGGTTCCGTCGTCGGGCAGCAGCGCAACCTCGTCCAGAACCCTACGAACCTGCTCTCGTAACTCCGGCAGCATTTCCGGGTCGACAAAGGAGAAATCCCGTTCCGAATCGGCAGACCGGTCTCCCAATGTGTGTGCCCACTTCACCTCGGAACCCGCCACTGCCGCGATACTGATCGCCCGGCGCCAGTACAGATGCGCGTCGTGCTCCCAGGTGAATCCGATTCCGCCGAGCAAAGTCACACATTCGAGGGCGTTCTCGATGCCGACGGGCAAAGCGGCCAACGCAGCTTGAGCCGAGACAAGTTTCTGCTGATCCGCGTCATGGTCTTCGGATCGAGCGGCGTCCCACGCTGCGGCACAGGCAATCTCGGAGCGGACCAGCATCATGGCCGCCTTGTGCTGAACTGCCTGGAAGCTTCCGACCGGACGGCCGAACTGCTGCCGGGACTTCACATAGTCGACTGCGGTCCGTAGCGCCCACCCGGCGATACCGCTCGCCTCCGCAGCCAACACCGTGTTGACGATCAGTTCGGTTCGGTGCGCCTGGAGACCGTCGACGATCAGCCCAGCCTCGACCTGGTGATCGGTCAACGTCAGTGTTCCGATCGACCGTGTCAGATCCACCCCGTCTTCGATCACCACCGCAGCGGAAGTCGACGGTTCGAGCCGGAACCACAACTCGCCGTCTTCGCTGTTCGCCCGCACGAGAACGACATCAGCTCCGGCCAGACCTAGAGCTGGGTCGGCAGAACCGCTCACTGTCCACCCAGCGTCGCTTCGAGCAGCGCGCAATCCCGCGCCTGTACAGACTGCTCCGGTTGCACCGGTGGCCAATTCGGTCAGCATTGTTTCCGCAGCCGGGCCCGCAGCTGTTGCGAGAATCCCACTGGCGATGACCGTCGGAACGTACGGTCCCGGATAGAGCGCATCACCCAATTGCTCGACTACCACTGCAAGTTCGGCAAGACCCGCCCCGTCACCGCCGTACTGCTCCGGCAGGTGCACTGCGTGCAGGCCCTGACGGACCAACCCATCCCACGAGTCCGGCCGATCACCGGCGGCGTACCGCTTGACGTTGCTCCGCGTATCGGCGATTCCACCGAAGCGGTTCGCGAATGCGGCTACCGCTTCCGCCAGGTCACGGTGATCTTCGAGCAGGGATAGTGCCATGGCAGGTTCCTCAATCTTCGGTTCTTGTCAGATGCGTTCGAGAATCAGGCAGGTGGTTGCGGCGGACGCGCAGATCGCGATCAGTGCGATGGACTTGTCCCGGCGCTCCAATTCGTCGATGACATTGGCCAACAGTCTGATTCCGGTTGCACCGGCGGGGTGGCCCAGTGCGATTGCGCCGCCGTTGACGTTCAGCAATTCGGGATCGACGCCGTGAACCTGCGCGAACGACATCGGTACCGAAGCAAATGCCTCGTTGACCTCGAACAGATCGATGTCGTCGATTGTCAGCCCGGTGCGTCCGAGCACGATGTTTGCCGCGTCGACGGGACCGTCGAGCATGAACTCGGTGTCCCCGCCGATAACGCACTGCGCCAGTATCTTTGCCCGTGGCCGCACGCCGAGGGCCTTGGCTCGATCCTCTGACATCAGCAGAGCTGCACTCGCACCGTCCGAGACCTGCGAAGACGTTCCAGCGGTGTGCAATCCGCCTTTTTGAACGGTGCGCAGCTTCGCGAGCCCTTCGAGACTCGATTCGCGCAGACCCTGATCACGGTGAACCGGAACGTCAGAGCCCGGAGCGACCACATCGATGATGTGCGAGTCGAAGCGTCCTGCCTCCCAGGCTGCTGCGGCTCGCTGCTGCGAGCGCAGCCCGAAGGCGTCGAGATCTTCGCGGCTGAAACCGCGCTTGACAGCAATCCGATCGGCCGCGGTGTACTGGTCGACGGTATCGAGTGACCACGACTCCGGACGCGGCGTTCCCAGGCCGGTACCCACCTTGTACGTCAACGGAGCTCGGGACATCAACTCGACACCGCACGCCACACCCACGTCGACTGCACCGATGGCAATTTGGCCGGCAATCAACTGCACCGATTGCTGCGCTGTGCCGCACTGCGCGTCGATCGTGGTGCAACCCGCTTTCAACGGAAGGCCCGCATGCATCCAGGACGTACGCACGATGTTTCCGAACTGCTCACCGAGAGGCGTCACACAGCCGCCGATGACCTGGTCGACCGCGTCAGGATCCACGCCCACCCGATCCAGCACGCCTCTCTGCGCATAACCCAACAGTTCCGCCGCGTGGACTCCGGACAGCCAACCCTCACGCTTGCCGAACGGCGTTCGTGCTGCGTCCACGATGACGGGCTTCATGCCAACTCCTCGGTTCGTAGTGCCGTTCCGTCCAGACCGCGTACGGTCAGGGACCACTCGTCGATCAGGTCCAAGCTGACGCTCGAGCGCGCGGTGAACTCGGTGTCGCAATCACACAGCGCTGTGACCGCTTCCACCATTTCTTCCATAGATTCGACCTGATCCGGCCGGATAGTCTCACCGACCAGGACTTTGGCGCCCTCACTGAGCACCGCTGCCCGCGGTTGAACCGTGTTGACGCGAACCCCCTGGCCGTAGAGTTCCACGCCCATGCCGTTGCTCATCCTGTTGAGCGCTGCTTTGGAGGCGCCGTACACGGTCATGGCAGTTCCCGGTTCGACCCACGTGAACGGCGGGCCATGCCACGGTTTGACGGTGCCACTGGACACGTTCACGATCCAGCCGTATCCGTTTGCCACCATCCCCGGCACCACGGCTTGCATCAGATCGAGCGGTGCATGGACATTTGCCTCGAACATCAAACGTCGCCGCCGCAGTGGGTAATCCGACAGCGGCTGATAGATCGCCGCTGCCGCGTTGTTCACCAGGATGTCGATCGTCCCGCCAAGCTTCTCGACCGCCAGCGGCACAACGGTGTCGCGCTGCTGCTCGTCCGTCAGATCTGCGACAACTATCTCAACTTTGGTTCCGTACTTGGCAATTCGAGCCGCAGTCTCTTCGAGACTGCCCGGCAGGGTTGCATGCGTGCCGAGCGTCCGAGCCACGAGGGCGACGTCGGCACCCTCGGCTGCCAGTCGCTCTGCGACGCCCGCACCGATTCCGCGACTGGAACCGGTGACAAGCGCTCGGCGGCCGTCAAAGCGCCTCGTCATGCTATTTGAACTTCGAGGCGAAGCGATTGATGCTCTCCGCGATCCGTGCAACTTCGTCTTCACGCAGGCCGTGACTCATGCCGAGTGTCATTCCTCGGGCGAAAACCGCGTCGGCTTCCGGCAATCCTTCGACCGGCTGACGGAACTCGATGTTGTTCATCATCGGGTGACGAGTGACGTTGCCGCTCCACACAGTTCGTGTGTCGATACCGTCGGCCTCGATGGCTTCCTGCAGGTCGCTGCGCGTGAAGGGGGCGTTCTCGTTGATCATCACCGGGTAACACAGCCACGCCGTATCGAGACCGTCGAGTTCTACCGGCGTCGTGAAGAATTCAGGATGGGCGCCGTATGCCGCCGTGAAGGCCGCAAACGTTGCCTTACGCGTCTTGTAGTTCTCTTCCAGCTTGTCGAGCTGCACGACTCCGTAAGCTGCGCCGAGTTCGGAGGGCTCGAAGTTCCATGACATGAGCTCGAAGATGAAGTCGTTGTCGTAGTCGACTCCGTCGAGTTCTTCACGGAAGACTCGGCCGGACTTGGTGCTGCCGAACAGATTCGGCTCACTGCGACGGCCCCAGCGGCGAAGCAGCAAAGCCTTGTCGCGGCTGGCTTCGTCGTCGACGCACACCATTCCGCCGGTTCCCGCGCACGTGATGATGTGTGCCATCGAGAAACTGGTGACGACGATGTCTGCCCGGGAGCCGGTGGGAGTGCCGCGGAGCGTGGCGCCGATCGCGTCACACGAATCCTCGATCACCTTGAGTCCATGGCGATCAGCGATATCACGAATGACGTCCCAGTCCGGGCAGTTGCCGGCCAGGTTCGGCATCAGGATGGCACCGGTCTTTTCGGTGACCATTGCCTCGATCTTGGTGACGTCGACGTTGAACGTGTTGGGTTCCACGTCCACGAACACCGGCACCAGACCGGCACGCACGATCGGTGCGATATCGGTGGAGAACGTCAACGGCGACGTGATGATCTCGCTTCCCGCAGGCAGTCCGAGCAGCTCGACTGCCAAGTACAAACCCGAGGATCCCGAGTTGCACATGACGCCGAACTTCTTGCCTGCCAAGGCCGCGATGCGTTCTTCCATCTCGAAGACGTTCTTGCCGATGCGCAATCCTTGATGCCCGCTGCGCAAGACGTCGACAACCGCCTGTATTTCTTCCTCGCCGTGCGTAGCCCTGGCGTAGGTGATCCGCTCGCTCATCTGGTTCCTGCTTTCTCGAATTGGCGGCAGATTCAGCGATCTGCCGAGAGGACGAGCGCACTGTGCGGGACGGGAGAGCCGCCGGTCACGAGCACGTTGTCCAGAGTTTTGGTGGGTTGATTGGTGGAAGTGCCGCGGATCAGGCGTACACCTTCGGCAATGCCGTTGACGCCGTGGATGTATCCCTCACCGAGTTGGCCACCGTGGGTGTTGATCGGCAGGCGACCGTCCAGCTCGAGATTCCCGTCGGCGATGAAGTCTTTTGCCTCACCTCGACCGCAGAATCCGTACTCCTCGAGTTGAAGCAGAACCATCGGAGTGAAGGCGTCGTAGAGAATTGCGGCATCGATGTCGTCCGGGCCGATACCGGCCTGGTCCCACAGTTGGCGCGCCACGAGTTCGACTTCCGGCATGCTGTCGATGTCTTCGCGGTAGTAGCTGCTCATCGAAATCTGTTGTGGACCTACACCTTGCGCAGCACCGCTGATGATCGCTGGTTTGTGCGGCAGGTCGCGGGCGCGCTCTGCGCTGACGATGACCAGCGCCTGTCCGCCGTCACTTTCCTGACAGCAGTCGAGCAGACGGATGGGGTCGGCGATCATGCGCGAGTTCTGATGATCCTCGATGGTGATCGGGCGTTCGTAGAACCAGGCCTTCGGGTTGTTCGCGGCATGCTTGCGTGAGAGAACCGAGATCTGACCGAAGTCGGCGCTGGTTGCCCCGTACTTGTGCATGTAGAGCTTGGCGAGGAAGGCTTCCTGCTGCGCCGGGGTCAGAAGCCCGTACGGGTTGATCCAGTTCCGATACTCCTGGTCCGTCGACGCGTTGTACGCAAAGGGTGGTGGCCCGGCGCCGAATCGGTGACCTGATCTTTCGTTGAAGGCACGGTAGACGACCACGACGTCGGCGACACCACTGGAGACGGCAAGCGCGGCTTGTTGAACCGGTGCGCAGGCACCGCCGCCGCCGTGTGGAATACGACTGAAGAACGTCAGTTCCGGGATCCCGAGAGCGCGTGCGACCGCAATCTCGGGATTGTTCTCCATGGTGAACAGTGCAAATCCGTTCACCTCTTCTGCCTCGATGTGAGCGTCGTCGAGCGCAGCGATCACGGATTCGCACGCCAACTGCCATTCACTGCGGCCGGAGTTCTTGGAGAACTCGGTGGCGCCGATCCCGGCGATGGCGGCTTGCCTCGAAAATCCTCGTGTCATGCGATTACCCTTTCCGCCGGTTCGAGAGTCACGTCGGCTGTCACGTGCGTTCCGCGAGCGTTCTTGCCGAGAACCGTCACGGTGAGCGCCCGGCCGTCGGAGTCGATCACCTTGCCGGTCAATGTCATGGTGTCTCCGGGAAAGTTCGGAACACCAAGCCGTAGTGATGTTTTGACGATTCGCGATCGCGGGCCTGACCAGTCGGTGATGTAGCGGTCGATGAGCCCGTTGGTGGTGTTGATGCTCATGAAGATGTCGGGAGTTCCGCGATCCTGCGCCTTGCCCGGATCGTGATGCACGTCCTCGAAATCCTGAGAAGCGATCGCCGTGGCGACGATGAGCGTTCGGTCCAACGGCAGTTCGAGGCTGGGAAGGGCCGAACCTACCTCGTAATCAAAAAGATTCGTCATTGCACCGATCCCCGTCGCCTCAGTTGCGGCAGCATCTCCCCGTGGGCGTGCTCGGAGAACGCCACTTCGAGTTCCATACCGAATTCGAGTTCCTCGTGATCGATGCCCGCGATGTCGGCAACCAGACGCGACCCTTCTTCGAGATCGACGAGTCCGACGGCGAGCGGGTACTCGAAGGCAGGATCCTTCGGGTGGTGAATGACCGTGAAGCTGTGCAACGTGCATCGCCGCGTGGATTCGACTGTGTCCCAACTGAACGAGCGGCATTCCGGGCAGGCGGGCGCTGGCGGGTGGCGCAGTGTCTTGCAATCCGCACACCGTTGGATCTCGAGGCGACCCTCTTTGGCCGCGGAGAAGAAGAAATCGTTGTCGTCGGTGACGGTGAGTCTCGGCACCGCGGTGTGGCGGGAGCCAGTCTCGCTCATGCGATTACCTCCTGGGCTTCGGGCTTGGTATCTGTCTGGGTATCTGGTTTGAATCTGAGCAGTCGAAAGCGCTCTTCGACCAGCGTCTTTCCGTCCTGGTCCACGTACTTCTTGAACAGAGTGATGAAGCACCCGTGACCGAGAGCCGTCTGTTTGAACGGTGAGATCGCTTCGATGGTGAAATATGCGGTGACGTGGTCTCCGGGACTCAACTCCGCGAAATACTCCTGCTCGACGTTGGTCGCGACTACGGACGTGTAGCCGGCCTCGTCCAACAGCCCGAGTAGTCGTGAATAGGCGAAATCCTCGGAGGCTCCGTCGGCGCGAAGTTGTTGGACCTGCCGATAGCGGCGGTAGCCCGCCATCACCCAGGTCGAGATCATGGCGGGTGGGCAGACGACGTCTCGACGGCCAGTGCTGCGAGCAGCTTCGGCGTCGACGTAGATCGAGTTGCGGTCGTCGTGTGCCTCGACCCAGTTGCGGATCATCGCCTCGTTGACGGCATAGCGGGCGACGCGGGGTGGTTCAGCCTCTGCGCCGATGAAATTCGGAAACTGCGTCTGCAGGCTCTGCACTGAAATCCTCCGTGAACGAAAGTTGAGCAAGCGCTTGATTTTGAAGCTAGCATAGGAATCCGGAAGTGGAAACACGCGATCTCACCGACGAATTGGTTCGAGCCGGAGCCATCAGGCAGGATTGCGCTACGTTCGACGCCGGCAGCCCGGCACCCGCGAAACCCTGCTCTGAGCAGGACCGACAACCAGTGGAGATTTCAGTGGCATCACCAGATCGTCGGGAGAAGATCCTGGAGAGCTCAGCCGAGCTGTTCGCCAGGAAGGGTGTCGCCACCACGACCGTTCGCGAGATCGGCGACGCCGCTGGAGTGTTCTCGGGCAGCCTTTACCACTACTTCAAGTCGAAGAATGCGATAGTCGCCGAGCTCATGCGCGGCTTCATCACCGACATTCAACTCCGCTTCGATCAGGTGGAGAAGACGGCGAACGACCCCGAGGACGTCCTACGCGGCCTGATCCGCGAGACCCTGGTCGTCATCGAACTGCACCCGCACCCGACGGCGATCTACCAGAACGATCGGGCGTATCTACGCGACAACGATCTCCTGCAATCCGTCGACGGTCCTTCCCGCCAAGTCCGCGAGCATTGGATGAAAGCGATCGCCGAAGGCGTCGATCAGGGAATCTTCCGCAAAGACGTGGCCCCGGAGATTTTCTATCGATCAGTACGAGACACCCTGTGGTCGACCACGCATTGGCCGGACCGCCAGAAATACACCACCGAAGAGTTCGCGGATCTGATGATCACACTCTTCCTCTCGGGATTCAGGGTCGCCTGACGAGATCCGGCAGGTCCAGATGTTTCGGGGTTCGCCCCTGCGGCAACAGGATCGACACTGCGAACACGACCACGGCGCAGCCCGCGCACACCAGGTAGGCGACGGAGAATCCGGTCCACGACGTGGAATGTTCCGAACCGCTGATCACGAACGCGGCGAGGATCGTTGCCACCGTCGCGCTGCAGATCGTGCTTCCGGACGTCCGCAGAAGTGAGTTCACCCCGTTGGCTGCAGCCAGTCGCTGACGAGGCACGGCAACCAGAATCAGCAGCGAGAGCGTGCTGTAGACGATGGCGGTCCCGACTGCTGTGATACCCAGTGCTGCAACCACTCCCCACAGTGGCTTACCGGCAACTGCGTGAATCCCGTACCCTCCGGCGAGGAACACGGCACCGGTCAACATCGCAGTCCGTGAACCGAAGCGGTCGGTGATCCGCACCGCAACCGGCGAGAACAGCACCATCGCGATACTCGCCGGAATCTGGCAGAGCGCCGCCGCGATGATCGACAGGCCGTACCCGGCGCCCGGCCCCTTCATCCCCTGCAGCAGTTGTGTGGTGATCAGTGTGTTCCCGAAAAATGCGAACCCGACGAGCAGAGCCGCCAGATGCGGGATCAACACCGCACGTTTCACGAGAGCGCGGACGTCGACCAGCGGATTGACGTTGCGCCGCTGTTGAATTACCCAGAGCGTGAACAGCACCGCCGACGCGGCCAGCATGGAGATCACCGCTCCGCTGGTCCATCCCCAACTCGACCCCTGAGTGATCGGCACCAGTAGCGCGATCATCGCGGCGCTCAGACCGACAGCCCCGACGCCGTCGAATCTTCCCGACGGATTCGGCTCGGACTCTCGAATGAACAGCACCGCAGCAAGAGTCACGGACAGTCCGATGGCGGTGGTTACCCAGAACAGGACGTGCCAGTTCGAGTACTGCGCGATCATCGCAGAAAACGGTATGCCCAAAGCGGTTCCGACGCCGAGCGTCGAACTCATCATGGCCACTGCGCCGTTGACCTTGTTGCGTGGCAATTCATCACGGAGCATGGAGATTCCGATGGGGATGACCGCCGACCCGGCTCCCTGCAACGCTCTCGCGAAAATGAGCACAGCGATGTCCGACGACAGCGCACACAACATCGAGCCGAGAGTCATCATCGAGAAGGCAACCAGAAGCATCTTCTTCTTGCCGAACATGTCGGCAAGCCGGCCGAAAATGGGAGTGACGACAGCGCCGACCAGCAGCGTTACCGTCACCAGCCAGGACACCGCCGTACGTCCAGCACCTGTGAAGTGCGGTAACTCCGGCAGCAGTGGAACGATGACCGTCTGCAGAACAGCCTGGAACACGGCTGCGGCGACAACGATGGGGAAGAGAAAGCGGGAGCGCGGCTGCGCGAGACTCGCGTCGGGGGTGGTGGCTGCAGGCGTGCCCGGCGGACGGTCGAGCGTCGTCACCCCACACCGCCTGTTCCCACTAGGTAAATATCCGTTCACCTACATTAGGTGAACGGATATTTACCAAGCAAGAATTGTGATGCCGCTCACCCGTCGAGCAGCTTTTGGACAAGTGGTGCGTACAGCGCAACCACTTCGTCCTGGGTGCCGGTGGCATGGCCGGCCATCATCCGTCGGCGCATGATCGCCACTCCGACCACCATCGACATCGCCAGTTCCGCGCGCAATCTCGCGTCGGGGCCGGACAGGCGAGCGGCGAGGGTGTCGATCATCTGCGTCGAATAGTTCTCGCGCAGCTTGCGGTTGCTCTCTTCACTGACGCCGCTCATGAACAACAAGCTCATGGACAGCGGCTTGTACGACTCCAACGGCTTGGTGAACAGCGAGACCATGCGCTCGCCGAGCGAGTCGTTCGGGGCGTCGAAGACCGTGACCGCCGCTGCCCGGAAGTCGACCAACTCGTCGTACAACTGCTCTTTGGAACCGAAGTACTTGATGATCAGAGGTGCGCTGACGCCTGCGTCTTCGGCGATGTCCTTGAGCGTGATTTCGCGGTACGGCCGAGTCGCGAATGCTTTCCCGGCCGACGCGATGATCTGCGCACGCGTCTGCTCGGACGTACGACGCACCTGCTGACCTTGCTCCGTGCCGCCCATCAAGCGTTCCGCGACAATTCACGACGGCCGGACAGTGCCCGACCCAGCGTCAACTCGTCTGCGAATTCGAGATCGCCACCCATCGGAAGACCCGAAGCCAACCGAGACACCGTCAGCCCCGGAATGTCTCGCATCATGCGAACGAGATAGGTGGCTGTCGCCTCACCCTCCGTGTTGGGGTCGGTGGCGATGATGACCTCGGACACGTCGACGCCGTCCTCCTGATTTGCGATGCGAGCCAACAACTCCCGGATACGCAACTGGTCAGGCCCGATCCCCGAGAGCGGATTGAGCGCACCGCCGAGCACGTGGTAGCGACCCTTGAACTCACGGGTGCGCTCGACAGCCTGGACGTCCTTCGGTTCCTCCACGACGCAGATCACCGTGCGATCGCGACGTGCGTCGGCGCAGATGCGGCACTTCTCCTGATCGGACACAGTTCCGCACACCGTGCAGAACTGAACGCCGTCACGGATGCGCTGCAATGCATTTTTCAAACGGTCGATCTCGGGAGGCTCCACGGAGAGCAGGTGAAAAGCGATGCGTTGAGCGCTCTTCGGCCCGACTCCGGGAAGCTTCCCGAGTTCGTCGATCAGATCCTGAACCGGACCTTCGTACACGCGTTCTCGTTTCTAGAAGCCGGGGAGACCGGGAAGGCCTCCGCCGAGTCCGCCGGCCAACGGGCCGAGCTTCTCAGCAGCGACTTCCTGTGCTTTGCGCGAAGCGTCCTCGATCGCGCCGATCACCAGATCCTGCAGCGTCTCGACGTCTTCGGGGTCGACGACCTTGGGATCGATCTGCAGACCGACAACCTCGCCGGTGCCCTTTACCGTGGCGACAACCAGTCCGCCACCGGCCTGACCGGTCACTTCGGCCTGAGCCATTTCCTGCTGCGCCGCCATCAATTGCTGCTGCATCTGCTGAGCCTGAGCCAACAGAGCAGACATGTCGGGTGCTCCACCTGGTTGCACGAGCGGTCCTTTCTACAGAGTTATCCCCACCAGCGTAGTCGGTGCGCGCTACCGTGAGCGGGTGCGCCGGAACCAGTCAGACACCGTAAAACCGTCAGGTAGGTCAAACATGGCATCACGTGTGTTCCGCTCCACTGCCCTGATCGTCGTGGTCGGGGCTGGGCTTCTGAGCGCTGCGTGCACGATTCCGACCGAGACTGCCGAGGCCACGACTTCGGTCGAGGTGTCTCCGCTCAGCACCGTGGCCGCTGGCGTCCCCGCTGCGCTCACCGGCAAGGTCGTCTTCCTCGATCCCGGGCACAGCGGGGCGAACGACGACAGCATCAACACCCAGGTCCCCACGGGCCGCGGCGGCACCAAGAACTGCCAGACCACCGGCACCAACACCGATGCCGGGTTCCCCGAGCACACCTTCAACTGGGAAGTTGCGAGCCTGGTCAAGAGCGAGCTCGAAGGCCAAGGCGCAACTGTCGTCCTGAGTCGACCCGATGACGTCAGCGTCGGATCATGCGTCGACGCACGTGCCGAAGCCGCCAATTCCTCCGGCGCCGACGTAGTGGTGAGCATTCACGCGGACGGCGCAGCAGCCGGGGCCGAGGGTTTCCACGTCTGCTACTCCGCGCCCCCGCTGAACACGGTGCAGGCCGGCCCGTCCGTCGCCTTTGCCGAAACCATGCGCGACTCACTCGTCACCGCCGGGCTCACCCCGTCGACCTACATCGGTGACGACGGGTTGGCGCCACGCGCCGATCTGACGGGACTCAATCTGTCGCAGCGGCCGTCGATTCTGGTCGAACTCGGCAACATGCGAAATGCCGACGAGGCAGCGCGCATGACGAGCCCGGACGGTCAGCAGGAGTACGCAACCGCCGTCACCAGCGGAGTCACCGCCTTCCTGACAACCCCCTGACCTCGCTACTGTGGAGAAATCCCGATTGTCCACAGGAAACTCGGCACCGTCCCGCTAGCCAGCTCACCTGGATACGGTTCTGCCATGGGGCCGATACTTCAGGTAGATTTCGCTGCTCTGCAGCAACTTTCAGCTGATCTGTCTCGAATTGCGGATCAGATCTCGGGGATCGATTCCGCCGGCCCGATTTTCGAAGCCGCGGCGGCCCTGAACTCGTCCGCTGTCGCGGCTGTGTCGACTGGGAATGCAGGCGTCATCGCCGACGCGTACCGGCACCTGGCTACGCAATTGGGACTCATGGCGTCGGGAACCGCTGCCGCAGCACGTCTGTACGACGCTGCCGAGGGCGAAGTGGTGTCCGAACTGCGCGGAGCCTACTGATGCAGCCCACCGTCTCTCAGCTTCGAACGTGGTCACCGGAGAAATTGCGCACGAGCACTTCGGAACTGATCGACATCGACCGGCAGATCGAAGCTCTCGGCAATGACGCCGGACGCAGCATCGACGCCGTCCGCGAATTCTGGCAGGGACAAGCGTCGAGCGCGTCGGCAGTGCAGTGGTCTGGCATCTCGCTTTCCTCGTCGCGGCTGTCGATTGCGGTTCGCGTAGTTGCGGATCTGTATGGCGGAGCGGCCAATACGATCGGGGCGGCGCGAAAATCAGTTCTGGACCTGGTCGAGGAGGCGACTCTCGAACACGGCTTGACGGTGTCAGACAGTGGAGCTGTATCGGCGCCTGAGACGAAGCAGCCGTGGAATCTGGCCGACGTCATGCAAGAATCCGAAAACGCCACGGCTGCAGAGATTTTTCAGCAGAGGATCTCCACTGCATTGACGGCACTCGACGATGAAGACAACCGGGCCGCGACTGCTCTGGGTGAGGCATTCCGGGAGATCGGATCACTCCTTGGCAATCAGACTGATCGCCTCAACCGCACTGTCGTCGACATCATCGATGGGAGGTCGACACTCCCCGGGACACCAACGGAGCTACACCGACTGTGGGAATCGCTCACTCCCAACGAGAAAGACGCGTTGGCGAGGTGGGATCCGTCCATCGGTAGCCGCGACGGCCTTCCCGCTCTAGACCGGGACTACTACAACCGGCGGTACCTCACGGCGCTCGAGCAGTTGCCGGATCGAACGGTAGCTGCCGGATACACGGCCGTGCGCGGCGAACTGCGACCGGACACGTTCCTTCTCTCGGTCACGGATGGGCACGCCGTCGTGGCAGTCGGTAATCCCGATGCCGCCGACAACGTCGCAACACTGGTTCCCGGAACCGGCTCCGGGCTGTCGGGCGTCGGCGGAGATCTGCAACGAACCAAGGCCATGTACGACGCGGCGGTCGCGGCGGCGCCAACGGAAGCCACATCAGTGATCCTGTGGTCCGGATACGACGCTCCCCCAGGCATTCCCGATGCAGCCTCGGATCGGTACGCCAACTCCGCGGCACCGAGGCTGGACAGCTTCCAGGACGGGTTACGAACCTCGCATGACGGTCAGCCGTCGCACAACGTGGTGATCGGTCATTCCTACGGCAGCACCGTCGTCGGTGCTGCGACTACCCGTGGCGCTTCTCTCGATGTCGACGAACTGGTTTTTGTCGCAAGTCCGGGCGTCGATGTCGAGCGCGTGAACGAACTGAGCCTGGACGGCGTCGACTCGGACGAGGTGGCGCGCCATGTTCATTCGACGACGGCCTTCTGGGATCCGGTCCAATTGATCCCCAAGATCCTCGGAGTCCACGGGTTCGACCCGTCGGATCCGGAATTCGGCGCGCAGATATTCGCCGGATCACCCGGGCAGCCTGGGTTCGGAGTTCACAGCGACTACTGGGAAAGCGGAAACCCCGCACTCACCGAATTGGCGCGGATCATTACCGGCCCATGAAAGAAGGCGCCGTACCGGTGAAGGTACGACGCCATCTCGGTGATGCAGGATCAGTTAGACGAGTTCGCGCTTGAGGTTGTCCAGGACCTGGGCCTGGATGCGCTGCAGACCCTTCGGGGCGAACGTGCGCTCGAAGAAACCGCCGATACCGGTGGCACCCTGCCACTGGGTGAGCGTCGTCACCGTCGTTCCGGTGCCGTTAGGGGCAACGGTCCAGGTGGTGACGAGACTGGAGTTCGCGTCCTTCTCGGTGATGACGTTGCCGTCGACCGTAACGGTGGCCTTGACGTTGCGCGAGCGCTTTTCCGTCGCCTTCAGCGTCCACTGCGCGACGGTGCCGTCACCCTGGCCGCCTTCGACGACCTTGTAGTCGAGGTACTGCTCGGACAGGATCCGCGGGCGAACCGTCTCGTAGTCCGCGAGCGCCGCGAGCACCTTGTCGGGTGCTGCTGTGACGACTATCGAACTCATTGCATTGACCTGACCCATATGCCCTACGTCTCCTTGCTCGACCAACGCGGCTCGATACCGCGAATGACTACCCGAATCCGCACCTCGAACTGCGCAGATATTCCTTTCCATACTGCCTGCTGCGCCCGGGTATCTCGACCATCTACCCATTCCGTGTGAGCTGGTTCACCACTCGGAGCATTTACCGAGTTCGATTGCAACAACTCGATCAAATTCGGGCATTAATACCCCTCCGGATAGCTTGCACACGCAACTACCGATAGCGTCAGGGTGTGACTCTCTCGTTCAATGGGGTAGTTCAGAAGTTAGATCGAATCCGGACAAAGCAAGGCCCGGGTTCCGATGCTGCGCGTGAAATGGGGTTCGAGCAGCACAGAGAAGGCGTCGAACGCCTACTCGCGTCATACCGCGCCATTCCCGCCGATGCTTCTGTACGCCTGGCAAAGAAGACATCCAATCTGTTCCGCGCTCGCGCCAAGACGTCGGCCCCCGGCCTCGACGTCAGCGGTCTGGCAGGTGTCATCGCCGTCGATGCGCAGGCGCACACAGCCGACGTCGCCGGCATGTGCACCTACGAAGACCTCGTCGACGCGACACTGCCCTACGGTCTGGCGCCACTGGTCGTACCTCAACTCAAGACCATCACCCTGGGCGGTGCGGTGACGGGCCTGGGCATCGAGTCCACCTCGTTCCGCAACGGCCTGCCACACGAGTCGGTGCTCGAAATCGACGTACTGACCGGGAGCGGCGAGATCATCACCGCTACGCCGGACGGCGAACATGCCGAACTGTTCTTCGGTTTCCCCAATTCCTACGGCACACTTGGCTATTCGACGCGATTGAAGATCGCACTCGAACCCGTCAAGAAGTACGTCGCCCTGCGACACGTGCGTTTCGATTCGTTGAAGAAGCTCGAAGAAACGATGGATCGCATCGTCACCGAGCGCGAGTACGACGGGATCGCCGTCGACTATCTCGACGGGGTGGTCTTCACCGATTCCGAGAGCTACCTCACACTCGGCGTACAAACCGACGAGGAAGGCCCGGTCAGCGATTACACCGACCAGGACATCTTCTACCGGTCGATCCAGCATCCGTCACTCACACAGCCCAAGACGGATCGCTTGACCATTCGGGACTACCTGTGGCGCTGGGACACCGACTGGTTCTGGTGCTCACGGGCTTTCGGTGCACAGAACCCGAAGATTCGACGCTTCTGGCCCAAGCAGTACCTGCGCAGCAGCTTCTACTGGAAGCTGATCGCCCTCGACCACAAGTACGACATCGGAGATCGCCTCGAAAAGCGCAAGGGCAAGCCCCCGCGCGAACGCGTCGTCCAGGACGTCGAGGTACCCATCGAACGAACCGCGGACTTCGTCTCGTGGTTCCTCGAGGAAATTCCGATCGAACCACTGTGGTTGTGCCCGTTGCGTCTTCGTGAGCCCAGCCCGGCCGCTGCCTCAGCTTCTCGGCCGTGGCCCCTCTACCCCCTCGAACCCAAGCGCACCTACGTCAACATCGGCTTCTGGTCTTCGGTGCCGATCGTTCCCGGCGAGCGCGAGGGGGCAGCAAATCGACTGATCGAAGAAAAGGTCAGCGATTTCGACGGACACAAATCGCTCTACTCCGACTCCTACTACTCGAAGGAAGACTTCGAGGAGCTGTACTACGGCGGCGACCGGTACATCGGACTCAAGGAACGCTACGACCCGAAATCCCGTTTATTGGATCTATTCTCTAAGGCGGTGCAACGTAAATGACCACGTTCAAAGACTCCAAAAGCCAGGACAAGCTCTCTATTGCCGAGATTCTCGAGACGCTTTCCGACGGCATGCTGCCGCTTCGATTCACCGCGTACGACGGCAGCACCGCCGGCCCCGAAGATGCCGACTACGGACTGCACCTCAAGTCGACTCGCGGAACCACTTATCTCGCAACGGCGCCCGGCGATCTCGGCATGGCCCGCGCGTACGTCTCCGGCGATCTCGAAGCCGAGGGTGTTCACCCCGGTGATCCGTACGAGATCCTGCGCATCATGGGTGACGAACTCCACCTCAAGCGCCCGTCGGCACTGACACTCGCCAGCATCACCCGCTCACTGGGCTGGGATCTGTTGCGGCCCATCGCCCCGCCGCCCCAGGAACACCTTCCTCGCTGGCGTCGCGTCGCAGAAGGACTGCGTCACTCCAAGACTCGTGACGCCGAAGTCATCCATCACCATTACGACGTCTCCAACACCTTCTACGAGTACGTCCTCGGCCCGTCCATGACGTACACCTGTGCCGCCTACGACAATGCGGAACAGACGCTCGAAGAAGCCCAGGAGAACAAGTACCGCCTGGTGTTCGAGAAGCTCGGACTCCAGAAGGGTGATCGACTTCTCGACATCGGTTGCGGCTGGGGCTCGATGGTTCGCTACGCGGCCCGACGCGGCGTCAAGGTGATCGGCGTGACTCTCTCACGCGAGCAAGCGGATTGGGCACAGAAGGCCATCGAGGACGAGGGCCTCGCCGATCTCGCCCAGGTCCGTTTCTCCGACTACCGCGACGTGGCCGAAACCGGATTCGACGCAGTGTCCTCCATCGGCCTGACCGAGCACATCGGCGTCGGAAACTACCCGGCGTACTTCGAGTTCCTCAAGGGCAAGCTGCGTGAAGGTGGGCGTCTGCTCAACCACTGCATCACCCGTCCGGACAACCGAAGCAGTGCCAAGGCAGGCGGATTCATCGATCGGTACGTCTTCCCCGACGGGGAGCTCACCGGTTCGGGTCGCATCATCTCCGAGATCCAGAACGTCGGTCTCGAGGTGCGCCACGAGGAGAACCTGCGCGAGCACTACGCACTGACGCTCGCCGGATGGTGCCAGAACCTCGTCGACAACTGGGACGCCTGCGTCGCCGAGGTCGGCGAGGGAACCGCACGCGTCTGGGGCCTGTACATGGCCGGCTCACGACTCGGGTTCGAGCGCAATGTCGTTCAGCTGCACCAGGTTCTGGCCGTCAAGCTCGGCCCCAAGGGCGAGGCGCATGTGCCGCTTCGCCCGTGGTGGAAGGCCTAGGGAGCTCCGCTCCCTGTGAGTGGTTAAGGAGTCTCTGCACTCCTTAACCACTCACAGGCCCCGCAGGGGTTCTCCCCTCTTCTCCCCCAACCTCCCCGCCGCAAGACCGTCTCCACCTCGTGCGCAACCTGGCACGGGGTCTTCATCACCTCGTCGAATCCGTAGACCAACCGCGGACGACCTGCCAGCTCTGCCGCGTTGTCACGACGGCGATCACGGAATGCCACTTCGGCCATGGAATGCGCCCACCGACCGTCGAGACGCACGATCAACGGCACACCCACTTCGCTGTAATCACAATCCTCGTACAGCGTGCGCCCGTCGACGCGAACCGGTGATTGGCGTCTGGCCGCGGGCAACCCGTGTGCTTGCTCCACATCCACCGCATAGTGATATTCGAGAGTCGATTGCACCCCGTCGGCCAAAAGCTTCACCGCACTTTCGAGGGCCTTCCGGTATCTACGGGGTGAGCGCTCCTCCATGCGTCGGCGGACGTCCGTCAATCGGATGCGGCCGTTGGTGACTGTGGTGATGAGGCTGACATAGGCCTCACGCGGAGTCGGTTCTGCGACGGCCAGATCGAGTGCTGTATCAGCCTTGCCGGTGCGCGGCATCTGCGCGTCGACGCCAATGTGACGATGAGCCCTCGAACGGTGGACCACAACGCCGGGATGGAGGACAGTGCCGATCAGGGGTGACGGATGTCGGTCGGCGCCGAGGCCACGAACGAAAGTGGCGGCCTGAGAGATCGCAGACTTCCCGTACGGAACGGTGATATGCACGGGTGCAGTGCCATCCGGCCGACGCATCGACCATTCCTCAGCGGCGGTGTGATGGCTGAGCATCGACGACCCGCCGCCGTACAAGAGCGCGGCCTCTCGAGTACGGCATACCTGGTCAATGGGCCCGTGGTGACGGAGTAGACGCCGCGAAGAACAGTTTGCCAGCGTCCGACCTCAACTCGTTGTTTCACGCGAGAGCGAGGAAATCCGATGGTGTGAAGTTGAGTGTGAGTGACCAGTCCGTGCTGAGCATCGACGACGGTCTGCAATGCATCGATTTCTGTATGTGAAGGCATACGACGAGCCTGCAAATACATACAGTCGGATTTCGCCGAGAAAACCAACCTGTGGATAAAGCTGTGCGCGGTTAGGAAGTGTTGAGACTCCCTAACCGCGCACGGGGGCTATGCCCCTAGCGAAGCCGGCGGGGTGAACCGCGGGCCGTACTGCGCAGCGAGTTCCTTTGCGCGAGCGACGAAGCCGGCCGTGCCGCCCTCGTATCCGACGATGAACTGGTGAACGCCACCGGTCCAGGCCGGGAATCCGATGCCCATGATGGAGCCGATGTTGGCGTCCGCCGTGGTGATCAGGACGTTCTCGTCGAAGCACTTCTGCGTCTCGATCGCCTCGATGAACAGCATGCGGTCGATGAGGTCCTGGATCGGGGCGTCGGAGGTTCCGGAGTTGAAGTTCTCGCGGAGTCCGGACCACAGGCCGGTGCGCTTGCCCTCGGCGTAATCGTAGAAGCCGGCTCCACCGAGCTTGCCCTTACGATCGAACTTCTCGACGAGGGTGTTGATGACCTCGCCGGCCGGATCTGCCGGCAGTTCCTTGCCCTCGGCCTTGGCGGCGTCGGCAGATTCCTTGCGAATCTTCTGCATGAGGGTGAGGTTGAGCTCATCCGAAAGCTGAAGCGGCGCAGCCGGGTAACCGGCCTGCATACCGGCCTGCTCGATGGTGGCAGGCTCGACGCCCTCGGCGAGCATGCCGATGGCCTCGTTGATGAAGGTTCCGATGACACGCGAGGTGAAGAAGCCACGCGAGTCGTTGACCACGATCGGCGTCTTGCGGATCGCCTGGACGTAGTCGAACACGCGAGCCAGAGTCTCGTCGGAGGTCTTCTCACCGCGGATGATCTCCACCAGCGGCATCTTGTCGACGGGCGAGAAGAAGTGGATGCCGATGAAGTCTTCCTGACGCTTCACGCCGGTGGCGAGACCCGTGATGGGCAGCGTCGACGTGTTCGAGCCCAGCAGTGCCTTGGGATCGACGATGTCCTCGATCTCCTGGAACACCTTGTGCTTGAGTTCCTGGCTCTCGAAGACCGCTTCGATGACGAAGTCGACGCCGGCGAAATCTGCCGGGTCAGCCGTCGGGGTGATCTTGGCGAGGAGTGCGTCGGACTTCTCCTGCGTGGTCTTGCCGCGCGAGAGTGCCTTGGCCTCAATGCCTTCGGCGTACGCCTTGCCCTTGTTGGCAGCCTCGATGCTGACGTCCTTGAGGACGACGTCGAAGCCGGCCTTCGCGGAGACGTACGCGATGCCCGCGCCCATCATGCCCGCGCCGAGGACGCCGACCTTCTTGATGGTGGACTTCTCGATGCCTGCCGGACGTGAACCGCCGCCGTTGATCGACTGCAGGTCGAAGAAGAACGCCTGAATCATGTTCTTCGCGACGCGGCCGGTCACCAGCGAGGTGAAGTAGCGAGCCTCGATGAGGAGCGCGTTGTCGATGTCGACCTGCGAGCCTTCGACGGCTGCGGCCATGATGGCGCGCGGAGCCGGCATCGGAGCACCCTTGAGCTGCTTACGCAGGTTCGCGGGGAACGCCGGAAGGTTGGCAGCGAATGCCGGGGTGGACGGGGTTCCGCCAGGGATCTTGTAGCCCTTGACATCCCACGGCTGAACGCCGCCTTCGGGGTTGGCCTTGATCCACGCCTTCGCGGCCGGAACCAGTTCATCCACCGAGCCGACGACCTCGTCGATGAGGCCGACTTCCTTGGCCTGAACGGGTCCACGCTGCTGCCCCTGGAGCAGGACGCCCATGAGCGCGTTCTGCAGACCGAGCATCCGCACGGTGCGCACGACGCCGCCGCCGCCGGGCAGCAGGCCGAGGGTGACCTCGGGCAGGCCGATCTTGACGCCCTTGACGTCTGCCGCGATGCGGTGGTGGGTCGCGAGAGCGATCTCGAGGCCGCCGCCGAGCGCCGCACCGTTGATGGCGGCGACTACCGGCTTGCCGAGAGTTTCGAGGCGACGCAGGTCTGCCTTGATCTCGACGCTGTGGTTGTAGATCTCCTCGGCCTGCTCGGGGCCGACCTTGATCATGTTCTTGAGGTCGCCACCGGCGAAGAAGGTCTTCTTGCCTGAGGTGATGACGGCACCGGTGATGGAGTCCTTCTCGGCGACCAGACGGTCGACGGTGGCCTTCATCGACGCGATGTACGCGTCGTTCATGGTGTTTGCGCCCTGGTTGGGATCGTTGATGGTGAGCACGACGATGCCGTCGGCGTCCTGGTCCCAGTTGATGATGTTCTGATCAGTCACTTTGCTTGACTCCTGGTAAGCCTCGTTGGAAGGACGGACGCCGCGTCAGACGCGCTCGATGATGGTGGCAACGCCCATACCGCCGCCGATGCACAGGGTGATGAGGGCGCGCTTGCCGCCACGACGCTCGAGCTCGTCGACCATCGTTCCGGTGATCATCGCGCCGGTTGCACCGAGCGGGTGACCCATGGCGATCGCGCCACCGTTGACGTTGAGCTTCTCGTCCGGGATGTTCAGGTCCTTCTGGAACTTCAGGACGACGGAAGCGAATGCCTCGTTGATCTCGAAGAGGTCAATGTCGTCGACCGTCAGGCCGGCAGCTGCCAGAACCTTCTTCGACGCCGGCGTCGGGCCGGTGAGCATGATGGTGGAGTCGGCGCCGCTGGTGGCGGTGGCGACGACGCGAGCGCGCGGCGTCAGACCCATGTCCTTGCCGGCCTGCTCGCTACCGACGAGCACGAGGGCAGCGCCGTCGACGATTCCCGAGCTGTTGCCGCCGTGGTGAACGTGGTTGATCTTCTCGACCCAGTGGTACTTCTGCAGCGATACGGCGTCGAATCCGCCGATTTCACCGATCACACCGAACGCGGAAGCCAGGCCGGCAAGGTTCTCGGCCGTGGTGCCCGGACGCATGTGCTCGTCGTTGTCGAGGATGGTGATGCCGTTGATGTCCTTGACCGGCACTACCGACTTGGCGAAGTATCCGCCGGTCCACGCCTTGGCGGCGAGGTCCTGCGAGCGCACGGCGTATGCATCGACGTCGTCACGCGAGAAGCCCTCGATGGTGGCGATGAGGTCTGCGCCGACGCCCTGCGGCACGAAGTAATTGTCGTAGTTGGTGGCGGGGTCGAGCGCCCACGGTCCACCGTCGGATCCCATCGGAACGCGGGACATCGACTCGACGCCACCGGCGATCACCAGTTCGTCCCAGCCGGACCGAACCTTCTGAGCTGCCATGTTCACGGCTTCGAGACCGGAAGCGCAGAAACGATTGAGCTGAACGCCGCCGACGGTGTCCGGCAGTCCCGCATCGTTGACTGCAACGCGGGCGATGTCCATTCCCTGATCGCCAACGGGGGTGACGACGCCCAGGATGAGGTCGGAGATCCGATCCTCGTCGAGGTCGGGAAAGCGCACGCGCAGTTCCTGGATCAGACCCGTGACCAGCGAGATCGGCTTGACCGAGTGCAACGACCCGGTCTTCTTGCCGCGGCCTCGCGGGGTACGGATGGCTTCATAAATGAATGCCTCTGTGGTCACTGTGAGGTGTTCCTTCCGTGTAATTCGTCGAACCGGTCTGCAGATCGTCCGCGCCGCCTTCGGTGGTGGCGCATGGCCGAGGTACAGACCTCAGCCCTTTCACTGTAGAACGTGTTCCAAATTCATGGGAAGGACCGAAGCGATCCTGCTAGGTGACCGAGGTGATCCGACGCGCGAACGCCTGCCCGCTTCGGTTCATTTCGAGAGCGCCCCCGGAAGCACTCACGGCACGATGCGATACGGCAACATCATGTCGTGATCTTCGTGATCGAGTAGATGGCAATGCCACACATATCCCTGGAGCCGACCAGTGTTACTCGCGTCGTGGTTGCTCATGCCGTGGTGCCCGTTTCCCTGATGCGCCTGATCACCGCCCGTCATCCCACCGCCCGTCATCCCACCGCCCGTCATCACAGCGCTCGGAAGACGATCGAACATCGCGTCGGGATCGAAACCCAGCTCATCCTCGGTGGGGAATCGCACGATGATCCGGGTGACAGTGCCGCCGTCCACCCTGACGGTGTCCTTCATCCCCGCTTCCCACGGCGCCGGCGCGATCATCGGCCCCGCCTCGAACCCGTCGGGCGACGGAGTCCACTTGTTGCCGATCACCGGCTGCGGATGGCGGATCAAGTACTCCAGCGTCCGCATCGGTGTCCTGCCGAGAATCCGGAAATTCACCAGGTGCAGGTGTATCGGATGCGGGTCCGGCGTGGTGTTGACGATGTTCCACTGCTCGACGGTGCCTTGCCGCGGCCTCTCGACGTCCGTGGTGCTGAACGTCAGGTTGTTCAGCGTCATCTGAGCCGGTGGATTCCGCAGTTCCAGTTGCTGGCTCACTGTCACCGTGCGAATTACCGTCGGCTGCTCCAACGGGGCGAGAACGTCACGTTGTCGGCGCCCACCGCGCAGTTGCGACGGAACACCACCGGTGAATCCGCGCCTGGAGTCGCCGCGGAACCGGCAGAACAGCGGCATAGTCACTTCACCGATGACAGCAGCGGGCAGCGGGGGCGCCTCGTCGTTGCGGAGCTCCACCGTCGAACCCTCCGACAGTCCGGTGAAATCGACGAGGAGGTCGTACCGCTCCCCCGGTGCGCAGCGGAAGGCATTGACCGCGACGGGTGCGTCGAGCATTCCGGCGTCGTTGCCGATGACCCAGAACGTCATCATGTTCGAGAAGTGAAGATTCCACACACTTGCCGACGACGCATTGACGATGCGGAAGCGGTAAAGGCCCCGAGCCACAGACAGTTCCGGCCACACCTTGCCGTTGACCAAGCCAACGTCGCCCACCGCGCCGCCTTCCCACGATCCTTCCGGGATCAAGATGGTGGATCGGCCGTTCTGGGCGCCTGTCGGCGTGAAGATCTTCTCCTGCAGGATCAACGGGATCTCGAATTCCTCGGCCGGCAACCCCAACGGATTTCCCAGTTTGCCGGTGTCGAATTCATCCCTGATCAGATAGTTGCCGATCAGACCGGCGTAGACGTTGAGCCGGGTGATGCCCATCGCGTGATCGTGATACCAGAGGTGGGCGGCTTCCTGACCGTGCGAAAAGTGATGCATCGCAGCCTGTCCCGGCATCACCAGCAGTTCCGGGTGGCCGTCGCTCTCAGGTGAAGTGACTCCACCGTGCAAGTGCAACGACGTCGGCGGTTTCGCACGAAAGTCGGCCTGCATTCCGTGCAGCGTCATATCCATGTCCGCTGCCAACGGATGTCCGGTCAGATCGTTCTCGAACGTCAACATGATCGGCTCGCCGGAATGCGCCTCGACGGTCGGGCCCAGATAGCCGCCACCGATCTCTCCGCTGCGGTACGACAGTGCCGGGGACGATGGAAAGTCCCGATGAAAGGCATGTTGCCCCACTTGCGCTGTCAGCGTGATCTCGTTTCCGGAAAGCGTCGACAACGAGGGTAGTTCGTCACAAAACGGCTCGAACTCCGGCGAATGAAAAATCAACGGCGACTCGATGTCCGCGCTCCCGGTTGGAACAGCACTTGCCTTTGTACCCAATGCAACCGCCACCGTGCCGACTGCCGACCCCTTCAGAACCGACCTTCTCGAAACCCCGATACCCATACATACCCCTCCCCATCGAAACGGGTTGCGTTCTCCGGCAAGGAAAACGCAACCCGTCTCTCCACTTCGATCTCGGAAAATCCCCCGTCTACTTTCCGTCGATCGCCTCCAGCACCGAATCGATCAGTGACTGCGGAAGTTTCGACGGCGGAGAGATTTCCAGTTCTCCCGGAGCGCCCGGCATCGTCCAGACAGTTCGGTGCCGAGCGATCGCGAGCTTCTCCCGTGATCCGTCCTCATTGACCTTGAAGTACTCGAACTCGAGGTCGATCCCCCTCTCGTAGAGGGCAGCCAAGGACATCGTGACCAGGACGTCGTCGAACGGCATGACCTCGCGCAGATGCTCAACCCTGGTGTGCACACAACGCAGTTCCCCGAGAGCGCCTCTGGCCGCCATGGCCTCACGCTGAGAACGGGCGAGGAACTTGTCCCGAACCCTCGACTGCCAGATGTAATAGTTTCCGAAGTAGATGTTGCCCACGACGTTTCCGTCCTGCATCGTCGTAGAGAACACCTCGGATTCGAGCAGGTACGGATTGCGCGGCACCATCGGAGCCGAGCGGATCAAGGAACCACGATCGACGTCCTTCGGTTGTGTGGGGACAGCGACGTTCTTCGCCCCCGTCGGAATCGTCATCGGCTCGATGAAATCGTGGAAGTACTGCGGCATCGGCCGTGCCGCCACCACACCGTGGGAGAGGATTTCCACCCACGTCGTCTGCATCGCACTCCACCCGATGTGAGTGCGCGTCTCGCCGTCGACCCGGCACCATTCGACATGCAGATTGGTGGTTGCCCGATCCGGACCGGTGAGCTCGGTGATCCAGATCGTCCCCTCGACAATGTCGTCGGTGTACAGGTTCGCATCGATGAACACCTCGGAGTTGTTGGTCACCATGCCCCAACGGCCCGTCGCCATGTCCTCCACGATCTGCTTCGAGATCGGTCCGGTTCCCCTCTCTCGCAAAGCGCCCAACCACAGCGCGAAGCTCGCGAACCCCACTGATCCACCGACGTTGCACGCGTCCCGGAACCCGACGGGGAACCGGATCGACACCGCCGGATAGCCGCTTCGGGCCACCACATGCACGTCGGAGCCGTAGGCCATCGGATCGAACTGCGCGAGAGACTTCGCGGACAACGGGCCGGAGTCGAACTGTGGTGCCGGGTCCTGCGCCGGTTCTTCCGCATCCTCCTCGTCCGAAACACGCTCTTCGGCATCCGCCTCATCGGTCACAAACGCGAGAATTCGCTCCTCGTTGTCCGTCAACAGAGCCGGAAAGGTCAGAACCACCACGCTTCCCTCTGCGCCGCCGCGGAAGGTCACTGCGTCTTCCTCCCTGGCGCCCATCGCCAGAGAAACCGACATCTGCCCCGTGGCCTTTCGGATCGCCTCGGCCGCCGCCCACAGCCTGGTTCCCGCACGATCGAGTGATTCGCCGCCTGCGATCAACTCGTCGAGCAGCGGAATCCGCGCCGAACCCAGAAGCGCCTTCCACTGCACGACGGTTCGGGAGCGAATCGGTTCGATGTCACACCCCTGAGGCCAGTCGCCGGCCGAACTGAGTGACTTGCTGCCGTCGTGCGAGAGCGAGACATCCACAGAGGGCGGAATATCACCGACAACGACGGGCTTTCCGGTTTCCTGCCATTCGATGGCAAAGGCATTACTCATTTGATCACCACATCCTCATCGAGATGAATGTTCACGGCCGCCTCGGCGATCGGTTTCTCCTGCTCGTGGCGTTCCGACTTGGTCAACTCGTGAATCCCCGGGGTGTGCGCGACCACAACCCGCGGGCTCTTCACTCCCAACGCCCGGCTGTGTTGCGCGAGCTTGTCGAGAATGATCTGTGCGTCGCGCGCAGTCGGATCCGCGATTTCCTCAGCCGTAGGACGGCTTTCGTCGTGGGAGAGAATCTGGGAGCGATATCCCTCGAGCTGCATCACCACTCGTCCGTCCTTCACCACCGCCACGTCGGCTTGCATGTGGGTCTCTGTCTGCACCTTGTCGTAGGCGTACGCGGTGAACGAACGAGCCTCGAATCGTCCGTCGTACATGTCGATTCGCGCAATGTTGACCGGAAGGCAGATCTCCCGCGGAACCATGATCTGGCCCGATTGGAGCAGGGAATCGAGGAAATACGGATCACCGAGGAGGTGCTGCTTACGGTCGGCTCGCGAAATAGCACTGAAGAGAATGTGCTCGGAATCGAGGCTCGAGATCTCTTCGAGTCGGCGGAAATCGCCCTCCTGGAACAGCAACCACGAGTAGAGGTCGTCCAACGGATCGATGTCGAGCACCGGTCGCGGCAACTCCTTCTCGAACTCCGGCAGTGATTCGTCCAGCCCGAAGATGAAGTCGGCCGAGAAATGGGGCCGCCCGTACCCGGTCCGTTCGGTGCCGATCGTGACATGCACCCGCGTTCCTGCGGCATCACGATCCTGCTCCACGACGCTTGCCTTGATCTCGACTCTGGTGCCCTCGACGGTGTCGACGACGATCGGTCGATCCAGTTTGATGTCGTCGATGCGGACGCGACCCAGGGTCACGCGTCCCGTGACATACGCCGCCGCCTGCGACATCGCCTCGAGCCCGAACACCGTCGGAAGCAGCGCCGATCCCTTCCAGACATGATCGAGGACAAAGGGATCCGCCGAGGTGGACAACGTCGTCCGGGTCACCAGTTCTACCTGCGGCTCGAATGTCACCACTTGGTCGATGTAGCGCGACACCGCCGGCAGAGCCGGTGCTGCAGGCGCCCAGGTGTCGAGACCGCCGAGTCGACTGGTCACGACGATACGACTCGCCTCGGGTCCGCTGTCGACCAGGCGAAGGAAATGATCCACTCCCGCAGCCGTCGAAATCGGCATGACACCCATCTTCGCGAGGTGGTTGACACTGCCCATGCGGGCGCCCATTCCGGTCTCTCCCCACACGCTGTACGCGAGCGAGAACGTCCGAGTCTTCGGGTGCCCGGCGGCATACCGCACCACCATTTCGTCGAGAAGCTCGTTTCCGTATGCATACCAGCTGTTTCCGGGCATACCTGTGAATCCGATGATGGAAGAGAAGCCCACGAACAGCTTCAAGTCACGATCAGCGAGCGCTTCGACGAAGTTGGCTGCGCCCAGGACCTTAGGTGCAACCTCCTTGAAAGCCGCAGCGCTGTCGACTCTCTCGAACCGCCGCGGAACATTTGCCCCCGCACCGTGGACAAACCCGGTGATCGGCCCCACCTCGACCTCGATCTGGGCGACGACGCCGGCCACCGCCGCGGCATCCGTGACGTTGCAGCGATAGTAGTGAGCGCTCAAACCGGCAGACGTGAAGTCCGCAAGAGTGGAGGCGATCTCGTCGCCCGCTTGTCGCTGAGAGCTTCCGATCAGCACCAGTTCGGCGCCGGTCTTTCGACCGAGGGCCAGAGCACATTGGGCCATGATGCCCTTCGCGCCACCGGTCACGACCACGACATCCGAACTTCCCAATCCGCTTTCGCGGACGGTGTAGTCGTTCGAGGCGAGAACCCGCGGTTGCAGTGCCGTGCGTCCCATCTCGGCGTCGTAAGTCGCGAACACATAGGGTGCAACCGAATCCAACTCGGAGACGACAGTGGCTGCCACCTCCGCGTCCGCAGTCGAGCCGTCGAATCCTATGACGCGCACATCCAGTTCCGGACGCTCGTGATGCACCGAAGCGGCGAAAGCCGCCACACTCGGCACCGGCGCTGGATTGCTCAACTCGACATCGGTGAACTGAACCACTGCCAATGTGGTTCGCGCGCCTCCACTTTGCTGCGCCGGAACTATCTTGTACATGTGTTCGATCCCACGGCGCAAGCCGCTTTCGGTGACGGAATCATCGGTCACGCGCGGCATTACGGCAACCACGTGGTGTGCATTCGCAGTAGTGCTGTCGGAGAATGTGCGAATGTCGACCTGAGCACCACGACCTCGAAGTTCGGATTCCAACCTTCCGACCAAACCGGCGTCGTCACCGATGACTACAAACGTCGTGTCCGTGAGGTCTCGGACTCCGTGCAACGCTGTCTCGCTCCGAACCTTTTCCAGGGTGTAATCGCGAACCCAGGTGAAGCTGTCGGCTGATATACCCTTTGCCTTCGCCGGCAGCGCCCGCGCAGCCGGCTGCTGCTGCCCCGACTTCTCCTTCGCGGACCGATCGAGCACTTCGATCAGTTCACCCAGGCTGACGTTGACGAGTTCGGCCGGATCCAGGTCACCCTGAACACCCAACCGTGTTGCCACCGTGGCGATTGCATCGGCGGCCTTGATCGAGTCCATGTTCAGATCGTCCAGAAGGTGGAGGTCGACGTCGAGAGACTCCACCGGAAATCCGGTGTCCTCCGCGATTACCTCGAGCAGTATTCGCGACACGTCCGACTGCGCCGAACTCGCTGCTGGAACGTCAGAACCGGGATGCGGTGATGCCGCAAGGATCAGCGATGCTGCTTCTCCGATGGTGGCGTTGGCCAACTCGGCAGGGTCGAGGTCGACAACCTCGAACTGATGTGCAACCTTCGAAATGGCCTCTGCCGCACTGATCGAGTCGAGATTCAGATCATCGAGCAGACGCAGATCCGTCGTGATCGACTCGGCGGGGAATCCCGTCGTATCGGCGAGGATCCTGATCAGCTCACTTTCCACGGACCCGGCGCCCGCAACAGCCGGCTCTTCGACTACCGGAGCCGAAACCGGCGAAGGAGCTTTCGCTGCTACAGATTCGTGGCCGTTGGTGACTGCCCGCGAAGTCGGAGCAGATGGAACAGATGGAGAAGACGGAGAAGTCGCTCCACTGCCTACATCCGCGCGAATGACGTCGACGAGGAAGGTCCCGCGTCGGCTCAGGTAATCGGCCAGCGCCGCAGCCGGATCCCCGCCGGACGTACCAAGTGCGAGCGGTTCGGGAGCAGAGGTAACCGTCAGCTTCGCCTCGGCCAGGTTCTCGATGAACACCTTCTGATCCGCAGGAACGAATTCGCGCACGAACCGGCCGTCGAAAAGTTCGTTCCAGCGGACCTGAGCGCCGTGTACGTACGTCGCGGCCAGTGCGACGTTGAAGTCCTCGTCGCGTCCGGACTTGGACGCAACGGGGAAGCAGCGCACGCCGTCGGTCCCATTGATCGCCTTGGTGAGCCCGGTCAGCACACGGCCGGGTCCGACCTCGACGAGCAGGTCCACTTCCTGCGAGATCCCACTTACCGTCTTGACCCAGTCAACCGGTGAGACAACCTGTTTGGTGACCAGTTCGCGAAGTCCCAGTGGCGTCTGTACGCGTTCCCCTTCGACGCAGGAATACACGGGGCAAGTCAACGAATCGACTTGCTCGTCAACGGGCGCAGTGGACTTCAGCTCCCGTTCGGCCTCATTCATCATCTCGGAGTGGAAAGCATTCGACACGGCAAGCGCCTGAGCCGACACTCCGCGGGTCTTCGCGATGGCAACCACATCGTCGACCGCGTCTTTGGTACCCGAAACCACACTCTGCGTGGGCGTATTCAGATTCGCGACGGTCGCGTAACCCTTTGCCTCCGCGATGATCGCCTCAGCCGTCGATCGGTCGCAGGTCAGGCTCGCCATTGCGCCGTTTCCACCACCACTGACAGCCATGGCCGCACCCTTCGCCGCAGCCAAGGTGATCAGCGTCTTCTGGTCGTAAGCTCCGGCCGCGTAGAGCGCAGTCAACTCCCCGAGACTGTGGCCGGCGACAGCACTGGGTGTGACACCCAATCGGCGGAGGTACTCGAACCAGAGCAGCGACGCCAAGGCGACGGCGGGCTGGGTGAACTGTGTCTGGGCGAGGTCCCGCTTCCACTTCGCCAATTCCGCAGCGTCTGCACTCTTGACCGGGTTCCGCAGAATCCGCGGCGTGATCGCCTCCGCTCCAACTCCCTCCAACCAGCCGTCCGCCTTGGTCGCCAGTTCGCGCGCCCACTCGAAGCGCTCGATCAGCACGCGAGCCATCTCGAGTTGTTGGGATCCCTGTCCAGGGAACAGGAATCCGATGTCGTGGCGGACGCTGTTCGAGATCGAGATCTCGTTGCTCACCACCTTGACCTGGCCGGAAGCTGGAGCGGAGTTCTCGCAGATCACGGCAAGCTGACGCATGCGTTCGGCCAACTGCGCGGGACGTCCGGCCACCACTGCGGCACGGAAGGGCGCGGTCGGCGAGATCACTCGCGAGAGTTTCGCCGAAAAGTCCAGCAGCTCGGCAACACTCAACGGAACCGCCAGATCTGCAACATCCCGCGCTCGGGTCGCCAAGTCCACCGCGGAATCTGCAGAGAGTACAAATACCTCGGTGTCCTGATACGACGCCATCATCGTGCGGACGTCTTGCGAGGGTGTCAGCTTGCTGGACGGTGCATCAGCCGATTCGATCGCGACGTGGCAGTTGATACCGCCGAAACCCATGGCTTGCGCACCGGCACGCATCTTCTCCGACGGATCTCTGATCTCGCCGTTGACAAGCGGAAAGAGTGCCGGTGCTTCGGTTCCGAACGCCGGGTTCGGGTCGGTGCAACCGGCGAGCGGCGGAAGGATTCGTTGATTGACGGCCATGGTCGCCTTGATCAGCGCAAGGATGCCCGACGCCGCCTTCGTGTGCCCGATCAGCGACTTCAGTGAGGTCATGCCGATGCTACGAGCCTCGACGGGTCCGTCCGTCTGCGCGGCCTGCTGGACTCCGGCCAATTCGACAGGGTCCCCGACGGGAGTACCAGTTCCGTGTCCTTCGACAAAGGCAACCTCGCTGGCCGCGAATCCCGCTCCCGAGTATGCGCGACGGATCATTTCGGCCTGAGTTTCGGCGCGGGGCTTGGTAATTCCACCCTTGCCATCGGTGGAGATGCCCCAGCCGCGAATCGTCGCGTACACGTAGTCGCCGTCCGCCCTGGCGTCCTCGAGTCGTTTCAAGGCCACGAATCCGCAACCTTCACCCGGGATGAATCCGCTTCGGCTTGCGTCGTACACGTTCATGTCGCCGCGTGTCAGTGCACCCAAACGGGCGAATCCCACCAGTTCCAAAGGATCCAGGCTGACGTCGACTCCACCTGCCAATACGAAGTCGGCCGCGCCGGACGCCAGCTTTTCGGCTGCAGTCGCCACCGCGAGCATTCCGGACGCGCACGCACCGTCCACGACGTACCCGCCGCCGTTGAAGTCGAGGTAATTGCAGATCCGGCCGGCGATCGTATTCGACAACATGCCGGCCAGAGTGTCTTCACTCGGCTCCACCAACGGGCCTTTGTAGACCTCTTCCATCGTCTCGGCGAGAGCATCGGCGACGGAACTGTCCAACTGGCGCGCTTCGGCTGCCACAGCGAGTGCGCGCTTGACGTAAGGCCAACGCAAACGCATCGACCACATCCGGGATTCTTCACCGGTGAGGGAGTTGCCGACGATTGCGGCGCTGCGTCCAGTTGGCACCGATCCTCGGCTGTAGCCCGCGTCCGTCAAAGCCCCGAGTGCTGTTTCCAGCGCCAACCAGTGTGTGAGATCTGTCGACTTGAAGGTTCGCTCCGGTATCCGGCGACCGACCCAGTCGAATTCGAAACCGTCCATGAACGCGCCGCGGTCGGCGTATGTCTTGTCGACGTCGTCAGGGCTCGCGCTCCAGTAGTCGTCGAGCGACATCCGCGACTCGGGAAACTTTCGGAATTGCATCCGTCGCGCGAGGACGTTCTCCCAAAATCCTTGCAGATCATGGGCACCGGGAGACCACATGCTCATCCCGACTATCGCGATCGCGGGATTAGTTGAATCTTCAGTCATCTTACACTTCCTATTTTCGCGCGCATCCACGGGAGACTCAATCGACCGAAGACTAACCACGCGTTCAGCCGTGTGTAAAACGCAGATTCACCTCAAGGCATAAACAAATAACAAAGGTCGTTCAGCTCCGTGAACATGTGTCAGCAATTTGACAGCAATCGATAGTTAGCTGTAACTCAGAGTTACTTATTTGCTTCGTCGCCGGTCAAGCAGTGGTTTGAACATCCGTACCGGACACCGGTTTCACGGCCACCATTTTCTCGAGATCGGCAAATGCTCAGTTGAGTGCGCATCGAAATGCCGCAATGCCGAATATGTGGCCAATTCGCCGAATGTCCCAAATTGGTCGATCACCGCAAAACAAACATCCGACAACTATCAATCTGAACATTCGTGACACACCGAGAATTAGCAACAGCACGCGAATGTCGATCAGACAACGAGAAATTCCAGATATTCTTCGGCGACCATCGTCCGAATCGATGTTTCGTTACACCGGAATTGAGCGAACGAATGTGCCAGCAAACCGGCCACACACAATTCAGCTTTGCCGGGCCGAGCCGGTGCCCTTTCGACACGTGCGCACACAAAAGGAACGGCACTTATAACAATTCGATCACACAGTGGTGCCGCGGCATTCCGACAGCCGTTTCACGCGCACGGACCGAGTCGGCAACTCAGCTTTCGAGGCGGCGTGCCCCGAGGACGTCCTTGAGGAGTTCCTTTGCAACGTCCTCGGGATCACGTCTGGCAGTCGGATCAGCGGGCTCAGCCGCCTCCGCGAACATCTCGTCCTCGTCCTCCGGCGTTGCAGGCGGAGGAGTTGCCTCGTAGTCGACCTCAGGAGCAGGGGCCGGTCCAGGGTCTTCCGGATAGTCGGGGGCCTCAGGCGGCGGAATGTCGTCCGAATCTCCGCGCTGGGGCTGCGGGGCCTTGGGCTGCTGCGCTGCACGCTCCTGACTGGGGCGCGAGAAGCGGGGCGCAGCGGCCGGGCGGCTCGCAGCTTCTGTCGCCTTGGGTGCGCTCGATGCTGCCGGCGCTGTGGGCGCACCTTCTTGGTACTCGACTTGCCAAGTGCCACCGAACATCTCGGCAAGGACCTCGCAGATGACCGCCGCGTTGTGCGGTTGCGTCACACGAGCACCCAGGACCGGCGAGCCGTGAGCGATGACCACAACATGTCCACGCACGTCGTGAACCGTCGCAGCGGACAGCATGGCCGGAAGAACCTTGTTTCGTTCACCGACCTTGTTGCGCAAGGTGTTCCACGATTCACGGAGGGTCTCGACTGTGGGGCCCGCCGAGACCGGCGCAGCTTCTGCAGCCGCCGGCTCCTCGTACTCGGGCTCGGGCTCGTAGTCGGGTTCCGGCTCGGCAAGCCCGATCAGCTCTTCCGCTTCGACCGGAGCAGGAGCCGGTGGTTCAACCACAGGAGCTTCAACTATTGGAGCTTCGGCAACCGGAGCTTCAACCACTGGTGCTTCAACCACCGGAGCTTCAACCACTGGAGCTTCCGCAACCGGCGGTTCCACGATCTCGACGGTGGGAGGCTCGACCACGGGAGCTGCCGCTACCGGAGGTTCGACGACAGGAGCCTCGACGACCGGCGGCGCCGCCGGAGCCGGGGCGGCTGGTTCCGGCCGTGCCTCAGGCTCGGCCTTGCGTTGGGAGGGCCGTTGGAACTTGGAAGCAATCTCCGGTTCGAGCGGCGGCACAGTCGGTGCCGGCGTTGCTGCCGCGCGAGGGGCAGCGGCAGCCGCGACTCCGGCAGCCGGAAGACCTTGTTCCAGGCGCTCGAGCCGCTGCAACACAGCCGACTCGGTGTCGGAGGCCGAAGGAAGCAGCATTCTCGCGCACATCACTTCGAGCAGCAGCCGCGGCGCCGTCGCCCCACGCATTTCACTGAGACCAGCGTGGACGGTTTCGGCGAAACGGGTGAGCGTGGCCGGGCCGACTCGCTGAATCTGTTCACGCATCGTGACCAGCTCGGCCTCCGGCGCATCGACCAACCCTCGTTCGCTGGCATCGGAGACTGCCTGCATCAAAATGAGATCGCGTAGACGTTCGAGGAGATCGAGCGCGAATCGGCGTGGATCGTGACCGGCGTCCATCACCCGATCGACAGTGCCGAACAAGGCGGCTCCGTCACTGGCAGACAGGGCGTCTACTGCTTCGTCGATGAGCGCGACGTCGGTGACTCCGAGAAGAGAGAGCGCCCGCGGATACGTGACACCTTCTTCGCCGGCTCCCGCGAGCAACTGATCGAGGACACTCAACGAGTCGCGAGGCGAACCGCCGCCAGCCTTGATGACCAGGGGATAAACAGCAGGCTCGACCGGTACGCCTTCCTGGGCGCAGATCTTTTCCAGGAGTCCGCGCATGGTCGACGGCGCCAACAGGCGGAACGGGTAGTGGTGTGTACGCGAACGGATGGTCGGGAGAACCTTTTCCGGTTCCGTCGTCGCAAAGATGAAGATGAGGTGCTCCGGCGGCTCTTCGACGATCTTGAGCAGCGCGTTGAAGCCCGCCGCCGTCACCATGTGTGCCTCGTCGATGATGAAGACGCGGTAGCGAGAAGCGGCGGGGGCGTGGAACGCCTTGTCTCGGAGTTCTCGGGTGTCGTCGACGCCACCGTGACTTGCGGCGTCGAGTTCCGTCACGTCCAGGTTGCCTGTGCCGCCCGGGCCAAGCGAAACGCACGAGTCGCATACATCGCACGGCGTCGACGTCGGTCCCTGCTCACAGTTCAGCGAACGCGCCAGGATTCGCGCCGACGACGTCTTTCCACAGCCGCGCGGGCCGGAAAACAGATAGGCATGGTTGATGCGTCCGGTGTCGAGGGCCGTGCTGAGCGGTGCGGTGACATGCTCCTGCCCCACCACCTCGGCGAAGGACGCGGGTCGATACTTCCGGTACAGGGCCACGCGCAAAGACTACCGGCGACCCACGACAGGTGATCCGGTGCGGGTGCAACGCCGACTTCTCCCGAAACATGTTCGCAACACAATCGCAGTGCGGAGGAAACCGCACGCACCCATCGTGGGTTCCGTGCACGCGGGCTGGTCCGCATGCGTGAGGAGAAAACTGTGCCCGCCACCATCGATGCCGGAGCAACTGCCTGGTTGCTCGTCAGTACTGCACTCGTACTTCTGATGACGCCAGGACTCGCGCTCTTCTACGGCGGCATGGTCCGCTCGACCGGCGTGCTCAACATGATCATGATGAGCTTCGTCTCCATCGCACTCGTCACGGTCGCGTGGTTGTTCGTGGGCTACAGCCTCGTGTTCGGCGACGATCACGGTGGCATCATCGGCGGACTCGAACACATCGGCATGGCGGGCATCGACCCGTCGACCGTGCACGGGAATGTCCCGGAAGTGTTGTTCGCAACCTTCCAATTGACGTTCGCAATCCTTACTGCAGCACTCATCAGTGGTGCGATCGCCGACCGCGCGAAGTTCTCCGCCTGGATGATCTTCGTCCCCATCTGGTCCTTGCTCGTCTATGTCCCCGTCGCTCACTGGGTGTGGAATCCGCAGGGATGGCTCGCCCAGATGGGCGCACTCGACTACGCCGGTGGCCTCGTGGTCGAAATCGTGTCCGGAGCGTCAGGCCTGGCATTGGCACTGGTCCTCGGCCAGCGGATGGGTTTCAAGGCCGAGTCGATGCGTCCGCACAATCTGCCGTTCGTCCTGCTCGGCGTCGGTCTGCTCTGGTTCGGTTGGTTCGGATTCAACGCCGGGTCGGCCCTTGCGGCCGACGGTATGGCCTCGCAGATCTTCCTCAACACACTCGTCGCCGGCTGTACCGGACTACTCGGCTGGCTGTTCGTCGAGCAGAACCGTGACGGACACCCCACGACGTTCGGCGCAGCTTCGGGCGTCGTCGCCGGTCTGGTCGCGATCACCCCGTCGTGCGGAACGGTGAACATGTTCGGTGCGCTCGTCATCGGTCTGATCGCGGGCATCGTCTGCTCGTACGCCGTGGGATGGAAGCACAAGCTCGGCTACGACGACTCCCTCGACGTCGTCGGCGTGCACCTCGTCGGCGGAATCGTCGGCTCGTTGCTGATCGGACTCCTCGCGACGGCCGTGATGACGGGCGGTCCGGAAGGTTTGTTCTTCGGCGGCGGATTCGCGCAGCTGGGCAAGCAGTTCGTCGGTGTCGTCGTGGTCGCGCTCTATGCCTTCGGTGTGACCTACGGTCTCGGAAAGCTCATCGACAAGACCTTCGGCTTCCGTATTTCGCGTGAAGACGAGGCCCGCGGAATCGACGTTGCCCTGCACGCGGAGTCCGCCTACGAGCACGGAGTCCTCGGCCACGGTCCGATCGGCGGACAGAACCCGAGCCCGTTCCTCCAGCGTCAGCGTGAGGAACGGGAGAACCGCGAGCGGGACTGACCGCCGTCACCGGTTCGCGATTTCCTCAATCAGGATCGGAACGCCGACATTGCAGGAGTGAATCCCGACGACGGTGGTCAGTTTCAGCACCTCGAGAATCTCCTTCGGGGTCACTCCCATGTCGAGCGCAGCGCGAATATGGCGTCGTACGCCGGGTGCGTACATGTGTGTGCTCGCCGCATCGACGGCTATGCACAGCAACTGGATCACCTGAGGTGACAGCACCCCACTGTTCCAGGGCTGCATTGCTGTCTTCATGTACAGCTCGGTCCACTCGGGATCCAGCTCCGAAAGTCCGTCCCACAACGGATTCCAGCCACCCGAATCCTTCATGGCCTGGGTCACGGGAAAAGCTTCACTTGCTCGAACGTCAGTCATCGATCTCCTCAGACAATCGAAAATGCTTGATTCAGTTCACGTTTGAGAATCTTTCCGGTTGCCGTCATCGGCAGCGACGGCACGAACTCGATGCGGCGCGGATATTTGTAGGCGGCCATCTGTTCCCGCGACCATTCCACGAGATCCGATTCGGAGATCTCTTCACTCGGCTCTCGGATCACGAATGCGACAACTTCTTCGCCGAGGCTCGTGTCCGGCACCCCGACGACAGCGACGAGTGAGACGGCTGGGTGGGTGAGCAGAACCTCTTCGATTTCGCGTGGGTAGACGTTGAATCCGCCCCGCACGATCATGTCCTTCGCGCGGTCGACGATGTAGTAATTTCCGTCGGTATCGACCCGTGCCAGATCCCCGGTGCGAAACCATCCGTCGCACATTACTTCCGCCGTCGCCTCGGGTCGGTTGAAATAGCCCTTCATGACGTTGTGCCCGCGAATGGCCAACTCACCCACTTCATCGGGGCCGGTGATCGTACGCCAAGAGTCATCGACAAGCCGCGCTTCGACGCCCCAGATCGGCACGCCGATCGAACCGGGCCGGGGGTCGCTCTCCGGGTCACTGAACAAGGCCAACGGAGAGGTCTCGGACAACCCGTACCCTTCGAGGATCTGAACACCGAAGCGTTCCCTGAACTGTGTCAAGATTTCGACGGGAAGCGCTGCACCACCGGAGATCGCGCACCGCATGTTCTGTGCAACGGTCTCGATATCCACCCCGGATTTCACTACCTCCTCCAGCACGCCGAGCAGTCCCCAATACATGGTCGGGACGCCCGCGAAGACCGAGATCTTTTCGCGTTCCATGATCTCGAGTGCCGCGGTCGCATCGAAGCGCGGCATCAACACCAAAGTGGCACCGACGCAGATTCCCGCATTCATGGTCACTGTCTGGCCGAACGAGTGGAACAACGGCAAAGTCAGGAGATAACGCTCATGCATGGACGGAACGCTCTCGAACAACCGGTTGGTCGACAGTGCATTCAAGACCATGTTGCAGTGAGTGAGTTCGGCGCCCTTGGGCTTTCCGGTCGTGCCGCTGGTGTAGAGAATGACCGCGGTGTCCGTCGGTTCACGAACAACCGCGGCTGCAGGCGTTTCCGTGCCGGACACGGATGCCAGTGCTTCGCCTAGAGTCTCGACTCCGAGGGTCGACGACGGCGCACCCGGCTCGGTGCTGATCACGATCAGGGCCGAACAGGTCTCGCTCTGCTCGAACCCGGCGATGGCGTACTCGGCGATCGGTAATTCGGGACTTCCCTCGAAACAGAAGTACAGCTTCGCTTCCGAATCAGCCAGGTGATAGGCAATTTCGCGCCCCTTGAGCAGGATGTTCAGAGGAACGACGACGCCACCGGCCTTGAGAATGCCGTAGTAGACGATCGGGAACTCGCGAACGTTCGGGCAGGACAACGCCACCTTGTCACCTGGCTCGACACCCCGCGAGACGAGCAGATGGGCGATGCGATTCGCGTACGCGTACGCGTCGAACTGCGCATACGTCAGCCTCGCTTCTCCGAGAACCAGCGCATCCCGTTCCGGGTATCGCCGGGCCGAGTCTTCCAGCAGAGCAGCAAGATCAAGCATGACTGTGTTCCTCCTGCGCATCGGAATCCGTGGCATGAGACGAGGCAGCGTGCGACACCGACTCGAGCAGCTCCCGCACCAACGATTCCGCCCGCGGCCAATACCCGTATCCGGACGCCGGATTGAGATGTCCGACCTCACCCAGATCCAGCAACCGACTCCCCCATCCTTCAGCCAAACCCACAACTCGGCGATACCCGGCGAGCGGATCGTTCCGACTCGCCGCGACCGTGCTCGGAAAAGGCAGACGCTGACGCGGTATCGGTAGCCACCCGTTCCGATCGAGCTCCTCGAGAGACGGATAGGACTCGGGTAGAGGAAGTTCGAGATCCGCCGGCGTGACCAGAAGTGCGCCGGCAACATCTCGATGATGCGCCCTCGCCCAGTGAGCAACGGTCATAACTCCGGCGCTGTGCGCGACCAGGACCACCGGGCTGGAAACACTTGTCAACACCTCGTCCAATGCCGCAACCCTGGCATCGCGACTGAGCTTGTCGGTCTCGAGGGGAGGAACCGTCAGAACGTTGTCGAGCCTGCGCGCGAGGTGAGTCTGCCAATGATCCTCGACATGATCGCGCAGACCGGGAACTATTACTACCGTGGGTGATTCATCCATCAGGAACTCCGAACTTCTGCTACTTCAGTGGCGCCGGGGATCTCGGGCCGATTCTGCAACGTCGCCAGCCGCCTCATCCCGGCGGGGTAGGCACGCTTGCCGGCTACCAACGCGAGGGCCGCGACGACATAGACGAAGGGCGAAAGCTGTAGAGCACCGAGAAGACCCAGGTGATCGGCGAGGATGCCGACCACGAAGGGACCGAGCGCCAGCCCAAGAAGGTTGTTGGCAACGGTGAGCGTTCCCATGGCCGACGCTCGAATCGAGTGATGGGTAAGGTTCGCGACCATAGCTGCCGTCGGCCCCGACGAACCGGCGGAGAAGAATGCACCGATACCGAGCAATACGAGTTGCGCTGTCCCCGTATCCAACCGGAGCCCGATACTCAGCGTCACCAACGAGATGGCGCAGTAGACGATTGCGGTGGTCCATTTCCGCGCCGAATCGTCGCGGCTGAATCGATCTGTGATGAACCCGCACACCACCATCCCACTTCCGACCAAGAGGACGAATACGGAAGCCGTGACGCCGGCCTTGTCCGGGGCCAAATCGTAGTAGCGATTGAAGAAGCTCGGCAACCACGCCAGAAGTACAGCGGCGGTGAACATCTGGAGACCACCACCGATGTAGGCGAACAACACGGCGGGATTGGTGAACAGCGAGGACACCGGCGCACGAAAACCGTCGTGTCTCACCGCTTCCCCGGCGGCATCCGGCGCGGCCTCGACGGCGTAAGCGGTGAGCTTCTTCTCGGTGACGAGGGCACGGAACAGCGCAACCAGAATCAGACCGAAGATCGCCATGGCGGCAAAAGACCACCGCCAACTGAACTGGACTGCGATGAACCCACCGATTGCCACACCGATGACCGAACCGAACGATCCACCGGCCATGAAGGCACCGGCAAGAGCTGCGTGCACGCGGGGCGCAAACACACTGAGGACCACGGCGATACCCACGCTGCCGTACGCCGCTTCACCGACACCTACCAAGAATCGGGCGCCCAACATCTGTTCGTAGGTCTGAGCGATTGCGCACAGCAACGTCGCGACGCTCCACAACACCGCCATCAAGATCAAGCTCTTGACGCGGCCCCAGCGGTCCGCGAGCAGCGACAACGGGAACGTCAACAGCCCGACCATCAATGCCACCACGCTGCTCAGGGAGGCGAGGTGTGAATCGGAGAGATCCCAGTCCGCTTTAAGGATCGGGAAGACTGCACTGAGCACCTGCCTCGACATGTAGTCCGAGAGCAGAAGACCGAAAGCCAGGGCGAAAACGATCCACGGGTATAACTTTCGTCGTCCGCCGATTCCGAGCGCGGTGTCCACACGTGGCGTGGCGGGAGCTTGCAGTCCCATGACTCTCCTAGAAGTACTCGAGGTAGACGGGGGGATTCGGGGGTACGAACCGTCGCGGTTCGTACCCCCGGAACTGTTGTACGAGAGGGTGTGAACTCAGGCGTGCTGCGTGAATCCCAGCTGGCCGATCCGGCGGTTGGGCGCGTAACCCAGCTTCGCCAACGTCTCGTCGGTGTCGGCATACGTCTCGCCGATCCGGTAGATGTCCCGAGCTTCCTTCGCGGTAGCCACCTCGCGGCCCAATTCGCCTGCAATGCGCACCAACTGCTCGATCTGCTGCACCGACGTCATCTTCTCGCCCTTGCGGCCCCAGATGGTGTCCTCGTTGCCGCAACGAGCGTGCAAGCCCATCGCGATGGCCATCGTGTTCACCGGCAGGACGCTACGCATCAGCGTTTCCAGCGTCAGGCACGCACCGTCGGGAACACGCTGGACGAAGTTCATCATGTTGTACGGGTTGGGGCCGTCGAAGCCGCCGCCGATTGCAACCCACGTGAGGTTGACCGGACCCGTGTAGATGCCGCGTCGGATCAACCGCTCCACCGTTTCGAGCTGCGGAATACTGGACAACTGGAAATGCGGCTGGATTCCGGCGGCCTGCAACCGGCGCAGGTGCTCTGCCACCCACTCCGGACCGGCGGGCACGGTCATTTCCCGATACGTATCGGCCAATTCCGGACGTTGCATCGACGTACCCGCGATGTCGTCGTCGGTCATCAGTTCCATGATGTTCATCTGGCTGGTGTTGATCGCGATCGTCACCTGGTCGGGAGCCGGCTCCAATTCCGCCAGCATGTGACGCACGTCGTCGGACAACCACTTCGCATCGGCGCCTTCGCCCTCCGGGGCAAACGAAATCGAGCCGCCGACCTGCAGAATCATCTCGGGAACGGCCTCACGCAAGCGGCCGAGAAGCTCGTTGAACTTCGACAGTCGCTTCGAGCCCTTGCCGTCGAGTTCACGCACGTGGATGTGGAGAACGGTGGCACCGGCGTTGAAGCAGTCGACGGCTTGCTGGACGTGCTCGTCCATCGACAGCGGGAGGTCTTCTGCAAAATCGTCCGGCTCCCACTCCGGTCCGTAGGGAGCAACGGTGATGACAAGCTTGTCCTGGGTTTCGGGGAACAGTGAATCGTCGTGGAAATGCATAGTGTGACTCCGATCGAGTGAATGAATTATCTTCGGGGCTGGGAAGAGAGATCAGAACGGTGCGTCGCCGATGATTCCGGCGCGCTCCATCTTTCGAACCGCGGGCCAGTAGTCCTGCACCGCGTAATGCTGTGTCGACCGGTTGTCCCAGATCGCGACGCTGTTCTCGGTCCAGCGCCACCGAACCTGATACTCGGGAATCTGGGCCTGACTGGCCAGGTAGGTGAGCAGGTTTCCGGCACCGGGGGCGTAATCGATTCCGTAGCGGACGTTCTCGGGCGTGTGATAGTTCACGAGGTGTGTGGCGAACGAATTGACGAAGAGAATCTTCTCGCCGGTCTCCGGATGTGTTCGTACCACGGGATGTTCGGCGTCGGGAAAGCGTTCCTTCAGCTGGTGCCGCTGATCGATCGGCATCCGAGCGCCGAAGGTCGACTCGATACTGTGCCTGGCACGCAGATCCTTGATCTGCTCCTTGACCCGCGCCGGCAGATTCTCGTAGGCGAGTGCCATGTTCACCCAAATCGTGTCGCCGCCGACCGGAGGTGTTTCCACACAACGCAATACACATCCCATGGGCGGGTTCACGCGCCAGGTGGCGTCGCAGTGATACGCATTCTCGAAATGCTCCGGCGGGCTGTCCAGGTCTTTGTAGATGCGGACCAGGCCCGGGTGGTCGGGGTCGCTGCCCAGTGCCGGATGATCCTCGAGCTCCCCGAATCGCTGGGCAAGCTCTACGTGCTCGGCTTTGGAGAAGTTCTGGTCGCGAAAGAACAGAACCTTGTGCTCGAGCAGCAATCCCTTGATCTGGGCAAAGAGTGCAGCATCTCGCGCGACCTCGCCGAGATCCACCCCGGACAACTCTGCCCCGATCGAACAGGTCAATTTCTCGACGTGGATCATGCTGGTCGACGAGGGAAGGTTTTCTGTCAACGTTGCGGTGTTGGTCATGACAATTCCTCTGGGAAGTGCTGTTTCGGTTCAGACGGAGAAGACGGAGGAACCGATACTGCGACCGGACTCCATGTCGTGGTGCGCACGCACCGCATCTTCGAGGGGGTATCGCTGGTTGATCTCGATCTTGATTCGCCCGGATTCGACGTGTGAGAACAGTTCGCCCGCCAATTCGGCACGTTCCTCGGGATCCGCGATGTAATCGGCAAGTGCCGGACGTGTGAGGAAGAGAGATCCCTTGACGGCCAACTGCATTGCCTGAATCGGCGGAGTCGGCCCGGACGCCGTTCCGAAGCACACCAGCAGCCCGCGCCTGGCAAGGCAATCGAGAGAGATGTCGAACGTGGATTGCCCGATACTGTCGTAGACAACCGGCACGCCGACGCCCCCGGTGATCTCCTTGACACGCGCTACGACGTCCTCGCGGGTGTAGATGACGACTTCATCGCACCCGTGAGCTCGGGCAACGCTCGCCTTCTCGTCGCTCGAGACCGTTCCGATCACTTTGATTCCCAACAGTTTTGCCCACTGGGTGAAGATCAGTCCAACCCCGCCCGCCGCAGCATGCAGCAACACGGTGTCTCCCGCTTTCAACGGGTAGATGCGGCGCAGAAGGTAGGCGGCAGTCAGTCCTCGCATGGTCATGGCGGCCGCGGTGTCGAAGGCAATGCCGTCGGGTAGCGCGATCAGGTCGGACGACGCCATGATCCGCTCGGTGGCGTACGCACCCAGCGGACTGCCGGTGTAGGTCACACGGTCCCCCACTGCAAAATCGACTACTCCCTCGCCGATCTCTTCGACCACACCGGCGCCCTCAACGCCCATCCCGGCAGGCAATTGCGCAGGATAGAGGCCACTTCGAAAGTAGGTGTCGGCGAAGTTCAACCCCACCGCTTCATGACGAACCCGAACCTCTCCGGCACCGGGTCGTCCTACCTCGATCTCTTCCCAACGCATGACGGACGGTGTGCCGATCTCGTGGAACCGAATGGCGTTTGCCATCAATGCTCTCCAATTCTGTGGGCGGGCTCGACTCGATTACGGTCGAGCTGTATTCGTACGCAACAACTTCCAGAAGTCGGTGCTCGACTTCGCGGTCGTGCCGAACTGATGTGAACAAAACTATGTGAGATCCGGCTCACATGCTTAACTTGACGAGACACACAACACAACATTTCGGGACATCGAGTAAAGGGGGCCCTATGAAGCCACTCGCCCGCTACGCGTCACTGAACCGATACGTCGACCTGTGCCGAACAGTGGACGTGGACGCTGTGGCCCTCATGAGAAGTGTCGGCCTGAGCCCGGCAAGCCTGGCGAACCCCGACCAATGGGTACCGGCCGCCTCCATTGCATCGCTCCTGGAGCGATCGGCAGCGGAGTCCGGACACGAAGACTTCGGGCTTCTACTCGCCGGCCTGCGTCGACTGTCCAATCTCGGTCCCCTCAGCTTGGTCATCAGGGAAGAACCAGACGTCAGGAGCGCGCTCGACGTATTGATGCGATACGAGCACACGTACAACGAGTCATTACGCATTCGACTGAACGAGGTCAACGGACTCGCCACCCTGCGAATCTCGCTCGAGGTCGGCGAACCGGTCGACACCAGACAGAGCGTCGAACTCGCAGTCGGCGCGACGCTGCAGATCCTGCGAAGTTTCCTGGGTTCTCGATGGCATCCGGTCAGCGTGGGATTCACGCACAATGCCCCGAAAGATACGAGCACGCATCGACGAATCCTCGGCGACACCGTGGAATTCGATCACGAATTCACCGGAATCGTTTTCTTCGCCGCCGACCTGGATGCGGCAAACCAACTGTCCGACGAGTTGCTCCGGCCGTACGCTCGCCAGTTCCTCGATTCACTTCCCGCATCGGAAACCTCCGACACCCTCAGCCGCACCAAGGAATTGATCGAAGTTCTGCTTCCGACCGGCCGCTGCTCTGTCGAGCAGGTGGCACGAAGCCTCGGATTCGACCGGCGGACACTGCACCGTCATCTCGCCGAATCCGGAGATACGTTCACGGCCGTTCTCAATTCGGTCCGAAGCACCCTCGCGGAACGATTTGTCGCCAACCCTCGCTATTCATTGACCGAAGTGGCGGTGCACCTGGGGTTTTCGACGCAGGGCAGTTTCTCGCGCTGGTTTCGCACCCAGTTCTCGACGAGCCCGAGCGCATGGCGGACTCAACGCTCGATCAGCTGACCAGCACGACTCCGACGTAGGCGATCGTCGCCACCCACACGGTGGAAATCGCGGCCAGAACGAATGGTCGTGCGCCCACTCCACGAATGACGCTCAGCCGCACCCCCAGCCCGAGAGCGAACATCGCAGCAGCCAACAGCGCCGTCTGCACGGTCTTCGCCAATCCGAGAAGCTCATTTGGCAACATTCCGGTGGAGCGCAAACCCATGCAGCCGATGAATGCCACGACGAACAACGGAATCAGCGGGGGCCGCTTGGTGGCGGTGTTGTCGACCATCGTGCGTTGCCGAATGCTCAGAAACGCCATGACCGGCGCCAACATCAATACGCGCGCAAGTTTGACCACGGTCGCGACACCCAACGCGGTGGCGCCGAGAGCGCTGCCGGCAGCCACTACTTGTGCCACTTCGTGGATCGACCCACCGGCCCACATGCCCGCCTCGATCTCGTTCATACCGAAAGCATCGGCCAGCAAGGGGATCGTCGGAATCATCAGAGTTCCGAAGATCACCACCAGCGCAACAGCGGTCAGCAACTCTTCCTCTCGCGCATTCACCACACCGTCCGCAGCAGCCACAGCCGCTGCGCCACAGATCGAGAAGCCGCAGGCAATCAGAATCCTCTGCGACCAACTCAATCCCAGAAGCTTTCCGGCATACATGGTCCCGGCGATACCGAGGAACACTATCGCCACCACAACGGCGATCACTCCCCAACCCAAACCGACGATGTCGGAGAACATCAATTGCAGCCCGAGCAGAGCGATACCCACCCGAAGTAGCCGTTTCGCCGAGAATGCCAGGCCAGGTTGGAATTTCGCCGGCAAAGAGACGGTATTCGCCAGCACCGCACCCGCCACGATCGCAATCAGCAACGGACTCACGGCGGAGGTGAACTGACCGGCTATCAGCGCGACCGTGGCACCCAAGGCGCACAACGCAACTCCGGGCACCAATGCAGCGACACTCGACCACCGTCGTACTTCTGACGAAGGGGCGACTGCGGGTTTCTCGGCCACGGACTTCACATCACGGTTCACTCATCCAGCGTCCTTGAGCCACCATCGCTCCGGTAGGGCGATTTCTACCATCACGACATATCAGATCGATATGGAATAGATGCTGGGTATAGCCTGTCTGCATGACCAGAAAGTGGCCCGACCTCACCACACTCGAGCTACTCGTCGGCATCGATGATCACGGAAGCCTCAGTGCTGCAAGCCGTCTGGCTCACATCGCACAACCGAATGCCAGCCGCGCCGTCAAAGCCCTCGAGCGGCAGCTCGGGATGCCACTCATACACCGAAGGTCGACGGGTGCGACTTTGACTCCGCAGGGGACCGTCATCGTCCACTGGGCGCGCCGCGTCCTCGCCAACTCGAGGCAGCTTCTCGACGTCGCCGAAGGGATACGGACCGAACGATCCGCGGAATTGACCGTGTGTGCCAGCATGACCGTCGCCGAACATCTGATCCCGGCCTGGCTCGGCGTCTTTCGATCACTGCATCCTGGTGTCACCGTCCACCTTCAGGTCTACAACTCGACACGCGTACTCGAAGCCGTCGAAGTAGGAATGTGTGACCTCGGATTCGTCGAGTCACCGACCGTTCCGAAGAGCCTGCCCAGCGTCACCGTCGCTCGTGACTCGCTGGTCGTGGTCGTTCACCCGGATCATCCATGGGCGCGTCGACGAAAGCCGCTGACCGTCGCCGAACTGGCAGCGACACCGCTGCTGGTGCGTGAGCCCGGATCGGGAACCAGAACGACTCTCGACCTGGCGTTACACGAATACGAGCGCGGTGCACCGTTGTTGGAACTGGGTAGTTCGGCCGCGATTCGAACCAGCGTGCTCGGTGGCGTCGGCCCGGCGGTACTGAGCACGCTGGCCGTCGACGACCAGGTGAAGCAGGGAGAACTTCGGGTCGTAGCCGTCGAAGGCTTGGAACTCGACCGATCCCTGCGTGCAGTGTGGCGCCCGCCGCGTCAGCTCGAGGGCCCCGCAGGCGACCTGATGAAAGTAGTGCGTGCGAGCGGGTCCCGGAAATCCTGAAAGCGGCTTACTTCTTGTCGGCCTTCGCTGCGGCCTTTGCGGCCTTCTTGAACTCGCGGACCTCGAGCAAAGACTGTTCGTCGACCACGTCTGCAATCGAGCGCCTCGAGCCCTCGAGCCCGTAGTCGCCGGCCGCTTGGCGCCAACCTTTCGGCTCGACGCCGATCTGTTTTCCGAGCAACGCCAGGAAGATCCGGGCTTTCTGATCCCCGTAACCGGGTAGGGCTTTGAGCCGCTTCAGCACTTCCTTGCCGTCGGGATTTCCCGAAGTCCAGATCGCCGCGGTGTCGCCGTCGTAGTTCTCGACGATGAACTGGCACATGAGCTGGATACGCTCGCCCATCGACTTGGGGAATCGGTGCACAGCCGGAGGCTCGGCACAGATGGCGATGAACTCGTCGGTGTCCATGTCGGCGATACGCCTGACGTCGATACCGCTGAGCCGATCCGCCAGCTTCTTCGGACCGAGGAAGGCCGTTTCCATCGGAACCTGTTGATCGAGAAGCATTCCGATCAACAACGCCAACGGGTCCTCGGCGAGGAGGGCATCAGCTTCGGGGTCACCGACAAGGTTCAGTTGAAGTGCCATGAGTCCGATACTGCCACGTCAGGCGGCAGTTGTGACCGGCGCCGACGCATCCGGAGCCGGAATCTTCCACTTCTTCCAGCCGAACAGAACCAACGTCGAGACCGCGGCAAGCGTGAAGACCCAGAGGTAGACGCCGACGGTCGGAATCCGCAGATACTCGGGTGGCACGAACATGAACAGACCCATTCCGACAAAGCGATCCGTACCCGGAATGACCGACGGGTCCCACCAGGTGTGAGACCAGTTCAAGACTGGGAGCAGGAAAACGAACGGCGCCACCCACGCCCAGCGCTTCTTCGACACCATCGCGTAGTGCGCGGCGAGGACGACCAGCGGGACGAACCACACCCAGTGATGACCCCACGAGAACGGCGAGACAGTGGTCGCAGTCAACCCCGTCATGGTGAGGCCGAGCAATTTCTGGCCGTGCCGGTGAGCAATCCACGCGGCACCGAGTCCGAGGCATACTGCCAGCGCACTGAAGACGAGGACCAGGACCCGCGACGGCGTCGGAGTGTGAGTGAGCTGAGCAATCAGACCGGACACGGACTGGTTGCTCGGAGCATCCGTCGGTCCGACGCGTTCGCTGTCGACAAGAGTGCCGGTCCAGTACTTGTACGCATCGTTGTAGATCACGACGAAACCAATCGCGACGGTCGCCGCGAACGTCACGACGGCCGTCACCAACGCACGCCATTGACGAGTGATGAAGAGGTACGCCCAGAAGAAGGCCGGAGTGAGCTTCACACCGGCGGCGATGCCTGCCCCGATTCCTCGGAGCCGACTCTTCTCGTCCCGACCGAGGTCCCACACGATCAAGAGCAGCAGGAAGATGTTGATCTGCCCGAGCCAGAGCGTCGTACGTATCGGTTCCATGAACAGAAAGATCGTGGTGGCCAACGCACTGACGGCGTAAGCCTTCACGTCGAGCCGATAACCGAGGTACTTCCAGCACAACACGATCACTGCGAACAACGCAGCGATGTTCAAACCCGTCCACACGACAATCGCCTGTTTGAACGAGAGCACCGCCCACACCGTGAACAGCAAAGCCGCAAACGGGGTGTACGTGAACATCATCCCTTCCAGGACTGGCCCGTCGTACAACGGAAGGCCCTGAACCACAACGCTGCCGCCGTGGCGGTAGACGTCGAGATCGAGGAAATTTTCGAAGATCCCCCAGTACCGCGTATTCATCGGCACGGCGAAAAGAACCATCAGCACGGACGCGACTGCCAGAACACCGAGCACAGAGAATCCGAGAACACCGACACGGAGACTGCGTCGCGGTATGTCAGCTTCGATGACCGACTCTGATTTCGCGGTGTGCGCCTCGAAAGAGGGTCCATCCGAAGCGTTGATCGCGCCCGTCACTACAACCTCCGGGATTTACACCCTATGTCGGGAATTGATGCTCCGAACGGTACAAGACGAGACCGAAAAGTACCGACCGGGCACGCCGCTTAGAGAACTCAGATCTCGGAGAGACGCGATTCGGTGGCTGCGAGCAGGACACACGTCGCCACGCCGTCCATGGCAACTTCGAGTTCAGCCGTGGACGGGAAGCTCGGGGCCAACCGGATGTTCCGGTCGTCCGGATCCGTGCTGTACGGGAAAGCCGATCCGGCAGCGGTGAGCGCGATACCCGCGTTCTTCGCCAGTTCGATGACGCGCTTGGCCGTGCCGTCGACCACGTCGAGGCTGATGAAGTATCCGCCCTTCGGCTCGGTCCAGGACGCGACCTTCGAAGCACCGAGACGATCCTCGAGGATCCGCAGTACGAGCTCGAACTTGGGTGCGAGGAACGCGCGATGCTTCTCCATGTGCGCACGAACGCCGTCGGCATTGCCGAAGAAACGCAGGTGGCGAAGCTGATTGACCTTGTCAGGTCCGATGCTCTTCTTACCCAGGAACTTCTGGTACCAGGCAAGGTTTTCCGCCGAGCTACCGAAGAAGCTCACACCAGCGCCGGCGAAAGTGATCTTGGACGTCGACGCGAACACGAGCGGACGGTTGGGGTGTCCGGCCTCCGCTGCCATCGAGAGAATGTCGTAGGAAGGTGCGGTCTCGCCGACGAGAGGATGCACGGCATATGCGTTGTCCCAGTACAGGCGGAAGTCCGGCGCGGCCGTCGGCATCGACGCGAGCGTCCGGACAATTTCTTCGGAGTACACGGCGCCGGTGGGGTTCGCGTAAACCGGAACCGCCCACATGCCCTTGATCTGCGGATCTGACGCAACAAGTTCGGCGATCTTGACGACATCCGGGCCGTCGTGGTTCATCGGCACCGCAATCATCTCGATGCCGAGGGACTCGGTGATCGCGAAGTGGCGGTCGTAGCCCGGTGCGGGGCAGAGAAACTTGATCTTCTCTTCCTGTGCCCACGGCCGGGCCGAATCCGGAGTGCCGTGCAGCAGTGAGAACACGACGTTGTCGTGCATGATCTCGAGGCTCGCGTTGTTGCCGGCGAGAAGGTTCGCAACGGGGATACCCAGCAGCTCACCGAAGATGGCGCGCAGTTCCGGCAGACCGGTGAGTCCGCCGTAGTTGCGGCAGTCGGTGCCGCTGCCGTCACGGAAGTCACCGTCGCCGGGCAGCGTCAGCAGCTCTGCGGAAAGGTCGAGTTGTTCCGGGGAAGGCTTACCGCGGGTCAGATCGAGTGCGAGCTTCTGCGCCTGGAGCTGCGTGTACTTCGCGCTCTGGCTCTCATGCTCGGAGGTGAGTTCTTCATGGCTCATCAACCCGATCTGGGTTTGGATAGGCATCCGGAGCGGCCTTTCACCGACGAGGCGGGGTCGGGTATGTGAAAAAATAGAGGACCCCGCGCACCCGGCAGAGCCCGTTGACCCTTGCTGCCTTCCGGCCCTGGGGGAGTTCACAGGATGCGCGCCGCGCGGGATCCAATGAACAGTGTAGACGGCTTTCGTCGGCCGCTGCACACCACCTACCGGGGTGGAGATGCAAACCCTGAGATCCACCGGTTCTTCGCAGGTCAGGTACCCGTTTAACGCTTCACGCCTGCAATTGGGTATGCTGCTCCACGGAGGATTCGCCTAGTGGCCTATGGCGCTCGCCTGGAACGCGGGTTGGGTTAACGCCCTCAGGGGTTCAAATCCCCTATCCTCCGCCAGGGAAGTCCCCGACCAGTCTTGGTCGGGGACTTTTTCTTTGCCACGAAGCATCGCCGAGCAGCGATACTGTCGACGAATGCGTCCCTCGACAACTGGCCGGGTCATCGCAGCAGGTACCGGCCTGATACTGAGTGCACTTGTCGACGCCCCCGTGAAAAAGTGGATGTCTCACCGCCGAACACCTGCCTACGCCGCCGGCCTCGTGGTCGCCGCGGCCGTTTATCCCGTGGCTCGGCAGGGACAAGCTCGGCAGGGACGCCTGGTCGACGTCTCCATCCCCGTTCGCGAATGGAGTGCAGTGTCCGCAACATTTGTGGTCTTCGTCGGCGCACTGGTTCTGCAGCCGAGTACCGCACGGCGACTGGTTGCAGCGAGCTGGGCCGTCCACCCG
>NZ_JBJURM010000017.1:0-146869 GCF_046097995.1 Rhodococcus sp. 5A-K4
TCAGTCATAGTGGCGTATCTCCTTTCAGAGTTACACCGTTGTTCTTACAGTCCCCTGGGAACCGGTTCGCTCCTGAGTCCCGCCACACAAGAGTTGCGTTTGAACAGTGTGCAACCCACAGATGGCGAAGGATCCGCAGGATACGGATACGGTATCGCTCAAATGGGTCCGATGTACGGCCACATCGGCGAACTGCCCGGCTACAACTCGTTCATGGGGTACGACCCGGTCAACGACGTAACCTTGGTGGTGTGGGGAAATCTGGCCCCCACGGCCGATGGTTTCGCCCCGGCCTCTGCCGTCGCTGCAGCGCTCGTCCCCTTCATCTACGGCAAGCCCGCTCAGGACACATCCGACGACATCGCCGACACCGAGGATGCAAACGGTGAAGGGAAGTAGCACTTGTAGGCTCGGATGTAACCGCGGAACGAAGGGAGCCATGTGGCTCAGCGTGATCTCACACCTACCTCGTACATGATCCTGGGACTGCTGACGGTCAAGGACTGGTCGGCATACGAGATCGCCGAACAGGTCGGACGCGGGGTCGCCGAGTTGTGGCCCAGCGCCGACCGACAGCGATACAACGCCCCCAAAATACTGCTTGAACGCGGTCTGGTCACGGCAAGCACGGTAACGAAAGGCACTCAGCGCTCGCGCACGGTCTACTCCATCACCGACGAAGGTCGCACAGCGCTGAGTGACTGGCTCGCCACCCAGGCCACACCCCCCGCCTTGCAGTTCGAAGGCATGATCCGCGTGATCTTCGCCAACCAAGGCACGATCGCCGACCTGCGGACCAACCTGACCACCATGCGCGAACAGGCAACTCGGTCCCGAAGTCTGTTCGTCTCACACGCACAACGGATTTCGGCCCCCGAAGCCGGCACACTCCCCCAGCAGAATCATCTGATGGCACTGGCCAACCGGTTCATGATCGGCCACTTCAACCACATCGCAGAATGGGCCGACTGGGCGCTGGAAGAAACTGCTGACTGGCCCGACACAGTGCAACCGGCAACAACCCACCGAAAGCGCACCGTCTCCACCCTCGCTCACTCGATAGACGGCGGAAGTAGCTAGATCCCCTCGAAAGCCATCGGACGCCGATCCGACACCTTCTCGAAACCAGTTCGATCAGCGATCTGGAAGAGAAGAGTCCGACGAACGCGGACCGCGGGCGACGATCAGAGAAAGCGGGACCCGCAAAGTCCGGTGACGAACGAGGATTCCAAGTGCACGGCCGGGAAAGATGTCGACAGCCGGAGGAGGCAGCACTGAACGACATTGAATCTGGAGTAATTTCTCCTCGGAGTGGTTGGTTCACGGGTAGACGGCGATCTCGATGAGGTTTCCGTCGGGGTCGCGACAATAAGCACAAATCCTCGAAACCTGCTGCCTCGACGGCGCCGGTGGTCCAGGCCGGGTCTTGCTCCGCCGATCCGAGAGGCCTCAGATCGATCTTCTGATCTCCGAACTTCAGTGCAGTGCGTGCCGTGGGGCCGAATATCTCGATCGTCATTCCGAATACCTTCGCGTACCACTGGGCGGTGGCGTCGACGTCACCCCGCCACCGATTGAAACGCGAAACGGCACCGAATCGCCGGTCAAGCGACTAGCGTCGAATCGTATGACTGCACTCAACGCTTTTGCACGTACCGGTGCCGCGGTCTTTGCGGCCCTTGCGATCTCCGGCGTGATGATGCCGGGTACCGCGGCAGCGGCGCCGAGCACGGTTCCGTTCCAGGTCGACCCTTACGTCCCGCTCGTCGACTTGCCCACTCCCCACCTTGCAGCGATCGTCGGCGAAGAACCGGGCGTCGCCGTGCTGAAAGTGCAACGCGCACCCGGAGACGGAAACCCCCACTCCGCGGTCGTCCACTGGCTCAGTCTCGGCACCGGAGCGTACGGATCCGCATCATTTCCGACACTGGATGCACAACCCGTCACGATTCGTCCGGGCTCGGGTCAGGTCGTCGCATACGTCGATCCCCAGGCGATCGGAACACCGGGCCTCGGAACCTTTTTCGTGCCCTGACACCTGCGTATCCTCCAGACCGTGGTCCCTGCTCTGACAGGGCCTGTCACGTCGACAGCATCCGGGTCGCGATCCGCAATGCCGAGTCTTCCGCGGCATCCAATGCCCGTGATTGCTCTGACGTGATGTTGTCACACAGCCAATCCCAGTGCATCGTCACCAAGGCGCCCTGGACTGGCGTCGGTGCGAGTGAGCGGCCGTCAACGCTCCATCGCACTCGCTGCGTCACCGGCGTGCCGCGTACGAGTTGCTCACCGTCGAACTCGAGCGGGGACGAAACCACCAACGCGTGCTCCTCACTCACGTCCTCGACCACTCCCCATCTGATCCGGCAGTTCTGGAGGACGGACAGTGGGACCGCACCGCGCTTCCGAAGAAGCTTGACCCACGGATACACCAGAAATACGTGAAAACTGTGGTGCGCGAGCGCGCGGTCCCGATCCCCGAGGGCAGGGAGAAACCCGGTGTTCTCGCGTTCACCGAATGCCCCCCTCAAGTGCTGCAACAACGCCCCCGAATCAAGCGAGTCGAGGAGATCACCTCCTACCCAATAGGCTTCGATCACTCGCGGATCGAGAGGATCGTCGATGCCCGCACTTGCGGCCAATGCCTCGAGGTACGGCCACGCACCGTCGAATTGACGAGCGCGATCACGGTCGCCGCTGCCCGAGTTGCCGCTGGCCAGACGAAGCAGCATTGAAGGATCGTCGGGTCCGCAGTAACCCAACTCGTTCGGCGGATACGCGTAGCGGGCAAACAACGCCGGCCCGTTCATACCGACGGCAGTCATCAGCAGATCCGCGGAAGTTGTTCACCTGCCGGCAAATCCACTACCCGATTGCCTCCCAACGCCGTACGCGCCACCACCATTCCGCGATGTTCGGCCACGCACTCCCCGATCACGGCAGCTCCCGCACTCAGTGGATTACCGCGCATCGCTTCCAGAATTCGGTCGGAGTCTTCTCGCGAAACGAAGGCGATCAACTTACCCTCGTTGGCGACGTACAAAGGATCCAAACCGAGTAGCCCACAGGCGTCGCGCACGTCAGCGGGAATCGGCAGATCTCGTTCCACCAGCGCAACACCGATGTTCGACGCTTGAGCGATCTCGTTGAGGGTGGCGGCAACTCCGCCCCGGGTAGGGTCGCGCAAGACATGGATGTCGACGCCGGTGGCAATCATGTCGGCGACCACGCCGTTGAGCGACGCGCAATCACTGCGCACCTCGGTCCCGAATTCGAGACCTTCGCGACAACTCATCACGGCCACCCCGTGAACACCGATGTCGCCGCTGACGATCACGACGTCACCCACTTGTGCGCGAGTGGGGTTGATGTCCACCCCGTCGGCGACAATCCCGATTCCCGCGGTGTTGATGAAGACTCCGTCGCCGTGACCGGCATCGACAACTTTGGTGTCACCCGTCACCAGTCGAACGCCGGCAACGTGCGCAGCCCGCCCGAGCGCCTTCGCGATCCCCGCGATGTCGGTCAACGCGGTCCCTTCTTCGAGGATGAATGCCGTCGACATCACCAAAGGTTGTGCTCCCGCCATCGCCAGGTCGTTCACCGTTCCGTTGACCGCAAGATCGCCGATCGTTCCGCCGGGAAACACCATGGGTTTCACGACGTACGAGTCCGTCGAGAAGGCGAGCCGCACCCCGCCGATGTCGAATACAGCCGAGTCGCCGAGCTCGGCATCGGCAGCGCTTCCGAACGAGGGCAGGAACAGATGCTCGATGAGCTCGGCGGACATCGCTCCCCCACCGCCGTGTCCCATGACGATGTTCGGCGAATCACGCAGCGGCAGTGGGCACACCCATGCCGACAGGTCCACGACAGCGGTCTCCTCAGCCGGCATGACCCGCCTCCTGCAGTTCCAGGCGTCGGTACAGGTAGTACGCAGCGCACGCCCCCTCGGACGACACCATCGTGGCACCGAGTGGATTCCGCGGAGTGCATTCCTTCCCGAAGGCACTGCACTCGTGTGGCTTGATCAAGCCTTGCAATACTTCACCGGACCGGCAGACACTCGACTCGTCGGTGTGGATATCGGTCACCGAAAAACGTTCTTCCGCATCAAAATACGCATACTTCGGCGCCAGCTGCCAACCACTGTCCGGGATCGATCCGATGCCGCGCCACGTCCGGTCCGACACCGCGAACACATCCTCGAGCATCGCTTTCGCTGCGGTGTTGCCCTCCGCCGTGACAGCACGGGCGTAGGCATTTTCGACCTCGTGTCGACCCGATTCCAACTGCAGCACAGTCTTTCTGATGCCCTCCAGGAGATCCAGCGGCTCGAATCCGGTAACGACGATCGGGACCCTGTACTTCTCGGCGAGGGCCGGGTACTCCGACGTTCCCATCACACTGCACACATGCCCGGCCGCCAGAAATGCCTGCACGCGGCACTCTGGCGAGTCCATTATCGCGGCCATTGCCGGCGGGACCAGAACGTGCGAGACGAGCAGCGAGAAGTTCTTGATACCCAGGCGATTGGCCTGATAGACGGTCATGGCGTTGGCCGGCGCTGTGGTCTCGAATCCGATCCCGAAGAACACCACTTGCCGGTCCGGATTCTCCTTGGCAATAGTCAGTGCATCCAACGGTGAGTACACCACGCGAACGTCGCCGCCGGCGCTCTTGATCCGGAACAGATCCGACGAACTCCCCGGAACTCGCAACATGTCCCCGAATGAACAGAAAATGACATCGGGCTTTGCCGCGATTTCGAGAGCTTTGTCGATGATCTCGAGCGGCGTGACGCAGACCGGGCAACCAGGTCCGTGAATCATCTCGATCTGCTCTGGGAGTAGTTGATCGATGCCGTGCCTGATGATCGAATGTGTCTGACCACCACACACTTCCATGATCGCCCATCGGCGCGTGGCCAGCGCGCGGATCTGATCCAGCAGTTTGCCGGCCAGTTCCGGATCGGAGAACTCGTCCAGATACTTCATGATTCCGTCTCCTTCGGTTCGATCCCGGCGGCCCGGGCAGCCCTGGCGAACCCGTCACCGAATTCCTCTTCGAGTACGCCGAGGTGTTCGAATTCCGCCAGCGTGCTGCGTGCGGATTCCTCGTCGAGTCGTTGGATCGCGAATCCGACGTGCACCACGACGTACTCGCCAACTCGGGCGCCCGGAATGTATTCGAGGCACACTTCTTTTCGGACGCCACCGAAGTTCACCACCGACATCGTCGTTCCGTCGCGTTCCTCCAAGGACTCGATACGTCCTGGTACGGCTAGGCACATGGCACAACTCCTGACCTCATGACGAACTCCCGACCAGCACTTGGCCGTAGGCGAGACCACCGTCGTTCGGTGGCAACTGCAGTCCTGTCAACGGCGTGAATCCGGCTTCTCCGAGCAGGGCACACGCCCGGACGAGCAGGAGAGGGTTCTGAAACACGCCTCCGGTGAGAACTACCTCGTCCACTCCCGCCAGTTCCCGGCCACGGATTGCCCACTCGAGTACGAGGTGCGCGACGGATTCGTGGAAGCGCGCGCCGATCACGTCGGCGGGCACCTTCGCCCGGAGATCACGGACAACGGCCCGAATGACCGACCGTGGATCAGCTGTCCATGAATCGTCGTCCGACTGCACCCAGTCGAAGGTGTACCGCGACGGGGCGCAGTCGACTCCCCTCGAAATGCCCTCCAGTTCGATGGCGGCCTGCGCTTCGTAGTCGACGCTCTGACGAACCCCGGTCAGCGAGGAGACTGCGTCGAACAACCGCCCCATGCTGGAGGTGTCCACACACCCGAAACCGGTTTCCAACTGGTGAAGTAGGACCGACTGCTCTCGTGGCGGACAGGCCGCCACCGGCGCGAGGTCGGATTCCCAGTCCAACCCGGCATGCCAGAGGTGGGCGAGCGCCATTCGGTACGGTCGTTCCACTCCGGCATCGCCCCCTGGCAGCGGTACGTATCCCAGATTCGCGAGACGGCGATAACCCTTGTACGTCGCCAGCAGCAATTCCCCTCCCCACACTGCGCCGTCCGCCCCGTAGCCGGTGCCGTCGAACGCTATTCCGAGAACCGGTTCGCTCCCGTCCCGGCCGTTCTCCCCCATCACGGAAGCCACATGTGCGTGGTGATGCCCGACGACGCGCACCGGTCGGTCGCCACTACGACTGCGAGCCCACGAGGACGAGCGATACCGAGGATGCTCGTCACAGGCAATCTGGTGCGGCACTACTCCGGTGATCGACTCGAAGTGACTCTCCGATGCAGCAAAACTGTCGAGGACAGCGAGGTCGCCCATGTCTCCGATGTGCTGACTCGGCCAGACATACGCACCCTCGGCAAGACAGAAGGTGTTCTTCAGATCGGCCCCGACCGCCAAGGTGGGCGGTAGATCGAACGGCGCCGCAACGGGCAGCGGTGCATATCCGCGCGAGCGACGAAGCAACTGTCGTCCACTGCCGACTATTCGCATCACCGAGTCGTCACACGGCATCAAGATCGGACGGTTGTGGGTCAACACCCCGTCGGCCAGGTCACCCACCCGTTCGAGATCGTCGTCAGAGTACAGAATTGGCTCGCCACCGATGTTCGCCGACGTCATCACCAACGCCGCCGGGCCCGCAGCGTCTCCCGCCAACCCGAGCAGGAGATGCTGAATCGGGTTGTAGGCCAGCATGATTCCGATGTCCGGAATGCCTGGGGCAATCGAGGGAGACAGCGTGTATCCAGACGCTTTGGCAACCAGCACTATGGGACGCTCGTGCGAGGACATGGCATCGGCCTCGGCATCCCCGACCACACCCAGCGCTCTGGCTTCTCTCACATCGCGCACCATCACCGCCAACGGCTTGCTCGGTCGATGCTTGCGTCCACGCAAATCGTGAACCACGCGATCATCACGCGCATCGCAGGCCAAGTGGAATCCTCCAATTCCCTTGACAGCAAGAATCTTCCCGTCTCGTAGCAGCGCTCGGGCTCGTAGCAGTGCACCCTCGCCGGTCTCCGTGGGCGCGTCGCCTTCCCCGAACGAAAGCGTTGGACCGCACTCCGGGCAGGCAATCGGTTGCGCATGAAACCGGCGGTCGGAGGGATCCACGTACTCTGCCGCACAGTTCGCGCACAACGGGAACCGCTTCATCGTCGTAGCGGCCCGGTCGTAGGGCATCGACTCGATGATCGTGAATCGTGGACCACAATTGGTGCAGGTGATAAAGGGATGACGAAATCGCCGATCGCTCGGATCAGTCAGCTCCCGCAGGCAGTCGTCGCAGATCCCGACGTCGGCCGGCGCCAAGGTTCGCCCGACCGCCCCCGCATCCGTCTCGATGATGCAAAACCCCTGACGACCTAGCGGCGGCGAGTCCTCGCGCTCTATCGACTCCACTCGTGCCAGCGGTGGGGGGCGGTTTCGCACCCGAGCGACAAATGCATCGATTGCCTCTCCGTCGCCTTCGATGTCGATCACGACCCCGAGAGCAGAATTTCCCACCGAACCCGACAGTCCCAGTTCGGTCGCAGTCGCGTGAACGAACGGCCGGAATCCCACCCCCTGGACTACGCCACGAACGATGACACGGTTGGCGATCATCATGTCCCGACCTCGCCGGTACGACTATCGGACTCGTCGATCTCACCGTCTTGACCACGGCCCATCAGTTCGAGGCCGGCCCGGGCGCGCTGCGCTCCCTGTTCGTCGACCTTCTCGACTGCAAAGCCCATGTGGATCACCACCCAGTCACCTGCCGTGACGGTGCCTTCGTCGAGCATTCCGATGTTGACCTTGCGCGGTGCACCTTCCACGTCGACGAGGGCGAGTTGACCGCCGTATCCGTCCAGTAGTTCGCGTACCCGTCCCGGAATCCCCAGACACATGACTCACACCTCCGGCCCCAAAGTGGTGGCATCACAATCCACGTCGATCGACCGGACGAGTGCCATCACCGCAGAGGCGGCTTGCCCTACCGAATCACGCATCTCTGCACTCAATCCGATTCCGTCGCCGACCGATTTCGCGTGTGCCCCCACCACGAACGTCCGCGGGAGTGCTCCGCCGAGGGCCTGCAGGCTGGCAAACACCGAACTCGGATGCATCGAGTGTGCGTCGAAACCTCCTTGCGGACCTTCACTTTCGGGATCCACTTCGATGATCGCAAGCTTCCCCGGCACTCCGGTCACCGGTAATGCGTCGATCAGCACCAGCGCGTCCCACGACTCCAACAAGTCGTATGCCAGATGCACACCACGAATCCCGTAGTCGACCAGGCGAACCCCCGTCGGGAGATTCTCATGCTGCAACGCTCGAACAACTTCGGGGCCGAATCCGTCGTCTTCGAGAAATATGTTTCCGACGCCTGCAATCAGCACGCGCACAGTGCTTTACATCTTTCGCATTCGCAGATAGCGCTGGATGTCCGGCATCGACACCACCAGAACGATCGCGGCTGCGATCGCGGTGGCGCCGAGAAGTGCCGTCGACAGCAATCCCATGCTCCTCATGGCGGGTTCTCCTCTCGATAGCAGTGAAGTCCGACAGCTGTGAAGTCCGACAGCGTGAAGTACGTCAACTCGCGCCGTCTCGCGGCACCGGCTCTATCTCGTCCGGCGCGAAGTACAGGTAGCGGCCGTACCAGTTGTGCAGATCGGCGGCCGGGTCGTCCAAGAGCGTCACCCCAACATGAATGTCGCCGTCCACGTCTTCATGAATGGTGGCGACGTGGGCGATCCGGCCGTCGAAGAACAGGTCCTGAGCATCAGCGCGACGTGAGGGGTGAAGCCGAACCGTACTTCCACCACAGACGCGGACGCCGTTGATCAATACTGCGTCGGTGCGTGGTTGAACACTGGTGTCGGCTTCCGGCGTCCACCAGTCCACGCCGTCAGGCACCTCGGGTATCAGATCAGAACCGGCAATCGAATCTCGCAGCACGCCGTGCAGGCCGGCTAGATCGTCGGCCGTCAAGCTCTCACATCGATCGATGATGTCGGCAGCTTTCGAGTCGGTAGCCCGCGCCCGCGCCTTTTCCTCTTCGGTCATGGCGAGAATTCTCAGGGTGAGAATTTCGTCGATCTCCGTCGAGTCGAACAGGGATCCTTCGCTCTGCGGCGCAATCTCGGGAAAGTCGTACAGGATGATCGGTGACACCAGAACGGTGTGCGATGTACCGGGGTGAGTCGGATCCTCGGTCCCCGCAAGCACGGGATAACAGCGATTTTGCCGCAGCGGCTCCGAGTGATCTGGTTCGTCGAACAACGACACGAACCTCGAGCCTGCGCAGGTCAAAATGACGTGAGTGCCGAGCATCGACTGCGCCGTGGCCGTGCCCTTGTCCCTCATGTCGACGCTCGTGTCGTTCATGATGCTCACGGAGATCACCCTGCGTCTGTCCCCTGCGGAGGCGTTCAATTCCAAGCAGCCAGTCACCGGAAGCCGTGTCCGAACGACCCGTCCGACTACCCGGCCCAGAGAATCCGCCAGAGTCTCTCCGTCGACAACTCCCGCCGCACAGAAGGATTCTTCGACTCCGGCCTCGAGTTCGTCCAGACCCCACGGACCCAAGACGATCTCGGATTCGGTGGCTTCGTCCCACGAGATCGCCTCGTGCCCGTCGACGACCAACCGATCCACCGGAATCCACGCGCCGCCGGCGCCGAGTCGTTCAACCGTCCGCGACTGGTGGTGCAAAAATCTCACCGTCGCCGTTACTTCGGCGCCGTTCCGCTCGAGTTCGCCGAGCAGACATTGGGCGGACATCGACGGTTCCTCGCCGACTCCGTCACCGGCGGCGCCGGGCGGTCCGAGAACCCCGAACTGCCAACGGGATTGATTCTTCGCCGAGCCGGCCCGGTAAGGATAGAGAAGATATCCCTCGTACAGGACAGCGTCGGCCACGGCCCGAACGTCGTGATCCATCTCAGTTCGGGTCATCGGGGCACCTCGCTCGCCGTGAGCAACTGCCGCACGGCTGAATCGAGGTCCGTGAAGCCGTGCGCTGCCTTGAATCGCACGAGATCGGCAATCGTCTCATGGTCGAGGCGTACCCAACCAGAGGCCGGATAATGCGTGGCCATCAGCTGTTTCCACACGTCGACCGGCAATTCGTAGGCAGCAGATCTGTCCCACGGGATCTGCTGTACCGAGAAACCGCGCTGCCCGTCGGTGAATACGGTTCCGCTCAGTAGAACCACGATCGGAATCGTTCCGTCACGGAGTGCGTGCATGTACTTCGACGCCGTCACCGAGAAGTCGTACGTACACGCCATGGGTAAGGCCGCGACCGCTGTTTCCGTGAATCCCTGAACGACCGCGGAACACTCCATCCACAAGAAGGTTCGCAGCGTGCTCGACCAACGCTCCCGCGGACCGAACAAATCGCGCAGGGCGTCGCCTTCCTCGTCGGAGTACGGCCGGCGGTGCGGTTCGATTCGAACCTGTGCGCGTAGAGCGACTGCTCGGACGGTCGCGCCGGTAGTCTCCGACATCCTCAATCTCACCGTCAGATTCGGTGTAACCGCATACGGTTCCACCTCCACGTTGTCGACCGAAAAGTCGAGGACGGTCATGCCGACCTGCTTCGCGCCTCGACGCGCCCGAAGAACTCGTCCACCGCGCGTGCGGCATCCTGGCCACCGTCGAATCCGCGCCACACGGTGCGCAGCCTGCCCACCAGCTCGTAGCAGGCGTCGATGGGAACAACGAAGCATCTCGGCGATTGTCCTGACGTGGGCACCGAGACAATCAACGCCTCGACGTCGGCCCGCATCTGCGAGAGCCCCGGATTCTCCGCGAGCACAGTCTCGAACGAGTCGATGGGCAACTCGGATTCGGTAGCTCCGGCAGGTCCCGGATAGAAGACTATGTACTTGTCGAGGAGTGAGTTCCGAAAGAAGAATGCCAGTCCGACGGGGATTTCCAGGGACTCCCACCGGCCAGGGCCGAGGTCGAAGTCCGGAAATTCGAGGTACCGATCGGGAACCGCCTTGTATCGAAGATCCGCGTCGACCGGCGCAAAGAGCAGATAGCAGGGACGGCACACGCACATCAGGCTCCGGACCTGTACGTCCACGACGTGTTGGTGTTCGTCACCTATGCCCGCCGCGCACATCTCACACAGCGGCCCGGTCGGAACGGCGCGCGTCGAGGCGATTCGCGTGAGTACCTCTCCCACAGTGGTTTTCATGACCAGGCTTCGTCCACGGCTAGGTCACCGGCAACACGGAATCGTCAGCAAGCGCGACCGAGAGCACACCGTCGCGAATAAGCACCGGCAGAGGCGCCAGGTGCTCGGAGCCGGTGCCGACCCGCGCACCCGCTCCGTACACGCTGAAGTGGGCAGAGCACGTCGGACAGGTAAGGACAGCGGCGTCTCGGACAGGAAGGCCCATCATGCGTTCGAGCACAGCCCCCGCCATCGAATGGTCACATACGGGGCAATGGTCGCGATACGCGTACAGATCGTCACCGGAGCGGCAGACCAACAGATCGGTATCCGATACCCGGAAACCCGCGACCTCACCCGCGTCGACTTCGGCAAATTCGGGGACCTCCACCCAGTGCGCGCCTCCCCCTTCGGCGTGTACGTGCGAGAACAGGGACTCGACCGAGATCACACCCGACTTCAGCTCGTGCGAATCCGGTGTTTCGACGTCGATTCCGGTGGTCTCGGGTGCCGCCGCCTGCACCGCGTCCTGGACCGCGGTTTCGAGGGTCACCGACGACGAAGGGCAACTGTTACAGCTTCCGAGAAGCCGTAGCCGCACCACGCCGTCCGCCACCTCGATCAGTTCGACGTCCCCGCCGTGCGAGCCGAGGTACGGACGCACGCTGTCGAGCGCAGTGCGTACGCGGGTCTCGACGTCGTGCGGGTGAAGTCCGTGCACCAGTAGGAGGCTCGACACCAGATCGTCGCGAACCATCGCATCCATCATGGCCGGATCCGCCAGTGCGACGGTGCGTTCGAGTGCGGCGCCGTACAACTGCACGACCTCGCGGACCAGTTGCTCGGCGCGATCCCTGGCCACCGGCCCTGCACCGGCATTGGCCTGTAACAACGTCTCGATGCGCTCACCTGCTCCGCGCCAGTAGTCGGCCGATTGCTCCATCGATCACTCCCCGGTCACGGACTGCGTCGGAGAGTGCAACTTCTCCAGGGTCTTACCGCCGCCGAGATACATGTGAACACCACACGGCAGACAGGGATCGAAACTACGCACGGTCCGCATGATGTCTATGCCCTTGAAGTGGTCTCGATCGTTCTCCTCGAAGATCGGCTGACCCTGCACGGCATCCTCGTACGGACCGGGGGTTCCGTAGCTGTCGCGCGGGCTCGCATTCCACGGGGTCGGTGGGTACGGGTGATAGTTCGCGATCTTGCCGTCACGAATCACCATGTGATGTGAGAGAACTCCGCGGACGGCTTCGGTGAATCCGCAACCGATTCCCTCGTCCGGAACCTCGAACGACTCCCACGTCTTGGTACGGCCTGCCCGGATCTCGACTAGCGCCTTCTCTGCGAAGTGAAGGGCAGCCGCTGCTGCGTATGCCTGGAAATACGTTCGCGCACGGTTCCTTTCGAGAGTATTGCTGCCATGCTCTGGAATCTTCCACTCGAGCGAGACAGGACCCTTCAGTGCTGTTTTCGGAAGATTGATCTTCACACTGTGTCCGTTCGACTCCAGGTATCCGATGTCGACCAGGCCGGCAAGAGCGGTGCTCCACAGACGAGCCAATGCTCCCCCGCCGGTATCCAGAGCGAGGTTGTCTTTTCCGTCGAACCATCGCGGTGACATGACCCAGCTGTACTTGTCCTCGAGGTTCCGCTTCTGCGGGTGAGGGTTGGTGTGTTGATTCCACGGGTGCCGGCGATCGACCGGGTTACCCAGCGGATCGGTCTTGACGAACATCTCCTGATCACTCCAGTCCTCGTAATACGAGGACCCCAGCATGATTCGGATACCGAGGTTGATGTCCACCAGATCCGTGGTGACCAACTTTCCGTCGACAACCACACCGGGAGTGACAAACATCTTCCGGCCCCAGTCGGTCATGTCCTTGTACGAGAAATTGCAGTACTCGGGGTCTTGGAACGATCCCCAACAACCCAGCAGGGTCCGCCGCAGGCCAACCTTCTCGTAACCAGGCAGCGCCTGGTAGAAGAAGTCGAACAGGTCGTCGTGCATCGGCACGACCTTCTTCATGAATTCGACGTACCGCATCAGCCGCGACATGTAGTCCGTCATCAGTTCGATCGTCGCGACGGTGCCGACGCCGCCGGGATAGAGCGTCGACGGGTGGACGTGCCTACCCTCCATCAAGCAGAACATTTCGCGAGTCGAACGCGAGACTTGCAACGCTTCGCGATAGAACTCACCCGTGAACGGATTGAGAGTCCGCATGATGTCCGCGATCGTGCGATAACCGTGCTGCTCCTCGTGCGGGCAGCGCGTGTTCTCTGCCTGCGCCAGCACACCGGGATTCGTCTCGGAGACCATCTTCTCGCAGTAGTCGACTGCGACCAGATTCTCTTGAAAAATGTTGTGGTCGAACATGTACTCGGCGGCCTCGCCGAGATTGACGATCCACTCGCCTAGATGCGGCGGCTTGACGCCGTACGCCATGTTTTGTGCGTAGCACGAGCACGTGGCGTGATTGTCACCGCAGATGCCGCAGATACGACTGGTGATGAAATGCGCGTCGCGCGGGTCCTTCCCCTTCATGAACAGGGAATACCCACGAAAGATCGACGACGTGCTGTGGCACTCCACCACTTCGCGATTGGCGAAGTCGATCTTGGTGTAGATACCCAGACTGCCGACGATTCGGGTGATTGGGTCCCACGCCATCTCGACAAGACCGTCGCGGTCCGCAGTCGAGGTGGGTTCGGGAACGATGGCCGTCATTGCAGTGCCTCCCAGAGACGTTGCTCACGAACTGATTTGAAGGTATCCGGTCGGTCACCACGTACGCGTCGCACCGGTGAGCAACTTCGACCCGCGCTCGCGCCAGTGCGGTTCCTTGTCCAACGTGTGACCGGTGATCCGGCGCAGACTGTGGATCACGGACCCGTACATTCCCACCGCATTGGTGGAGAGTTTGCCGCCAGGTGGTTCATCCATGAACGGCATGAATTTGTCCGGGAATCCCGGCATCGTGCAGCCGATGCAGATCCCGCCGACATTAGGGCACCCGCCGACTCCGTTTATCCAACCGCGTTTGGGGACATTGCATTTCACGACCGGTCCCCAACACCCCAGCTTGACGATGCACTTCGGCGACCCGTACTCCGTCGCGAACTCGCCCTGCTCGTAGTACCCGCCACGGTCACAGCCCTCGTGAACGGTGGCACCGAAAAGCCACTGCGGGCGGAGGGATTCGTCCAAGGGAATCATCGGCGCCTGATCAGTGGCCATGTACAGAAGATAGGTCAGGGTCTCGGAGAGGTTGTCCGGCTGAATGGGACACCCGGGAACGCAAACGATCGGGATGCCCGCCTTCGATTTCCAGGTCCACCCGAGATAGTCCGGCACGCCCATCGCACCGGTCGGATTGCCGGCCATCGCATGTATGCCGCCGTAGGTTGCGCACGTGCCGACCGCAACTACCGCAGTCGCTTTCGGCGCCAGTTTGTCGAGCCATTCGCTCGTGGTGACCGGTTGGCCGGTTTCACGATTGTTCCCGAAACCACACCAGTACCCTTCGTCGTGAAGTTTCTCGTTCGGTATAGATCCTTCGACAACAAGAACAAAGGGTTCCAATTCTCCCCGGTCGGCTTTCCAGAACCATTCCAGGAAATCGTCAGCGCCACCCTGCGGTCCACATTCGAAGTCGATGAGCGGCCAATGAACCGCCACCTGAGGCAGACCGGGCAACGCACCGAGCGCGATCTCCTCGATACTGGGTTGCGTGGCCGCGGTGAGCGCCACCGAATCACCGTCGCAACTGAGACCGGCATTGATCCACAGCACGTGGATCAGAGTTTCTTCCGCTTTGGCCGCTGCGCTTTCGGGGGTAGCTGCGCTTTCGGAGGCAGGTTCCGCCGTGGTGCCAGCAGTCGATTTTTGTGTGTCCATGTCAGCCGCTTTCACGGGTGCACTTGCGCCTGATTCTCGGCACCGCTACTGCCTGACACGCTATGGCCTCAAATTGCTGCGGCACCGAAACGCTGACGCCACCGGAGTCGAACCTCGGCCCACTTGCGTGGCACCCACTCATTTCATTAACTACCCGAGCAGATCAGTTGTCAACGGCCACCGGAGAAATCGCCGAACGACTACCGATCCACTCGTACCACTCGTCCATGCCCTCACCTGTCGTGGCCGATAAAACAACAACGCGCACAGCAGGATTGAGGATTTTCGCTTGCGCGACACAGGCATCAACGTCGAACTCGACGTACGGGAGCAAGTCGATCTTGTTGATCACCACGAGGTCCGCGACGGCAAAGATGTGCGGGTATTTTTTCGGCTTGTCGACCCCCTCCGGCGTCGAAATTAGGACAACCTTGCCTTCCTCGCCCAGGTCGAAGAGCGCGGGGCACACCAGGTTTCCTACGTTTTCGATCAGAAGCAGCGACTCGTCCGCGGGGTCCAAGGCGCGCAGCGCGCGATCGATCATCTCGGCATCGAGGTGACAGCCCGCCCCCGTGTTGACCTGGACCACTGACGCGCCGGCCTCACGAATCCGCTCGGCGTCGAGCCGGGTTTCCTGGTCACCTTCGATCACGGCAATCGGTCGTTGTCGTCCTAGTTCCCGGATCGTTCGCGCCAGCAATGTCGTCTTACCCGCGCCGGGCGAACTCATGATGTTGAGCGCCGTGATTCCGCGGCCCCGCATCCACTCACGATTGTGAACCGCAATGCCGTCGTTCTTGGCAAGCACCTGCTGCTCGAGAATTACAGTGTGGTCGGAGTGACCGTGCCCAAGGTCATGGTCATGGTCGTGGTCGTGGTGGTGACCGTGCCCATGGCTGTCGTCCTGCTCGTGTTCTCCGCCGGAGACGACCGACACCCGAGGTCCCGTAGTGTCCCCGCACCCACACGTCGCGCACATGCTCAGCTCACTTCCATCGACAGGATCCGCAACTCGCGGCCGGCAAGCACCTCGACATCAGCACTGCCGCACCCACACAACAAGAACATGTCGGGCGGCGAGAAAGTCACGCCACAGCTATTGCATCGCGCGCTGGTTGCAATCTGATCGATGTGCAAGCTGGCACCCTCGGCGTGAGTACCCGCAGTGACAACGTCGAAGCAGAACAGCAGAGAGTGTGGAACCACCGCGCAGAGTTGCCCTACTTCCAGCCGCACACTCGATACTCGTCGCTCGCCGGCACGCTCGCACACGGCTTCGACCACACTCTGCGCAATAGACAGCTCGTGCACGGTGAAACCCACGATTCGTGATCCGGAAACCTCCCTTCCACGATAAGCACCAACCGCCGCTGTAGGTAACCCGTACATACAAAACAGGCTGCGATCCGCAACTACTTGCGGATCGCAGCCTGTGACAGCGTTTTTGACGAACGGAAACCTCTCGGCTAGCCGGTCGTAACTTGTGTCGTTGTTGTTGTTGATGTTGTCGTGGTCGCGGCGGGCGGTGCACTCGACTCGACTGAAGTCGACGGCGCCACGGTTGAAGTCACACTCGGCGTCGCGGCCGGCGCAACGGATGTCGTCGTCGGAGCCGCGGGTGCCGGTACTGCAGATTCCGAACCTGCGGGTGCGGGTTGTACCGCTTCGCCCGTGGTTGTGGTGGGCTTGGCCGAGTCGGTAACCGAAGGCGAAGCAGCCAAGGCGTCGATGGCATCCGCCATCTCTTCGGCGGTCGGCTTCGCCGACGAATCGACCGGCTTGCCGTCCTGCGCCTGCTTGGCCAGATAGGTCAGCCACGCCGCTGCGTACTCCGCTGATGTCAGGGGCTTGCCGTTTGCAGCATCCGAATCACGCCAGTAGTCGAAGTGGTGACCGACATCCGGGCCCAAGGTCAGGCCGTACGGATCGTTCATGACTACGGGGATGGTGTTCTGGTTCGTGGCGATGAGGCCGACGATTTCCTTGAACAGCTTCTGCGGCAGGTACGCCAACGGCGACACTTCCTCAGTGGAAACCGAGTCCTTTGCGACCGGCGTCGTGGTGGCCTCGCTCGGCTTGTACGCCGGATCGGACACCTTCAGCAAGACGTCGAGGAAGGTTTCGTCGCTCTGCATCCAGGTGGGATTGCTCGAGATGTCGTTGAAGGCGTCGAACATCACTCGTCCCATCACGACCGCGATGTCCATGCCGGTGGCGGGCGTCAGATTCTGCGCTTGCAACTGGTCGACGTTGAGCTGCCGACCGACGTTTGCCGCCAGAATCAGGAGTGAAATGTTCTCGGGAGCTGCGCAGGTGAGGTCGCCGTCAGAGCAGAACGACGCAATCTTGCCGTTCAGGGCCCCGAAATCTCCGCTGGTGCCTGGAAGTGCCCCGGATCCGGAAGCGGTGTTCTTTCCGTTCTGATATTGCTGGTTGAAACCGTTCGGGTTCGCGTACGGGTTCTCGGAGCCGGGGAACGGCCCCTCGCCCGCGAGTCGACCAGCGTCGGCGAAGATGACCACACCGACGACGTTGTCCGGATTGATGCCGGAGGTGCTCGACTCCGAGCCGATGTCCATCGCGACGCGGCGCACTACGTCAGCGCCTTCGCTGTAGCCGACAATCGAGAACTTCGTGTTCGGGCAGGCCGCGCTGATTGCCTTCATCACAGCGCGGGTGTTGTCCGCGCCCGTCGTCACGGCCTCTTCGTAACTGTCCATGTTTGCGGGATACGCGATGTAGACGGAGGCGTACGAGCCGTCCTTGACCGAACCGGCGGGCGCCTTGAGTACCGGGTCGACCCAGTAACTGCTGTAGTCGTCTGTGAGCGCCGCCGGGAGGAGTGTCGTTCCATCCGCACCGACGAGCATCTTCGTTGTGCCCTCGACCGGCGTGTCTCCGCGACCGGCAACACCGATCCCGACCGTGTCGTGGCACTCGGTGACAGACGCGGTCAACTCGGTCTCGATCGTCTGCGATTGCGGAGAATCCACGGCAACTGCGACCGCCACCAACGCGGCCACGCCGAGCGCTGCGGGCGCTACTGCACCCGCCAGTATTCGATGTCGCGAAAAGAACCCACGAACCGGCATATCTTCTCCCCAATCAACTTTTGGAAAACGTACGACCGACCCCCGGGGCGTCACGCAACGTCATTCGAGTAGTCGTCCAGTATGAGAGAAGCGTTACAGGAGGTAACGATTTCAGTCAAAAATAATGACCTGTCGGATTGCTTTTCCGTCCGCAAGTTCGTCCATGCCGGAATTGATGTCGTCCAACTCGATTCGCGAGGAGATGAGCTTCTCGACCGGTAGCTTCCCGTCCCGCCACAATTGCGCGTAGATCGGGATGTCGCGGGCGGGGACGGCGGATCCGAGGTAGCTGCCGATGATGGTCCGCGCTTCGGCCACCAGCCCGAGCGGCGAGATCGACGAGCGCGCATCAGGCGCAGGCAACCCGACCGTGACGGTCGTGCCACCCGCTGCCGTCGCGGCCACGGCTGTCTCGAACGCCCGAGCATTTCCCGCAGCTTCGACGACGATGTCTGCGCGAACGCCACTCTCGGACAGGCCGGACGGTGTGAAGACCTCGGTCGCGCCCAGTTCCAGCGCCTGAGCCCGCTTGGACTCCAGTGCGTCGACGCCGATGACGTTCTCGACCCCGAGTGCCCGCGCCGTCAGGATTGCGGCCATCCCGACGCCGCCCAAGCCGACCACCATCACAGTGTCCGCCGGGCGAGGCTTGGCCGCGTTGAGTAGCGCTCCCCCGCCGGTCAACACCGCGCAACCGAGTACGGCTGCAATCTCGGCCGGAATATCGTCTTCGACGGCAACTACGGACTTGGCGTTGACCACCGCATGCGTCGCGAAACCCGAAACGCCGAGATGATGTTTGACGCTCTCGCCGGAGCGCCGCAGTCGTTGCGCGCCACCGAGCAAACTGCCGTCGTTGTTGGCGGCGCTACCCACCGTGCACGGCATCCGGCCGTCAGTGGCGCATCCCGCGCACTCGCCACACCGCGGAAGAAAAGTCATCACGACGCGGGTGCCCACCGACAACGAATCAACGCCGTCGCCGAGTTCGACGATTCGACCAGCTGCCTCGTGGCCCAGCAACATCGGCACGGGGCGAACGCGATTCCCGTCGACCACGGAGAGGTCGGAGTGACAAAGCCCGGCAGCTTCGATCTTGACGAGGATCTCACCCGGGCCCGGGGATTCGAGGTCGAGTTCCGAAATCGAAATCGGAGTCGACTCCGCAAAGGGACGCTCCCGGCCGATCTCTTCGAGCACTGCACCACGGATCTTCAACTGCACACCCCGATTTCGATAGTTCGAACTACTTGCCCACGATCCCGCGTACCGACGCGGGAAGGTCACGAACCCGCTTGTACGGGCCGACAACGGCGGCTGCAAAAGGCCTGGTCAAGAGCACCTGCGCCACCTCGAGCACCTCTTCGGAGGTAACCGCGTCGATGGTCGCGAGCGTCTGCGCAACACTGCGATGGTTGCCGTAATTCAGTTCACTGCGACCGATACGGTTCATGCGTGAACCTGAATCTTCCAGTGCCAGAACCAATCCGCCGCGCAGCGATCCCTTGGCGCGGGCGATCTCGGCATCGGTGATTCCGTCCGTCGCCACGTTCGCAAGTACCTCGCGGATCACTGTGGCAACCTCCCCGAGGTTCTCCGGCTGGCAACCCGCGTACACGGAGAACGCTCCGGTGTCCGCGAAGGTGTCTACGCCGGAATAGACGGAGTACGCAAGCCCACGCTTCTCGCGAATCTCTTGGAACAGACGAGAACTCAGCCCGCCGCCCACTGCGGCGTTGAGAACAGACAGGGCCCAGCGATGACCCTCGTGCCGACCGAACGCGCGTACTCCGAGCGCAAGGTGGACCTGCTCGCTGTCGCGGTGGGTCAAGCTCAGTTCAGGCATCGTTCGCAAACGCAGAGTGCCTTCGCGCCGCGGCGCCGGCTTGACTCCACGCTCGAGATGCCCGGCGAAGGCGCGGCGAGCCAGCGTCACAACCTGCTTGTGGTCGACGTTCCCCGCTACTGCCAGCACCATCCGCTGCGGCGTGTAACGCCGAACATGGAAGGAATGCAACTGATTGCGCGACATCGACTCGATCGATTCGACGCTACCGATGATGGGACGACCGACAGGATGATCTCCGAACAACGCGGTCAGGAAGGCGTCGCCGAGCAGGTCTTCCGGATCGTCGTCTCGCATCGCGATCTCTTCGAGCACTACTTGCCGCTCGACGTCGACATCCGCAGTTCTGCAGCGCCCACGCAGTACGACGTCGGCAACCAGGTCCACCGCCATCGGGAGGTCCTCGTCGATCACGTGCGCGTAGAAACAGGTGTGTTCCTTCGACGTGAATGCATTGAGTTCGCCGCCCACACCATCCATGACCTGCGCGATGTCCAACGCGGTCCGTGACGGCGTCGACTTGAACAACAGATGCTCGAGAAAATGCGCGGCACCGGCCACACTCGGCTGCTCGTCGCGGGAACCGACTCCGACCCACACGCCGACGGAGGCGGAACGCACACCGGGGATGAATTCGGTGACGACGCGCAGGCCGCCGGGAAGGACCGTGCGCTGCACTCCCGATTCAGGAGTCGCATCGATCGGCGATTTCAGCACAGCGCTGCGGCTGCGCGTGGTGTTGGGAGTGGTCTTTGGCATGAAAAGGTTCAGCAGTCCTCGGTGCAAGTGTTGAATCAGGTATCTACAGGCTCGTGTCTACAGACAGTACAGATGCGGCCCCGCACGGAAATCCGCGCGGGGCCGCATCAGAGTACGAAGTGAGATCTACTCGGAAGCAGCCTCGTCGGCGGCCGGAGCGGCAGCCTCGTCGTTGCCCTCTTCGACCGGGATCAGCGAGATCTTGCCACGTGCATCGATGTCGGCGATCTCGACGCGGATCTTGGATCCGACGTTGACCACGTCTTCGACCTTGGCAATGCGCTTACCGCTGCCCAGCTTCGAGATGTGCACCAGTCCGTCGCGTCCCGGCAGGAGCGAAACGAAGGCACCGAAGGCGGTGGTCTTGACGACCGTGCCCAGGAACCGTTCGCCGACCTTGGGGAGCTGCGGGTTGGCAATGGCGTTGATCATGTCGATCGCGGCCTGTGCAGACGGTCCATCGGTGGCGCCGACGAACACGGTGCCGTCGTCTTCGATGGAGATGTTGGCACCGGTCTGCTCGGTGATGGAGTTGATCATCTTGCCCTTGGGGCCGATGACCTCGCCGATCTTGTCGACGGGGACCTTGATGGCCGTCACGCGGGGAGCGAACGGGCTCATCTCGTCCGGGGTGTCGATGGCCTCTGCCATGACCTCGAGGATCGTGGTACGAGCATCCTTGGCCTGCGCGAGTGCGCCGGCGAGGACCTTGGACGGGATGCCGTCGAGCTTCGTGTCCAGCTGCAGGGCCGTGACGAAGTCCTTGGTGCCTGCGACCTTGAAGTCCATGTCGCCGAAGGCGTCTTCGGCGCCGAGGATGTCGGTCAGAGCGACGTAGCGGGTTTCACCGTCGACCTGGTCGGAGACCAGACCCATGGCGATACCGGCAACCGGAGCGCGAAGCGGCACACCGGCGTTGAGCAGTGCGAGCGTGGACGCACACACCGAGCCCATCGAGGTGGAACCGTTGGAGCTCAGAGCCTCGGAGACCTGGCGAATCGCGTAAGGGAACTCTTCGACGCTGGGCAGAACCGGCATGAGAGCGCGCTCGGCGAGTGCACCGTGACCGATTTCGCGACGCTTCGGCGAACCGACGCGACCCGTCTCACCGGTGGAGTACGGCGGGAAGTTGTAATGATGCATGTAGCGCTTGGTGGTCTCGGGACCGAGCGAGTCGACCTGCTGAGCCATCTTGACCATGTCGAGAGTGGTAACACCCAGGATCTGGGTCTCGCCGCGCTCGAACAGTGCGGAGCCGTGTGCGCGCGGGATGATCGCGACCTCGGCGGACAGCGAACGGATGTCCGTGACGCCGCGGCCGTCGATGCGGAACTGATCGCGCAGGATGCGCTGGCGAACCAGCTTCTTGGTGAGCGAGCGGAACGCTGCTCCCAGTTCCTTCTCGCGGCCTTCGAAGTTGGGTGCAACCTGCTCGAGAACCTCGACCTTGACCTCGTCGGTCTTGTCGTCGCGTTCCTGCTTGCCGGCGATTGTCAGTGCGGCATTGAGCTTTTCGGACGCAGCAGCCTCGACGGCAGCAAAAACGTCGTCCTGGTACGCCGGGAAGACCGGGTAGTCACCCGTGGGCTTTGCAGCCTTGGATGCCAGTGCTGCCTGAGCAGCGCACAAGCGTGCGATGAACGGCTTGGCGGCCTCGAGGCCCTCGGCGACGATGGCCTCGGTCGGTGCCTGAGCGCCGTCGGCGATCTTCGCGATGACGTTGTCGGTGGCCTCGGCCTCGACCATCATGATCGCTACGTCGGCGTTGTCACCGCTGCCGGACACGACGCGGCCGGCTACGACCATGTCGAAGACGGCGTTCTCGAGCTGATCGACCGTCGGGAATGCAACCCACTGGCCGGCCTTGTTGTCCTCGGAGACGATGAGTGCAACACGCACGCCACCGACGGGTCCGGAGAACGGCAGGCCCGCGATCTGCGTCGACGCGGAAGCGGCGTTGATGGCCACGACGTCGTACAGATCCTGCGGGTTGAGGCTCATGACCGTGACGACGACCTGGATCTCGTTACGGAGACCGTCGACGAAGGACGGGCGCAGCGGCCGGTCGATGAGGCGGCAGGTCAGGATCGCGTCGGTGGAGGGGCGTCCCTCACGACGGAAGAACGAACCGGGGATGCGGCCCGCTGCGTACATACGCTCTTCGACGTCCACCGTCAGGGGGAAGAAGTCGAAGTGCTCCTTGGGGTGCTTGCTGGCGCTCGTGGCGGACAGCAGCATGGTCTCGTCGTCCAGGTAAGCAACGACGGCGCCGGCGGCCTGCTGAGCAAGGCGTCCGGTCTCGAAACGGATGGTGCGGGTACCGAAGGACCCGTTGTCGATCACGGCGGTGGATTCGAACACGCCTTCGTCGACCTCTACTACGGAATTCTCTGTCATTCTTTTCTCTTCACTTCCCTCTCGTCTTCGCCGTACCCGCGCGGGCGTTTCCACCCTCCTGGTGGAAACTGCGCACCGAGGGACGTCCCCCTCTTGAATTGCAGACGCTCCTTGCGATGCGAGCGATTTCTGCTTCGGGACGTCACGACGTTCGGGCGGCCGTCGATCGAAGTCCGCCGGAGCTTTCGGGCACTTGCCCGGTCCGGAGAACCACTACCGACAACCGACACCACGTTCTCTGGTGCATACGGTGTGCTGGCTGCGCACTGCACAACTGTGCGTAGACAACTGTGCATAGCGCCGACAGCGGAAACTGCCTTGCGGCAGCTAACGCCGAAAGCCAGCGAAGCCCAGTATATGCGTGGCTTCGCCGGCTAACGGAGTGTTCGGCAAACCGAAGCGTGCCGTGTTGCTTTCGATCAGCGTCGTGAGAAAAATCTAGCGACGCAGGCCGAGACGCTCGATGAGCGTGCGGTAGCGAGCGACGTCAGTCTTTGCCACGTACTTCAGCAGACGACGACGGCGACCGACCATCAAGAGCAGTCCACGACGCGAGTGGTGGTCATGCTTGTGGGTCTTGAGGTGCTCGGTGAGATCGGTGATGCGCTTGGTGAGCATTGCCACCTGAGCTTCGGGCGATCCCGTGTCGGTCTCGTGCAAGCCGTACTCGCCGAGAACGACCTTCTTCTCTTCCGTGGTCAATGCCACTTGATTCACTCCTGTGATGACGTTTGCGTGAAAGGAACTAGATCGGGCGCGGCCACCGCAAACCGCAGCACGCACCGAGAGAAGATCCTACCAGCAGCAATGAGGCGCTTTCGCCCACCTGGAGCGAATGTGGCCGCCGCCACTAGTGCGGGACGAGTTCAACCCACTCTGCGCTCAACCCACGCTGCGCTCTGCGCTCAACCCACGCTGCGCTCTGCATCCTCACTCAGGATTTGGCGTGCGCGTTCGACGTCTCGGTTCATCGCCGTGATGAGCGACTCGATCGAGTCGAACTTCTCCATGCCCCGAATCCGCGAAACCAGGTCGACAGCGACGTGTTGTCCGTACAGGTCGGCTTCGGTGTCGAGAACGTACGCCTCGACGGTTCGGGTCCGGCCGGAGAAGGTCGGGTTGGTCCCCACAGACACTGCGGCTTGGTATCGACGACCGGGAACGACAGTTCCGAGTTCCTCGCCGGCGCCGAGCACCGTGAACCACGCTGCGTAGACGCCGTCGGCCGGAATCGCCGAAAACATCGGCGGTGCAACATTGGCCGTCGGGAATCCCAACTCGCGTCCACGCTTGTCACCGTGGACGACTACACCTTCGACACGATGTGGACGGCCGAGAGCTTCGGTAGCCGCTTCCATGTCGCCTGCGTCGACGCACGAGCGGATGTAGGTCGACGAGAACGTCACCGCATGCTCGGCGAGCAGCTGGACGCCGTCGACCGCAAAGCCGAAGCGAGCGCCCATCTCACGAAGAAGATCGACGTTGCCGAGCGCCTTCTTGCCGAAGGTGAAATTGTCCCCCACCACCACCTCGGCGACATGCAGACGTTCGACGAGAATTTCGTGGACGTAGCGCTCCGGCGTCAGCTTCATGAAATCAGCGGTGAACGGCATCACGCAGAACACGTCGATGCCCAGATCCTGAGCCAATTCCGCACGCCGTTGCAGCGTCGTCAACTGGGCTGGATGACTACCCGGCCGCACAACCTCCATGGGATGCGGGTCGAACGTCATCAACACGCTCGGAACACCACGTTTGCGCGCAGCGGTAACCGCTCTCGCTATCAATTGGGCATGCCCACGATGCACACCGTCGAACACACCGATAGTGAGCACACAACGACCCCAATCGGCCGGAACTTCGTCGAGACCACGCCATCTCAGCACGATTGGCAGCCTACGGGTCCACCGGCGGCGGGTCACGTTCGGACCCGCCCAGCGAATCACCGCTGTGCTGCCGCTCACGTACGGAAGTTCCGGATTTCGTAGCCTAAGCTAAGCGTTGTGGCAGCTCACAAGACCGGAACCTCGGAAGCATCATCGACGTCGGATGGCGACAGCACTTCGGCGCACGGCGCGGCAATCGACACGCTCGCACTCTCGTCGGTGGCTCAGGACTACCTCAAGGTCATCTGGACGATCCAAGAGTGGTCCCACGAGCGGGTGTCCACCAAGCTCCTGTCCGAGAAGATGAACGTCTCGGCTTCGACGGTGTCCGAGGCGATCCGCAAACTCTCGGACCAGGGCCTCGTCGATCACGCCCGCTACGGTTCCATCGCTCTGACGGACAGTGGCCGCGCGGCTGCTGTGTCCATGGTCCGGCGCCACCGGTTGATCGAGACCTATCTGGTTCAGGAACTCGGCTACGGCTGGGACGAAGTCCACGACGAAGCCGAAGTCCTCGAACACGCCGTTTCCGATCTGATGATCTCGCGGATGGACGCCAAACTGGGCTTCCCCGAACGTGACCCGCACGGCGATCCCATTCCCGCCACCGATGGTTCGGTGCCGACTCCCCCGGCCCGTCAGCTCAGCGACTTCGCCAACGGCGAGCGGGGCCGCGTTGCCCGGATCTCCGATTCCGATCCCGAAATGCTTCGGTACTTCGATTCCGTCGGCGTCAGTCTCGATGTCGACATCACTGTCGAAGAACGCCGTGATTTCGCCGGAACAGTGTCCGTTCGACTCGGCGACAGCCCCGACACAATCGACCTGGGAAGCCCAGTCGCTCAAGCAATTTGGCTCGTGTAGTCGAGGTCGCTCAGAGCGGCAGACGGTATCGCCGTTCCACGGGCCGGACTCCGTCGGTCCGGGTCCAGTCGGCGAGCCTCTCGTCGACGTACACCCAACCTCGACGCTCGTACAGCGCGATCGCCGGCAAAGCGTCCTCGACGACGTCGAGCACCAGTTCCAACTGACTTTCGGCTGCGAAATCCGTGACAGCGTCGAGTAGCGCACCGCTGAGGCCGTTTCCGCGCGCATGGGGATGAACGAACAATCGCGACACGGCTATCGATCCCGCGGTGGTGGGCGCGCCTGCAACCTCGCGGTCGACGGCCACATGACCGACAACACGGCCGTCGCTCTCACCGACCCACGCCTTCACCACCGTGGGCGAACTGAGCCAGCGGTGCGGGTTCTGCGGCCACATGTTCGGATATCCGTCGCACTCGTGGACCTGTGCCAGCGCATCGACGCAACCGTCGAGGTCGCCGTCGACACGCTCGCGGACGATCACCCGCGAAGCGTCGCCGGTCGCACGACCATCACCGAACTGGCGCGTCGACCCTTCTCCTGCAGAAGCGCAATCGTGTGACCGGTGGGATCGATCGCCGCACAGATCCCCTTCATCCCGATCGGCTCGAGCCAGCGCCCCTGGCTGATCGCCTCGGCTTCCTCCGCCGTGATCTGCCGATGCGGAAAAGCCGTCTGCGCGGCCTGATCGATGTCGAGGCTCACACCCGGCTGATCCGCGAGATCTTCGAGCGTGCGCGCATGTTCGAGAGTGAACGGCCCGACGCGGGTGCGGCGCAATGCCGTCAAATGACCGCCGACGCCCAATTCACGACCGAGGTCGCGTGCAAGCGAGCGGATGTATGTTCCGGAAGAGCACTCAACGTCTACATCCAGATCGACGAAGCCACCCGGGACATCTCGCCGAGCCAGAACTTCGAAAGTCGACACCGTTACCGGGCGCGGCGCCAGCTCGACGGTTTCTCCCGCACGCACCAGGGCATGTGCGCGTTGACCGTCGACCTTGATAGCGCTCACGCTTGCCGGGATCTGCTTGATGTCTCCGGTCAGCGTTGCCACGATCGCCGCGATCTCCGCGTCCGTCACCTGCGAAGCGTCTGCGGAAGTCAGGACCTCACCTTCGGCATCGTCCGTGTCCGTCGCTGCACCGAGGCGAATGGTCGCCGAGTACGCCTTGGTTGTCAGTGCCAGGAGTCCGAGCAACTTGGTCGCACGCTCGACGCCGAGAACGAGGACGCCGGTCGCCATGGGATCAAGAGTCCCGGCATGTCCCACCTTGCGGGTGTTCAACAACTTGCGGCATCGCGCGACCACGTCGTGGCTGGTGATGCCCGCCTCTTTGTCGACAATCAGGATTCCGGCGCCGACAAGACCGGAGGAAGGCTTTTCACGAGCTGACACGTGTGCCGATTCTGCCAGTCGTGCTCACTGCACCGAAATTGCCGTCAGAATGAGCCCGTCCGACACCAACCACCTGCCGTCGAAAGAGGTGAGCGGCGGACCAGACGTCGCCTCACCGGGGACCAGCAGACGCGAGTTGAAAGTTCCGGAAGTTTCCGACTCCGCCTCGAATGTGATGTGGGCGTCCTCGAAACCCAACCAGCGCCCGGTGAGCGGAAACCACGCCTTGTACGTGGCTTCCTTCGCGCAGAAGAGCACTCGATCCCAGTGCACCGGACCGCCGGTTTCCTGAGTGTCCAGCCACGTTCGTTCCGCTTCGATGCTGACCGCGGGCAATACCCCGTCCGGCAGCGGGCCGTGCGGCTCGGCGTCGATACCGAGTGAGCGGACCTGCATGGAGTACGCCAGGACAGCGCCGCGGTAGCCGTCGCAATGGGCGAGGCTTCCGACTACTCCCTGCGGCCAGAGTGGGGCACCACGCTCGCCGCGCATGACAGCGGCAGACGGAACACCGAGCTTGCCCATCGCCTGACGCGCGAGGTGCCGGGTAGTCACGAACTCGCGACGGCGCTTCTCGACCGCGCGGCCGATCAACGCCTCCTCGCTGGGGTGCGGAACCAGACCGGGCGGATCCACGAAGGCCTCGGCCGTCGCAACTCCACCGGGAAGAATCTGTTCGATCACGTAGCGATACCTCTCAGCGTCCGGCGCGCATGCGCTCGACTTCGGCTTCCTGCTCCGGCGTGACCTTGAAGTGGCCACCCCACTTGTTGAGCGTTCCCGGCGGGTACTCCGGAACGGGAAGAATCTGACGCAACAACTTCTCCGGCAGTCCACGCCGACGCCATTCGCGCGGGTATCCGAGTGAGACTTCCTCGAAGCGGACGCCGTCGTAGTACGTGGTTCGAGGAATGTGCAGGTGCCCGTACACCGAGCACACCGCGTTGTACTTCACATGCCAGTCGGCGGTCGCGGTGGTTCCGCACCACAACGCGAACTCCGGATACATGAGCACGTCCGTCGGCTGCCGGACCATCGGGAAATGGTTCACGAGAACGGTTTTTGTGCCTTCGGGGAGCGCGTCCAGCCGTGCCTGGGTGTATTCGATTCTCGCCCGGCACCACGCGTCGCGCGTTGCATACGGCTGCGGCGAGAGCAGGAACTCGTCGGTGGCGACGACGTTCTTGTCCCGCGCGATCTCGAGCCCGTGTTCCTTGTCTCGCGCGCCTTCCGGCAGGAAGGAGTAGTCGTAGAGAAGGAACATCGGGACGACCGTGACCGGGCCCTCGTCTCCCTCCCACACCGGGAACGGGTCCTCGGGTGTGATGACGTCGAGTTCGCGGCACATGTTGACCAGGTACTCGTACCGCGGCGCTCCGTGAATCTGAACCGGATCCTTGGCGGTCGTCCACAGTTCGTGGTTGCCCGGAATCCAGATGACCTTTGCGAATCGGCTGCGAAGGAGCTTCAACGCCCACCGAATGTCGTCAGTTTTCTCGGAAACATCTCCGGCGAGAATGAGCCAGTCGTCAGGCGAATCCGGGAACAGTTCCTCCGTCATCGGCTTGTTGCCGTTGTGACCGACATGAATGTCGCTCACCGCCATCAGCTTTGCTGCCACGATCCCTCTGCTTCCTCAGTTGAACTTCCGCGCTTCGCCGTCGCCGGACCTGTCACTGCCCACTTGCCGGAAAACGCTCGCCACGACACCGCGACCATCCGAAGTACTACGAACACGGTAAGCCCTGCCCAAATTCCGGCCAGCCCCCAGTCGTAGGCGAGGGAGAGCCAGATCGCGGGCAGAAATCCGAGAACTGCGCAGAGCATGGTCGCGTTGCGCAGAAACACCACGTCCCCGGCGCCGAGCAGAACACCGTCGAGTGCAAACACGATTCCCGCTACCGGCATGATCGCGACGAAGAACCACCAGGCGATCGACATTTGACCGAGGACCTCGGCGTCGGACGTGAAAAGTCCGGGGATCACGGAGTGGCCCGCGGCGAAGAAGATCGCGAGTACCACGGCAAATACCGTCGACCAGGCAGTGATCCGCCAGGTCATCCTCTTCGCCGCGGCTGCGAATCCACCGCCGAGGGCAGCTCCGATGAGCGTTTGGGCGGCGATCGCCAAGGAATCGAGAAGGAGCGAAACCAGGTTCCACAGTTGGAGGACAACTTGGTGTGCACCGACTACGGCTGCGCCGAACCTCGACGCCACCGCGGCCGCCGAGACGAAACATGCTTGGAATGCGAGGCTGCGCAGGATCAGGTCACGGCCCATCAGCATCTGCGCCCGCATGATTACAAGATGCGGTCGAGCCGAGACCGGTTCACGAAAGAGTGCCCAAGCGAACAGGCCACCCGAAACGCTCTGGCCGACCAGATTCGCGACAGCTGATCCTTCGAGTTCCATCCGGGGAGCACCGAGCAAACCGTGCACGAGAATCGGGCACAACACCGCCGAAATACCCAGGCCGACAAGGACGAACCGAAGCGGTCGCACCGTGTTCTGAACCCCGCGCATCCAGCCGTTGCCGGCCAGAGCCACCAGGATGAGCGGAACACCCAATACCGCTATCCGAAGCCAACTTTCCGCAGCCGCCGCAATGTCGGGAGTCCCGGCCACCGCCGAAGTCAGCGGGCCCGCGATCACCTGCACGATCACTACCAAGGCCAAGCCGATCGCGGCCGCCAGCCAGGTCGCTTGAACACCCTCGCCCACCGCGTCGCGCTCGCGGCCCGCCCCGTGCAGCCGTGCGGCGCGCGCCGTCGTGCCGTACGACAAGAAGGTCAGCTGCGTACTCACCAACGACAGGATCAGACCACCGACTGCCAATCCGGCCAGCGGAAGCGCCCCGAGTCGGCCGACCACGGCGATGTCGAACAACAGATAGAGGGGTTCGGCCGCCAGTACCCCGAGCGCCGGAAACGCCAGGGAAAAGATTCGACGCCCAGTGACGTCGAAATCAGCTGCCGAAGATCCCGCCGAGGTGGCGTCAGATTCGCTCAATGCCGCGGATTCAGCCGAGTGCCGCGACGAGCGCGGCAACAATCTCGTCGCTGGAAGTGGTCGACGTATATCCGGCCGACAGCCGGTGCCCGCCGCCACCAAGACTTTCAGCGACCGCCGACACGTCGATCGCCGACTTTGCACGCAACGAGATCGACCAGCTTCCGGAAACCGACTCTTTGAGTACTGCGGCAACTTCGGCTTCCGAAGTAGTTCGCACGATATCGACGACGCTCTCGATCTCCTCGGAGCGAAGATCGCCGATGTCACTGCGTCGGATCACCGCGTACACCAGCCCACGGCCGTCCGCGGCTTCCGGGACCAGCACCGCGGACCCGAGTACCGAAGCCAGCATCGGCAACCACCCGAACGGATGGGTGTCGAGCAGCTTTCGCGCAATCGCGTCGCCGTCGATGCCGGTCGCCAGCAAACGCGCGGCGAGCACGTGCGGAAGCGGACCTCCCCACCGGAAGGAGCCGGTGTCGGTGACCAGTCCGGCATAGAGACAGTGCGCGATATCGCGATCGATCGCGACTCCCCACGCATCGAAGAATCGTGCGATGAGCGCCGTCGTCGAAGCCGCGGTTTCGTCGACGACGTTGATGGTTCCGAATTCGGAATTGGAGCGATGGTGATCAAGGACGATTGTGCGATGCGCGCCGGCGAGTCGACTCGCCAACTCACCGAGGCGGCCCTCGCTGCCGACATCCACGGTCACCAGAACATCGACGCTTTCCCGAACATCGGCGGGCGCCGTGAGCAAGTGAACACCAGGGAAATCACACATCGACTCGGGCAGCGCCGACGGCCGACTGAACGCGACCTGCACCGAAATGCCCCGACGCTCGAGAACGAGACCGAGCGCAAGTCCGCTGCCGATCGTGTCCGCATCCGGCTGCACATGGCAGAGAATTGTCACCGTGTGTGCCGATTCGAGAACCTCGGCCACCTGAGCGAACTTCGCCTCGCAGGGGTCGACGTCCGAAAGTGCGGTGATCGTCATTCTCGGTGCGCGTCAGTCGGCTTCACGAACATCTGGCGACGCCTCGTCTTCGTCCGAAGCCACTCGCGGCTCCTTGTACGGATCTGCATCTCCGGCCGGCTGTGCATTCTCACGCGCCTTGGCGACCTCGTCGTCGGCGGCCTTGGCACGGGCCAGCAGTTCTTCCATATGACGCGCGGTGTCGGGAACGGTATCGGCGACAAACGTCAGAGTCGGTGTGAAGCGAACGCCAGTTCCGGCACCGACCTTCGAGCGGAGAACACCCTTGGCCTTCTCGAGTCCTGCGGCGGCGGCTTCCACATCGGGTGCGGAATCGACCTTCTCGCCCATGACTGTGTAGTACACCGTCGCGTCGTGCAGATCGTTGGTGACCTTGGTGTCCGTGATGGTCACGAATGCGAGTCGCGGATCCTTGATCTCGTGATCTATCGCGGTCGCGACGATGGTTCCGATACGCTTTGCCAACTTGCGTGCCCGGGCTGGATCTACCATGACTGTCAGTCTCCTCTACCTGGCCACTCGAATCGAGGTGACTCGATCGATCAAAGTTCTGGTTAACAAGAATTATTACCGACAACAGTCTCGTCCATCGGCTACCCGGCAACCAAATCACCATCGGTAGAGGTCTTCGGCCACAAGCCACCGTGCACATCGAGCGTGAGTACAGACACCGTCACACTTGGTCCCCTGGACGCCGAATCCCTTGCCGACCAACTCGATTCGGTACGCCGTCCGGAAGAGTGGCTCAGCGACACAGATCGGTGACACTCAGTCTTCCGGGCCGAAGATTCGCCTTCGCACAGCCAGCAACTGAATCTCCGGACGCTCGGCGACCGCTCGCTCACAATGATCGAGAACATCGTGCAGGTGATCGACGGACGAACTGACCACACCGACGCCCACGAGCGCACGACGCAGGCGTCCCTGCTCCCCCGCCTCCGCTGCACTCACGCCGAATCGACGGAGTTCCGTCAGGATCGGCGACAGCATCGAACGCTTTTCCTTGAGTGAGTGGACATCGCCGAAAAGAATGTCGAACTCCAGTGCCCCTACAAACATTTTCCCCCTAGACAGAGCCGAATGGACTCTTCCGGACTTGTATGTTCAAGTCCGGAAGAGTCCATGTCAGCTAGTACTCACGTGCGTCCGCCCCAACGCCCGTGTCGACATAATCAGTCGCGCGGCTTCTCGCGAAGCTCGTAGCACTCGAGAACGTCACCGATCTTGATATCGGAATAGGTGACGGTCAAACCACATTCGTAGCCTTCGCGAACCTCGGTAGCGTCTTCCTTCTCCCGCTTGAGCGAGGAGATGGTGACCGTCTCGGCGATGACCTTGCTGTCGCGGATGAGACGTGCCTTGGCGTTGCGACGGATGCTGCCCGACGTGACCAAGCAACCGGCAATGTTGCCGATCTTGGACGAACGGAACATGGCGCGGATCTCTGCCTTGCCCAGCTCGACCTCTTCGTACACCGGCTTGAGCAGACCCTTGAGTGCCTTTTCGACCTCATCGATGGCCTGGTAGATCACCGAGTAGTAGCGAATGTCGACGCCCTCGCGGTTCGCCAGCTCCGTTGCCTTGCCTTCGGCGCGGACGTTGAAGCCGATGATGATCGCGTTGGACGCAGCAGCCAGGTTGACGTTGGTCTCCGTGATGCCACCGACACCGCGGTCGATGACGCGCAACTGCACCTCGTCGTCGATCGGAATTCCGAGGAGAGCCTCTTCGAGGGCCTCCACGGTTCCCGAGTTGTCACCCTTGAGGATCAAGTTCAGCTGTGAATGTTCCTTCAGAGCTGCATCGAGATCGTCGAGGCTGATGCGCTTACGACTCTTCGCTGCAAGCGCGTTGCGCTTACGTGCGTTGCGACGGTCCGCGATCTGGCGAGCGATACGGTCCTCGTCGACCACGAGCAGGTTGTCACCTGCACCGGGGACCGACGTGAAGCCGATGACCTGGACCGGACGTGAAGGCAGTGCCTCGTGGACGTCCTGACCGTGCTCGTCCACCATGCGGCGGACGCGGCCGTAAGCATCGCCGGCAACGATCGAGTCGCCGACCCGCAGCGTTCCGCGCTGAATGAGCACGGTAGCGACGGGGCCGCGGCCACGGTCGAGGTGCGCCTCGATGGCAACACCCTGAGCGTCCATGTCCGGGTTGGCGCGCAGATCCAGGGAAGCGTCCGCCGTCAACAGCACTGCTTCGAGCAGTGCGTCGATGTTGAGACCCTGCTTCGCCGAGATGTCGACGAACATGGTGTCTCCGCCGTATTCCTCGGCCACCAGTCCGTACTCGGTGAGCTGCTGCCGGATCTTGTCCGGGTTCGCGCCTTCCTTGTCGATCTTGTTCACCGCGACCACGATCGGCACATCGGCCGCCTGGGCGTGGTTGATCGCTTCCACCGTCTGCGGCATGACGCCGTCGTCGGCTGCGACAACAAGGATCGCGAGGTCGGTGGCCTTGGCACCACGAGCACGCATGGCCGTGAAGGCCTCGTGACCCGGGGTGTCGATGAACGTCACGAGACGCTCGTTGCCCTCGAGCTCGGTCAGCACCTGGTAGGCACCGATGTGCTGCGTGATGCCGCCGGCTTCGCCCTCACGGACATTCGCCTTACGGATCACGTCGAGCAGACGGGTCTTACCGTGGTCGACGTGGCCCATGACGGTGACCACAGGCGGACGGGACTCGAGGTCCTCTTCTCCGCCGGCGTCCTCGCCGTAGGTGAGGTCGAAGCTGTCGAGCAGCTCGCGGTCCTCGTCCTCCGGGCTGACGACCTGCACGACGTAGTTCATTTCGCCGCCGAGCAGCTCCAGCGTCTCGTCGTTGACCGACTGAGTTGCCGTGACCATCTCACCGAGGTTGAACAACGCCTGCACGAGTGCTGCGGGGTTCGCATCGATCTTGTCCGCGAAGTCCGACAGCGATGCGCCGCGAGCGAGACGGATGGTCTCACCGTTGCCGCGTGGCAGCCTGACGCCGCCGACTGCGGGAGCCTGCATGCTTTCGTACTCGGCGCGCTTCGCCCGCTTCGACTTACGTCCACGGCGAACTGCTCCGCCGGGACGACCGAATGCACCTGCCGCTGCGCCGCGCTGACCGGGACGGCCACCGCCGCCGGGACGACCGCGGAATCCACCGGCCGGAGCTGCTCCACCGGGAGCACCTGCACCAGCACCGGCGCCGGGAGCGCCGCCGCCGCGGTATCCACCGCCGCCGCCGCCCGGACGACCACCGGGAGCGCCACCGGGACGACCCGGACGTCCGCCGCCACCGGGCGCGGGACGAGCGGAACGAGCAGGCATTGCACCCGGGTTCGGGCGAGGAGGCATGGAGCCGGGGCTGGGACGGGGTCCGCCCTGACCTGCAGGCGGACGAGGTCCACCCTGGCCGGGAGCCGGACGGGGACCGCCCTGACCCGGAGCCGGACGAGGTCCACCCTGGCCGGGAGCCGGACGGGGACCGCCCTGACCCGGAGCCGGACGAGAACCGCCCTGGCCTGCACCCGGACGCGGTGCGCCGGGAGCCGGACGAGGTGCCGGACGCTCGGCGGGTGCCGAGGAGTACGGGTTGTTACCGACGCGAGGTGCCTTCGGTCCCGGACGCGGTCCGCCGGGCTTTGCGCCGGTGGACGGTGCCGCCGGAGCCGCGGGGGCTGCCGGTGCCGGAGCTGCGGGAGCAGCCGGAGCCGGGCGTGCCGGCTTCGGAGCGTTGAACGTCGGGGTGGGGACCGGCGCCGACGGTGCTGCCGGAGCAGCGGCTGCGGGAGCCGCGGGGGCTGCCGGTGCCGGAGCTGCGGGAGCAGCCGGTGCGGGTGCGGCCGGCTTGGGGCCGGGACGCGGGCCACCGGGCTTTGCAGCTGACGGCGACGGTGCGCCGGGCTTTGCCGCGGGGCGAGCCGCCGGAGCGGCTGCGCCGGTCTCGGACTTGGTTTCTGCTCCGCCTGCCGACGGGAATGACTCCCGCAGACGACGGGCGACGGGCGCCTCCACTGTGGATGACGCAGACTTCACGAACTCGCCTTGCTCCTTGAGCGTTGCGAGTAGTTCCTTGCTGGTGACACCGAGTTCTTTAGCCAACTCGTGCACGCGGGCCTTGCCTGCCACTGCTCTCCTCACTGATGAGGTCGAGCAGGAGGCATCCCACAGATGTGGGTCCCGCACGACCTCGGGTTATCGCCGATGGACGTTCATCGTTGGTGCTTCACGGTGTGCTCATGAGTGCTTGTGCCTGTTCTTCTCGAGAGGTACTGCTTTTGTGTGAACTGCGTCGACCAGCTGGTCGACAGCGGACGTGTCCAGATTTCCGGACACTCGCAGTGCTCTGCTGAATGCTCGGCGCCGCTCTGCCAGGCTCAGACAACTCGGATCCAGGTGCAGCCATGCACCTCGACCGGGGAGTCTTCGCGATACGTCGGGGACGAGCGGGGAACCCTCCGGCCCCTGCTCACCAACCACGACCCTCAACAGATCGACAGCCGACCCTTGTTCCCTGCACCCCACACACGTTCTGACCGGCGAACCGGGTTTCACGCGCGCAGAATCCGAGGACTCACGTCGAACCATTGTCCACTCTACCGCCGAACCGTCTCGATCACTGCATTCCACCGTTATCCGTTGGACGTGGCGGGCCGGTCGGACGCGTCGCCAACGGGTGCCGCATCGCTCCGAATGTCGATACGCCAACCCGTCAACCGTGCAGCCAGGCGGGCATTTTGACCCTCTTTTCCGATGGCCAACGAAAGCTGGAAATCGGGCACGATGACACGGGCCGCACGAGCCTCCGGATCGACGACAGTGACGGAGACCACTTTCGACGGGGAAAGTGCGTTGCCCACAAACGTCGCGGGATCTTCGTCGAAGTCGATGATGTCGATCTTCTCCCCCGCAAGTTCGCTCATGACGTTGCGGACGCGCTGACCCATCGGGCCGATGCATGCACCCTTTGCGTTCAGCCCCTGCACGCGTGAGGCAACGGCGATCTTGGAACGGTGTCCCGCTTCGCGCGCGACGTTGATGATCTCGACGCTGCCGTCCGCGATCTCCGGAACCTCGAGTGCGAACAACTTGCGAACCAGGTTCGGATGGGTCCGCGAGAGGGTGATCTGGGGGCCACGGGCGCCGCGAGCAACCCCGACGACGTAGCACTTGATGCGCTCGCCGTGTTCGTAGTTCTCGCCGGGAACCTGTTCTGCGGGCGGCAACAATCCTTCGGCGCCATTGGATTCGCTGCCGATTCGAACGACGACCATCCCGCGAGAGTTTGCACGCGTGTCGCGCTGAATGACACCGCCGACGATTTCACCCTCATGGGTGGAGAACTCACCGAAACTGCGCTCGTGCTCGGCGTCGCGCAAACGCTGCAGGATGACCTGGCGTGCGGTGGTCGCCGCGATTCGACCGAATCCTTCGGGAGTGTCGTCCCACTCCTCGCCGATCATGTTGCCGTCGGCATCGGTGTCGTGTGCCATCACTCGCACCGAACCGGTCTTGATGTTGACATCGATCCGAGCGTTCTGCTTGTGCCCCTCGGTGTGGCGGTACGCCGTCAGCAGCGCGGTCTGGATCGTGGCGATCACAGTTTCGATCGAAACGCCCTTTTCGGCTTCGATCGCTCGCAACGCTGCAATGTCGATATTCACTTGTCGAACCCTTCTTCGTTTTCTACGTCTTCTAATTCTGCTTCGTCGTCTTCGACACTGTCCACGCCCGAGTCATCGGTGAGGTCAACCGCATCCGAGGGAACTGCGCGCCCCTCCGGGATGCCGCCCGCGAGTTCCAACTCCGCCTCACTGGGCTTCGAGAACTCCACCTGAACTACGGCCTTCTGAACGTCGCCCAGTGCAATCTCTCGCACGGTCAGTCCGCCACGGCCGCCGATGACAACCGCCACGGAATCGTCGTTCAACGTTCCGATACGGCCGACCACGGTCTCGCCGGCCAGATCGATACGCGCTTTGCGTCCACGAGCTCGACGCCAGTGACGCTCGAGTGTCAGTGGACGATCGATTCCCGGGGAGGTCACCTCGAGGGTGTACGGCGTTTCACCGATTTCCTCGAGGCTGTCGAAAAGTTCCGAAACGAGTCTGCTGATCTCTGCGGCGGCATCGAGTTCGATCCCGGCATCGCTGTCGACCATGATGCGCACCGCGCTGTGCTTGCCCGCACTCGTCACGACAACGTCTTCGACGTCGTAACCCTGGGCGTGCACGAGTTCGGAGATCAGCTCGATCACCCTCTCCCTGGATGGCACCGGCATCTCGCGAACTCCTCATTTCAGTTGTCGTCGATTGTCCGACTTGTGTCGACTGTCGACGTGGGCGGCTGCGAGCATGAAAAGACACCAGGTGCCTCATGCTGCAAGCATCCAAGAGTACCGCTCATTACGCGTCTCCGTGACCAGAGTGCCCGACGCACGTCACACTTGAACACGTGCCGCGGATTCGAACGATCGGCCGACCACCTGGCACGATGGACTGGTGCTGACGCCCATGACTACTACCCCACTCTCCCGGCGGAGTGCGCTCAAGATGACGGGAACCGCAGCAGCGTTGGGCGCTGCAGCCTTCTCGTTGTCCGCCTGCACCGACAACGGCACAGCGGAGGCGGCTGCAGAAGTCGACCAGTTGACGGCCCAGGCCGAGCGAGCTCGCTCCGACGCGGCAGCCGCAACCGCCGCCATCGCTCTTGCGCCGGACAAGTCGGCATCACTGACGACGATCAGCGCCGAACGCACAGCGCATGCACTCGAACTCGATGCCGAGATTGCGCGAGCAGCGGGCGGCGGCGCTACGACCACTGCGCCCCCGTCGACCTCGGTCGCAAACGCTCCGACGGGCGTCGACACCTTGAGGACCTCGCTTAACGATTCGGCGCGCAGTGCCGCGGATCTCGCTCGCACGATGTCCGGCTATCGCGCGGGCTTGCTCGGTTCGATCAGCGCGTCGTGCTCGACCCAGGTTGCGGTGTTGCTTCCATGATCACTTCGCACACCCGTCGAACCGAGAGTTCTGCCTTGCTGACCGCAATCGAATCAGAGAATGCCGCGATCTTCGCTTACGGAGTGGTTGCCGCGTTTTCGAATCCTGCCCGTGTCAACGAAGTTGCCACACATACAGCCGCGCACCGCGCGCGACGTGATGCGCTGGTTGCCCTGTCGACCGACGCGGGCGAGACCCCGCCGACAGCCGCGGCAGCCTACGAGATCCCGTTCCCGGTGACGGACGCCGTTACCGCGGCACAACTGGCAGCACAGATCGAATCCGACACCGCCGTGACCTACCGGGCATTCGTCGAACAGGTCGATACCGACCAACTCCGCACGTTCGGAATCGACGGCCTGACCGATGCGGCAATCCGCGGCGCCGGATGGCGGTCCGCGCTGGGAACCGCTCCGTCCACATCAGCGTTCCCAGGGGACCCGGCTTCGTAAACTGCTGTGCGCCTTTATTAACCGCCGGCGGTTAATAAAGGCGCACAGCAGTGCTCAGCTCTTGCGATGTGAGGGCACGAACCAAGCCGCAACCACGGCCACCAATACGAAGCAACCGCCGACGCGCAGTGCAGGTGTCAGCGCATCTCCGTAGCCCAGCGGCGTGAGGGCGCCACCAGCGGCAAGGAAGACTGCGGTGAGAACCGCGATTCCCAGCGCAACACCGATCTCGCGAAGCGTCGAGTTGGTCGAACTGGCCGTTCCGTGATCAGGCTCGTCCATGTCGACGAGAACAGCCGTCGAACTCGGCGCGAAGGTCAGGCCCATGCCGATGCCCGCCATCAGGAGCGCCGGAACCAGTGAACCGTACGTCACGTCGGGACCGATCAACGCGGCCAACCAGAACAATGCTCCGGCCTGGAGCAGCAGACCGGTCAGCAGAAGTGAACGGAGCCCGACCTTCGGCGCCAGAAAACCGGCGAGAGGAGCGAAGATCATCGGCGCTGCCGTCCACGGAAGCGTCCGCAGGCCTGCTTGGAACGGGCTGTAGCCCATCACGATCTGGAGGTACTGCGACAGCAGGAACACCGCTCCGAAGATCCCGATCGAGAAGGTCAAGCCGATGACGTTCGCCATCGAGAAGCTGCGTGAACGGAACAGACGTAGGGGCATGACCGGATGTGACGTCTTCATCTCGCGAAGAACGAACAGCGCCAACGCGACTGCGGAACCGACCAACGACGCAACCACTCCAAGCGATCCCCAGCCGTCGTCGTTGCCGTGAACGATCCCCCACACCGCCAGAAACACACCGAGTCCGGCGAGTGCGACACCGGGAAGGTCGAGAGGTTGTGTGCGACCGGTCGATTCACGCAACGCATACATCGCGAGAGGAACAGCAACGATCGCAACCGGCACGTTGATCCAGAAGATCCCCTGCCACGAGAACCCGTCGACTACCGCTCCACCGACCACGGGACCCATCGCAATTCCCAGTCCGGAGACGCCACCCCAGACACCGATTGCCATGGCGCGCTTGGCTTCCGGTACCGCTGCGACGAGGAGGGTCAGCGAGAGCGGCATGATCGCAGCTGCGCCCGCGCCTTGAAATGCCCGGGCCGCAATCAGCAGGGCGGGAGTTGTCGACAGCGCCGAAGCGATCGATGCAGCCGTGAACAGCCCGATTCCGAACACGAACATCCGGCGGCGTCCCCACCGATCGCCGAGCGTCGTCGCCGAAAGCATCAGCGTCGCAAAGCAGAGCGTGTACGCATTCATGAACCATTGGAGCTGCCCGACGGACGCGTTCAGTTCCTTCTCGATCACCGGCAGCGCGCTCGTCATCACGAGGTTGTCGAGGGTAGCCATGAACATGGGCAGAGAAGCAGCAACCATCGCTATCGCGATCGGAACCTTACGTCCTCCACTGTTTTCCGACCCGGATGCGGCGTCCGATCCGGACTTCGTCAAAACGGTCATCGTGATTCCTCGATGTGAAGGTGCCTTAAGGCATCGATTGATTACTTAAGTCGAAACTAAGCTATCCGGTGATAACGTGTCAATATGTCGATCGGTGCAGCTGAACCACGTACCCGCAGGATGAGCGCACCGGAACGTCGCGCACTGGTCCTTGCCGCGGCAACGCGGGCATTTGCAAAGGGCGGATACTCCGGCACCAGCACGGACGCCGTCGCCAGGGAAGCCGGCGTCTCGCAGCCCTACGTCGTGCGCATGTTCGGAACCAAGGCAGATTTGTTCCACGCGGTGTTCACGCGTGCGCTCGACGAAATCGTCCGCACCTTCAACGACAAATTGGACACCGTCACAATCGATCCGAGCAATCCGCAGTTCTGGGCCGAACTCGGATCCGCCTACGGCGAGCTGGTCCTCGATCGAGACCTGCTGCTCGTCATGTTGCACGGCTTCGCAACCAGCACCGACGACGTCGCCGCCGTGTCCCGGACCGCCATGTCCGGCATCTACACCTTGCTGCGCGAGCGCACCGGTTGCACGCCCGAGCAAGCCCGCTTGTTCATCGCGAACGGCATGCTGATCAACAATCTGCTCGCAATGATGGCACCCGAACACGCCGACGATGATCCGGCCCTCGGCGAACTCTGGGGCAGCGTCTTCAGCGACTCGACTGCAATCACTCTCACCGGCGACGAATCCTCGAGCGAAACCGACACCGTTTCCTGACCGGTCACTGGGAAAAACTACACACATGTGACTGAGGACACCCTACAGTCGATCCGACATGTCTCCGGGAAACCCAGACGAAAAGGACCGACGGTGGATCTCGCACAACGCCTCGACGCGCTCGAACAGGTCGAGGAAATCAAGAAGCTCAAACATGGCTACTGGCGAGCATGTGACGCCAAGGATCCGGTTCGGTTCCGCAACAGCTTCATCCGTTCAGGAGCGTCGATCGACTACGGCCGTCTCGGCGCGTTCGACGACGCCGGGCCGATGGCGGACATCTTCGAGAAGATCGCTCTTCGCAAGGTCGACGGCCGGTACGCGGTACTCGACATGCATCACGGATTGCATCCCGACATCACACTGACCTCGGAGACGTCGGCGGTGGGGCGATGGACTCTGCAGTTCCGCCAGGTCGACACTGTCGGACGCACCGAGAAGTTGATGACCGGCGAATACGACGACAAATACGTGATCGAGGACGGTGTGTGGAAAATGAGTCAATGCCACTTCACGGAGACGTGGTCGATCACCACTCCCCTGTCCCCCGACACTGATATCGCCGAGGGTTCGTTGGGAGGCCCCCGATGACCACGTCGACAAACGGCAAAGTAGCGCTCGTGACCGGCGCGAGTAGGAGCGTCGGTAAAGGCATTGCACTCGCACTGGGAAGCGACGGCTGGACGGTGTACGTGACGGCCCGAGGAACCGTCGGCGCCGACGGCCCACTCGATCGCACCGCGGCGGAGATCACCGAGCGCGGCGGTCACGGCATTGCCGTGCAGTGCGATCACGCCGACGATCAACAGATCGTCGACCTGTTTGCACGCATCGCCGAGGAACAGTCAGGCCGCCTCGATCTTCTGGTCAACAACGTCTGGGCCAACCCGGCGGGCTATGCCGGCTTCGCCGATCCGTTCTGGAAGAGGCCGATCGACGATTGGGATTCGCTGATCGGAATCGGACTGCGCGCCCACTACGTTGCTTCGGTAGAAGCGGCGAAGTTGATGGTCCCCCGGGGCAGTGGAGTGATCGGCAATATCTCGTCATTCGGCACCCGCGGGTACCTGCACTCTGTCCTGTACGGGATGTCGAAGGCAGGTTTGGACAAGATGGCCGCCGACATGGCTGTCGAATTGAAGGGAACCGGCGTCACCGCACTTTCCTTCTGGCTCGGGTTGATCCGCAACGAGCGGATGGAGGCGAGTGGGATCGAGAGCTTCGAAGGCTTCTCACTGGCCGAGGCCGAAACCCCGGAATTCGTCGGCCAAGTCATCACTGCATTGGCCAACGATCCAGAAGTGAACGCGCGCAGCGGTCACACACTGATCACCGCCGAGACGGCCGTCGAGTACGGAATCACCGACGCCAACGGGAAACAACCTGCGTCACACCGCAGTGCCTTCGGTGGCGGCCCGCTTTTCTGAATCATCGGTGGCAGTGGTCGCGTCGCGTGCCGGCACAGCACGCGGCGCTGCCACTCGCGCCTTCAGGGCAAGCCAGGCACACCCGATGACGACGACGCCGCCGGCCACGATCGAGGGTGACAACGCCTCACCGAGTATCAGCGCCGACCAGGCAATGCTGAGCACCGGTTGAACCAACTGTGTTTGGCTCACAGTGGAAATGGGACCGATCGCCAGACCCCGGTACCAGGGAAAGAACCCGAGAAACATACTCACGCATCCCAGGTAGGCAAACGAAAGCCACGAATTCACATCGGCAGAGACCGGAGCCTGGGCCATGGACGCCACCGTCAACGCAATCGTGACCGGCAGTCCGAGAATCAATGCCCAGGCGATCGTCTGCCACGACCCGATCTCGCGGGCCAGCAACGCACCTTCCGAATATGCCAGCGCTGCACAGACAACCGCGGCGAACAGAAGAAGATCAGCGAGATGGAACGAGCCGAGTCCGCCGTTTGCGACGGCCACGAACCCTACGACCGATACCGCGCCGGCGGCGCTCGCCCACCAGAATCCCTTACTGGGACGCTCTTTTCCTCGGACGACGGCAAATACCGCGGTCGCAGCGGGAAGTAGCCCGATCACGACTGCCGCGTGACTCGCCGGCGATGTCTGCAACGCAAACGTGGTGAACAGTGAAAACCCCAGTACCGCACCAACGGTCACGAGTGCGATGCGCAACCACTGCCGAAGCGTCGGAAGCGTCGCGCGAGTAACCGACAGCATCACAATCGCAAGGGCCCCGGCAACGACGGCGCGGCCCGCGCCGACGAACAGGGGGTCGAGATCCGCGACGGCGACCCTCGTGAGCGGAACGGTGAACGAGAACGCCAGAACACCGAGCAAGCCCCACCACAAACCGGATCGAGACGATGGCATCGGTAGCGGTGCCCGTGACGTGACGATAGCGCTACTCTTCATACTCATATTCAACGATAGCAGTAGCGCACCAACCTGCGAAACTGGAATTTCAGGCGCGAACCCGTGTGCAGGAGATCGAAATTGCACCGAGCAGTCCGACGAGCGCGAAAGCGTAGAAGCCCCACGGCACGGCGTAACCCGCACCCAGGAGAACTCCGCCCAGAATCGGGCCACAGATCGCACCGACCCGGCCGACACCCGCCGACCATCCGAGCGCTGTCGCGCGAATCTGCGGTGGGTGATTGGCGCTCGTGAAGGCGTAGACCAGTACCTGTGCACTGAACACGAAGCATCCGGCGAGGAAGACCATCACGTAGATTCCGAACGACACCTTCACACTCAGAAGCGCCAGGAACAACGCTGCTCCCGTGAACCACACGATTGCTGCGGTACGCGGGCCGATCTTGTTCGCGACGCCCCCGGCGATCAACAGTCCGACGACGGCTCCGGCATTGAGGATCAGAAGGAACGTCAACGAGGCTCCGAGGTTGTAACCGGCTTCGCGCATGATCGTCGGAAGCCACGTGTTCAATCCGTAGACGAGCAGCAAGCCCATGAAACTGGTGATCCAGATGGCGATGCTGTTACGCAGGAACTTCGAAGAGAACAGTGCGCGAACGGGATTGGCGGCTTCGGCGCGCCCAACTTCGGACGTAGGCGCAGCCTCGAGCTCGACACCGTAGCGGGCAGCGATTTCCTCGGCCTCGGCACGCTTTCCGTGAGCGAGAAGGTACGACGGGGATTCCGGCAGATACCGCAACATGAGTGGAATCAGGACGACGGCAGGAAGTGCGCCGACAACGAACATCGCCCGCCAACCGAAAGGTTCGATCACGACGAGCGCCAGCGCGGCGGTGGCAACGGCGCCGACGTGATAGCCGGTCATCAGCATGGTCGACGCAGATCCACCGCCTTGTTTCTTCGAGAATTCGTTGACCAGAGCCAATGCCGTCGGAAGGGCGCCACCCAGTCCCACACCGGCGAGGAAGCGCAGCAGCCCGAAGATGAACGGATTGGGCGCAATTGCGCACAACAGAGTCAGAATCGAGAATGCGGCAACGGCGTACAGCAGCGCGCGGCGTCGACCGATGACGTCAGTGAGAGTGCCGATGACGAGGGCGCCGATGGTCATGCCGATGAGCCCGAAGGTCGAGATCATCGTGATCGTGCCGGTACTCAATCCCCACGCGTCGTAGTCGAGAAGTGAAGGAATGACCGCGCCGAGTACGACCAGATCGAATCCGTCCAGAAGCACAGCTATCCAACACAACGGTGCTACCCACATTGCGGCACGCGCCCCAGGCGAACCGTTGATCGAACTCGATTGCGTATGCGGTGCGGTCATCGGATCCTCGACATTCACTGCTTGTGGGCGTTCGCTACCGGTTCAGATCCAGTAGTCCAGATCGAGATCTGTTCGCATTGCGAACGCATGTTCATAATGAGCACATCGATTGTGTACGGAGTCACAACGCCATGTCAAACGTCGCGGTAATCTCGAGGAATGGCACTCTCCGAAAATGAGCGTGAACAGTTCCTGGCCGAACCCCACATCGGGGCGCTGTCCGTAGCGGACGGCACCGAACGCGGTCCGTTGACCGTCCCGATCTGGTACCTGTACTCACCCGGTGGCAAACCATGGATCCTCACGGGCAAGGATTCGCGAAAGGCTCGACTCATCGAGTCGGCCGGGCATTTCTCGTTGATGGCCGAAAGGCTCGATCCGACAATCCGTTACGTCAGCGTCAGCGGATCCGTCGACAAGATCGTTCCGGGCACCGACGAGATGCTGGTCGAAGTCTCGCGGCGATACCTGACCCCGGACAAGGTCGACGGATATCTCGAATTCGCGCGATCGCAGTTGGGCGAGCAGGTAGCGATCTACATGAATCCGCAGCACTGGCTGTCTGCGGATCTCGGGGCGATCTGACACTTCACCGAAAAGCGAAGGCTCGGCGCGCCGGAGTGGCGCGCCGAGCCTGACCTGCGTTCGAGTGTTCTCGGTATCAGCTCTCGGTGAAGAAGCGCACCCGATTGAGGCGATGACCGCTCGCCTCGAAGCCGAACAGGGCGATGGCCGGTTCCCCGCACACGATTACGCTCGCCGTCACAGTTCGACCGGCAACCAGCATCTTGCTCTTCGTCACGCCGGTGAGCAGAGCGTTGACGTCAGCATTGGACAACTGCGTCCCCGCCGGAAGCTCGACGGGTACCGGCGGCGTTCGACCGACAGCGGCCGCATCGAGGAACCGCGAAGCCGCCTTCTTGCCTTTGTCTCCGACTCCGAAGATGCCGCGCGAGAATCCGAGCGCTCCGCCGATCCCCTGGTTCGAGAGCAGCTGCGGGGTCAACTTCGCGGCAGCCTTCACCCCGGCAACGCCGGCGGTAGCGAGCTGGCTCAGCATCGTTGCCAATTCCCAATGCGCATAGAGGGTTCCGATCCGCAAGGAATCGGGCTCCCCCACCAAGTCGTAGCGCAAATGCATCGGCACGTCGAGGACGACTCCGGTCGACATCTCGGTAGCGAGGCTCAGATCGCGCCACACTGTGCGGCCGCACACGATATCGCGCTCGACGTGGAAGGTGATCGAATTGGGGGCGATGAACGTGTCGTAAAAACTCTCGATCGCCGCCTGCCCGTTATGCGGACGTGAACCTACAGGGTCGTTGATCTGGCCCTCTTCGGCAAACAGCGCAACCCAGGTCGAGCGATCATGCGCGCCGACGGCTTTCGGGGATCCCTCCACGACGGCCATCAACTGCTCACGTACCACCGGCGCGGTCATGCGCGCATCTCGTATGCACCGTCGTACGCCTTGACCTGCTGCCACACCCGGTCGAAGCGTTCACTGTCCACAACAGGCTTCCGCACTGCGGCCAAGGCCCACTTCTGCTGCTCCGGCGTCGACGACGGCTTTCCGTGCAGTGCGATCGCGTATCCCGAGAAGTCGCGAATCTGGAAGTCGAAGATCTGATCGACAACGTCGGCGTCGAGTCCGCTGATCTCGGCCTGCTCGAGAATCAGATGACCGTAGACGACGAGGGAGAACAGGTGCCCGACATTGAGCATGAAATCGAGATCCTTCTGCTGCTGCGCGTCCGGCGCTGCGGCAGTGAGCAATTCGGTGAGTGCGATCGCCTGCTCGTAGAAACGAGCGACGTTCGGGATCGAAGAGTGCTTCTCGTAGACGGGCTTCCACTCGTGGAACTGGATCTTCGCAGCGCCGCGGGTCGGTCCCTGATTCCAGAAGAACTCGTCGTCGGCTGCGTCGTCGCGCGTGACGATCTCCGGGAACTCCGCGGGGTTGAACAGGTAGTTCGGCAAGAACTTGAGGATCAGGCCGACGTTGACGTGGACGGTGCCCTCGAGCTTGGGCAGCGTGCCGATCATCTGCGCTGCTTCACGGAAGTACGTGGACTTCTCGTACCCCTTTGCCGCGATCACGTCGTGCAGCAACCCGACGACCTTTTCACCTTCCGAGGTGACCTTGGCCTTGGTCATGGGATTGAACAGCAGGTAGCGACGGTCTTCGAGGCTGGCGCTGCGGAAGTAGTCGACCGCCCTCGCGCTGAACTGTTTCATCGCGATCAGACGTGAGTACGCGTCGACGAAGGCGGCGCGTACATGGGCGAAGTCGGTGACCGGATTACCGTAGAGAATTCGATTCTGCGCGTGAGTGATTGCTTCGAAGAACGCATGTTCGGTGATCCCGATGGAGCCGGTGCACAGGTTGAACTTTCCGACGTTGACCGTGTTGAGCGCGGCCTCGAATGCGGCGACGCCGGTGTGCAGAATGTCTTCCTCGCGCACCGGGTAGTCGTCGAGGCGGAAATTGCTGACGTACATTTGCCCGCGCAGGACATTGTCCACAAGCTGATAGTTCGGATGTGCACTGTCGGCGACGAAGAACACGTAGCCTTCGGGACCCTCGACGTCGGTACGGCGCCCGAACACAGACACCATTCCGGCTACGTTGCCGTTTCCGATGTAGTACTTCTCGCCGCTCGCGCGGAAGGCGACGTCGCCGTCGGTGGGAGTGAGAAGCATGTCGGTGGAGTACACGTCGGCGCCGTGATCACGCTCGGACAGGCCGAACGCCATGACACCACCGTCGACGAGTTCCTGCGCTGCACGCTTCTTCGCTGCGTCGTTGTCACTCATCCAGATCGGTCCGAGTCCGAGGATCGTGACCTGCCAGGCGTACCAGTAAGCGAGTCCGTAGAAACCGAAGATCTCACTCAAGGCCGCGTTGCGGGCACCGTCCCAACGACGGTTCTCGTCACCGTCGGCGAATGCCGCCGGAGTCTGGAACGTCGCGAACAACTTCTCCTTGCCGACGAACTCGAGAAAGTCGGAGACCCACACTGCGTCGAGGTCGTCCTGAAGCAGTTGCTTCTTGCCGCGCCTCTCGAACCATTCGATGGTGGCTCGCAGCAAACGGCGGGTCTCCGGATCGAACTGAGCGGGGTCGTAAGTATGGGGGTTGAAGAGCAATCCATCGGTGCCAGACACGTCATTACCTTTCGTCGATGACGCTAAACTACCAGCGGGTAACTTTCCGCGGTGCGATTCATGGAAGACCTGCGATTCTTCGCGAATGCCACAGGTCCATCGGATTCCACGTGCCCGCCCGAGCACGCGTGATCGGATAGCACGCCAATCCCAGCAACAACGCAGACATGTGGCCGATGGCGGTGAAATTGGTGGCGAAAATCAGAGGTACACCGTAGAAGACCAACAGCCCCGCGAGATAGACGTATCGCCACGGATCGACGATGCGGTACACCAGAATCCCCATGATGCCGGCCAGACCGTAGCTCACTCCCACGTCGAGAGTGTTGACCGCCGACTCCGCCACGTATCCGTGCCGAATACCTTCGTACAGAACACCTTCGCTGATGTACGTGGCTCCGACGTGGGCGATGGCGACAACACACAGCCACCGCCACGTCCCGAGCCAACGCTCAGCCGTTGCATGAAAGATGGTGAAGAGAACCAGGTATCCCAACCAACCGCCACCTTCGAGCCAGAAGGCACTCGAGAACAGGACTCGTAGCGGGTCTTCGGCCAGGTGATGCAGATTGGTCGAGCGCTTGCCGAGAAAACGCTCCTCGACATTGTCAGGCAGATGCCGCAGGAACAGCGTGGTGAACAGCAGGGCAAGCAACCAGACATAGGTACCGGGAGCACTGCGCACCCATCGCCATGCCGCCTTTGCTGCCCCCAGCATCCTCACCGCTTCGAGTCTGCGCTCACTCGTTCACTACTGCAACGGCAAACCCGTCCCACCCCTTCGAACCCACGGTTTGAATGGCGGTGCCGTCGAGTTTCGGCTCGGCCGCGATCATCTCCAACACCGCTCGACTCGCTTTGACGCGCTCGTCGTCGATATCCGGGTTGGACACATGTCCCCCACGCACCACGTTGTCCACGATGATGACGGTTCCGGGATGCGAAAGGGCCAACGCCCACCGCACGTACTCGGTGTTGTTCTCCTTGTCGGCGTCGATGAAGACCAAGTCGAAAGGTCCCAACTCTTCCTTCGCGATCGACGGGAGGCTGTCGAGCGCCGCCCCGACGCGGACGTCGACACGGTCAGCCAAGCCGGCGCGCTCGATATTCGCCCGAGCGACATCCGCATGAGTGGGATCGAATTCCAGCGTGATGACCTGGCCCGAGGGGCCGACCGCGCGAGCGAGCCAGATCGTGCTGTATCCGCCGAGCGTTCCGATCTCGAGGACATTGCGCGCCAAGCACATTCGCGCCAGAAGGTTGAGGAGCTTGCCCTGGTTCGGCGCCACGTCGATGGGCGGGAGACCGGCCTCGGAGTTGGCGGCGAGTGCCGCGTCGAGAACCGGATCTTCACCTACCAACGTGGAAACGAGATAGCCGTCGACTTCTGCCCAATCCGGTTCGCGTTCCATAGCCACGATTGTGGCAGAAAAGAAGGGCCGCCGCAGACACCTCGGAAGGTGGCTGCGGCGGCCCTGACGACTATTCGAATCAGCCGCGAACTGCGCTGATGATCTCCTCGATCGCCGAGTCGGCGTCGATCTCACGGCTCTCGCCGGTGAAGCGGTCGCGAATCTCGACCTTGCCGTCGGCCCAACCACGGCCGACGACAACGATCAGCGGAACACCGATCAGCTCGGAGTCCTTGAACTTCACGCCAGGCGACGCCTTACGGTCGTCGAGAATCACTTCGAGGCCGGCACGGTCGAGTTGCGCGGCGAGGCCTTCGGCGCCTTCGCGCGCGGTCTCGTCCTTGTTCGCGATGACGAGGTAGACGTCGGCCGGTGAAACCTCGGCAGGCCAGCGCAGACCCTTCTCGTCATGGTGCTGCTCGGCAATGACGGCCACCAGACGCGAGACGCCGACGCCGTACGAACCCATGGTCGGGCGGACGGGCTTGCCGTTCTCGGCGAGGACGTCGACGGTGAAGACGTCGGTGTACTTGCGGCCGAGCTGGAAGACGTGCCCGATCTCGATACCGCGAGCCGAGACCAGCGTGCCGGCTCCGTCGGGAGAGGCGTCGCCGTCACGAACCTCGGCGGCTTCGATGGTTCCGTCAGGGGTGAAGTCGCGACCGGCAACGAGGCCGACCACGTGCTTGCCGTCTTCGTCGGCGCCGGTGATCCAGCTGGTGCCGTCGACGACGCGCGGATCGACAAGGTAGCGAACGCCGTTGGCCCGCAGAGCCTTCGGGCCGATGTAACCCTTGGCCAGGAACGGGTTGTTCTTGAAGTCGGTCTCGGTGATCATCACGAACTCGGCCGGCTCCAGCGAAGCTTCGAGGCGCTTTTCGTCGACCTCACGGTCGCCGGGGATGCCGATACCGAGCAGTTCCCACTCGCCGCCGGGCAGGCGGGTCTTGACCATGATGTTCTTGAGAGTGTCGGCGGCGGTGATCGTGCAGCCGAGGTCGGCACCGTTCGCCCAGTCCACGAGGGTGTCGATGGTGGGTGTGTTCGCGGTGTCGTACACCTTCGCTTCGGGCAGCCCGTCGAACGGAATCGAGTCGGGAACAACAGTCTTGACGGCCTCGACGTTGGCGGCGTAGCCGGATTCGAGGCAGCGTACGTAGGTGTCTTCGCCGATCTCGCTCTCGGCAAGGAACTCCTCGGACGCGCTGCCGCCCATCGCACCGGAGGTGGCCGAGACGATGACGTACTTGACGCCCAGACGCGTGAAGATCTTCTCGTAGGCACCGCGGTGCGCCTGGTACGACTCCGTCAGACCTTCGTCGCTGAGGTCGAAGGAGTACGAATCCTTCATGAGGAACTCGCGACCACGCAGAATGCCCGCACGCGGACGCTCTTCGTCGCGGTACTTGGTCTGCACCTGGTACAGGGTGACCGGGAAGTCCTTGTAGGAGTTGTACTCACCCTTGACCGTCAGAGCAAAGAGCTCCTCGTGGGTCGGGCCGAGCATGTAGTCGTTGCCCTTGCGGTCCTTGAGGCGGAACAGGTTGGGGCCGTACTCGGTCCAGCGGTTCGACGCCTCGTACGGATCGCGCGGGAGCAGAGCAGGCAGCAGAATTTCCTGCCCACCAATGGCATTCATTTCTTCGCGGACAACACGCTCAACCTCGCGCAGCACCCGCAATCCCAGCGGCAACCACGAGTAGACGCCTGGAGCGATACGACGCACGTAGCCGGCACGAACCAGCAATTTGTGGCTGGCAACTTCGGCGTCCGAGGGATCGTCACGCAGGGTACGCAGGAACAGGTGGGACAGACGGGTAATCACGAGGTGTAAGGATAGTCGCCGCAGTCGGCCGAGCGGGCCTCGGTACGGTTACAGCGTGCTTGTACTGCTGCCTCCCTCAGAAACCAAGTCCGACGGCGGCAAGGATGCGCCCCTCGATCTGGCCGAACTGTCGATGCCACAGCTGACCGAAACGCGCGAATTGCTGGTTCAGACGCTGGTCGATCTGGCCGCTGACGTCGAGGCGTCGTGCGAAGCGCTCGGGCTCGGTCCGACGCAAGCAGACGAAGTGGAACGCAACGCCAAGCTGTGGGTGTCCGCGACGCGGCCCGCGCTGCAGCGCTACACCGGGGTGCTCTTCGACGCCCTCGACGCCAAGTCGTTCACCCGCGCCCAGAAGGCCAAGGCTCTCGATCGGATCGCGATCGGCTCCGCTCTGTTCGGTGCAGTCCGTGCGGGAGATCTGATCCCCGCCTACCGCCTTTCCGGCGGGTCCAAGCTGCCCGGGATGGGCACGCTCCGCTCACTGTGGAAGCCGGAGTTGCCGAAGGCCTTGGCGGCCGAAGCCGACGGCCTTGTCATCGATCTACGGTCCGGCACCTACCAAGACCTCGGACCGGTTCCGGACGCACTGATCGCAACGGTCCTCACCGAGAAGCCGGACGGCACCCGCACTGTCGTCAGTCACTTCAACAAGCACCACAAAGGTCTGCTCGCCCGTGCGCTGGTGGTCTCGCGCGGCGAACCGACCGACATCAAGGGTGTTGCGCGGGTGGCGTCGAAGGCGGGCTTGCGCGTCGAAATCGCGTCGGAGCGTGAATTGATCATCCTGACGGATTGATGGCTTCGTCTGTCAAGTGCCACAGAAGGTTTGGAATGTTTCGCTGAAAGACTGCGGAGCCGCCTCGGTGTAGTCAGCCCACTCGTCGCGTCGGTCGAAGGGATGCGTGACCACCTCCAGCAGCTTCTCGAAGGGAGCGAGGTCGCCGTCGGTCGCGGCGCGCAGGGCAGCGTCGAGCCGATGATTACGCGGAATGTACAGCGGGTTGACGCGATCCATCGCGCTCGCGGTCTCCGCGGCCCCGTGTCCGTTTTCGGTCAGGGCTCCCTGCCACCGCTGCAACCAGGGCGCGATGTGCTCCCGTGGCATGAGGTTGTCGAGAGGCACCGAATTTCCGCGCAATTCGTCGGCGAGAGCGCGGAAACTGCCCGTCCAATCAGCACCGTGTTCCGCCAACAACGTCAGCAGATCGTCGACGAGCGCCCGATCGACAAACGGCTGGGCCAGACCGAGCTTTGCCGCGAGACCGGCCGCGTAGTGACCCTCGTAGCGCTCGTCGAAGGTCTCGAGAACTGCTGACGCCGCGGAAATTGCTTCGTCGGGTGTGGAATCGATCAGTGGCAACAGTGTTTCTGCCAAGCGCGCCAGGTTCCACTTCAGTACAGCGGGCTGATTGCCGAATGCATAGCGGCCCCCGTGGTCGATCGAGCTGAACACTGCCGCCGGATCGAACGCGTCGAGGAAGGCGCACGGACCGTAATCGATGGTCTCCCCCGAAATTGTCGTGTTGTCGGTGTTCATGACCCCGTGCACGAAACCGATGAGCATCCACCTCGCCACCAGTGATGCCTGCGCCTCGACCACCGCCTCGAGGAACTTCAGGTAGCGATTGTGTGTACCCGTTGCCGGAAGTTCGGTCAGCTCCGGGTAGTGCCGGGCAATCGCGTAATCGGTGAGCGGCTGCAATACCTCGCCCTGCCGGGCCGCGAACTCGAAGGTCCCAACGCGTAGGTGACTCGACGCGATCCGTGCAAGCACGGCACCGGGTTCTGCGCCGTTGCGGCGAACGTCTCGGCCCGTCGCCACCACCGACAGCGCGCGCGTAGTGGGGACACCGAGGGCATTCATCGCCTCGCTGACGAGATATTCGCGCAGCATCGGCCCTACGACCGCATACCCGTCGCCGCCCCGAGAGAACGGGGTGCGCCCAGAGCCCTTCAGATGCAAGTCCACTCGCTGCCCGTCACTGCTGACGAGTTCGCCGAGTAACAACGCCCGACCGTCCCCGAGAATTGGCGCGTACCCACCGAACTGATGACCCGCATATGCCATCGCCACCGGTGTGGCCCCGACCGGCACCGTCGAACCGGACAGGACGCCGATCCCGTCCACACTTCGCAGCGCTTCTACGTCCAATCTCAACGACGCAGCCAGCTGCTCGTTCAGCACGAGCAACTGCGGGTCGGGCGCGGCAGCACCTTGCCACGGCACCGTCAGAGCGCCGAGTTCGTCGGCGAAGGTGCTCTCGAGGCCGGCCACGATGGTGACCGTGTCTGCTGTGGATTCCTGGAATGCGGCCATCACACGAGAGTAGTCACCGTGCGACAACCTATCGATCAGCCCTGATCGATGTACGACTCGAGCTGATCGCGTTCGCTCTTGAGCTCGTCGATGCGGCTCTTCACCACGTCACCGATACTGACGATGCCGAGGAGGTTGCCGTCCTCGATCACCGGCAGATGCCGGATTCGACGCTCGGTCATGATCGCGGCAATGCTGTCCACTGCGTCTGCCGGAACGCACGTGTACATCAGAGCGGTCATGACCTCGGACACCTGGATCCCGAGAAGGTCCGGGCCACGCTCGTGCAGGCGTCGAACGACATCGCGTTCGGAGATGATGCCGACCACCGCGTCGTCGTCGACCACCACCATGGCTCCGATGTTGTGGCGGGCAAGATCGCACAGCAACCCGTTGACCGTCGTGTGGGCGTCGATCGTGACGATGCTGTTGCCCTTGTTTCGCAATATGTCCGCGATCCGCATCACGGCACCCCGATTCGTCGAGACTCTCGGCACGTCCTGCAACGATCGTATCGGCTAGCGAAGCGGAAAAACAGGACTGATCAGGCGATTCCCTGAGCTGCCTTCTCCGCAGCCTGTGCCTGGGCTACCTGCGAAGGTGTGAACCTGATGCACAGCGCCGCGATACCGGCGAACACCGCGCAGACCGCGCAGCCCACGAGCGCGAAGGTGTATCCCTCTCCGAGTGCGATCAATTGCGCCGGATTCATGTCCGCTGCCTTACCCGAAGTACCGCCGAGCGAGAGCGTCTTCGACGTCGCCATCGCACCGATCACCGACAGCGCCAGAGGTCCACCGAGCGTCTGGGCAACCTGAGCGATGGCCGTCAGCGGGCCGATCTCGGTCTCCGGCACACCGGCGATCGCGCACAGTGGCAAGGGCACCATCGCGAGGCCGATACCGAATCCGATCCCGATCACGGGCACGAACAAGTTGGCGAGGTAGGTGGAATCGGAATCGAGAGTAGATCCGTAGAGGAGTCCGACGATCATGATCACGACGCCGGTGAGGACCAGCCAACGGGGTTGAACCTTCACGGCGAGCTTGGAAGCAACCGACGCGGCGGCGCCCAATCCGAACGCGAACGGAATGAACGCGATACCGGCACGCAACGGCGAATACTGCATGATGTCCTGCACGAACAGTGCGACGAAGGCCGTCATGCTGAACATCGCGCCACCGACGAAGAAGATGGCGAGGAACGTCGCGACACGGTTGCGATCGGCGAACAACGAGAAGGGCAAGAGCGGGTTGTCCGCAGTTCGCTCGACGAAGAGGAAGGCGGCGAGGGCGACCAATCCGGCCGCCAATGCACCGATGACGGCGATACTCCCCCATCCCATTTCCGGGCCTTCGGTGAGAGCAAAAACAACACCGGTACAACCGAGGGTCGCGAGGATCGCGCCGGGGACATCCAAAGCCAGACGCGTCTGATTCGTCTCGCGAAGGGCGCGGAACGCCATGCCGACGAGCGCGATGCCGATCGGGACGTTGATGAGGAAGATCAGACGCCACGACACCTCGGTCAATGCGCCGCCGATGATCAGACCGGCGATCGATCCGACGCCCGTCATGGCGGCAAAAATCGCGATGGCCTGATTACGAGCCGGACCCGCGGCGAAAGTCGTGGCAACAAGTGCGAAGGCGGTGGGCGACGCTACGGCTGCGCCGACACCTTGAAGCGCCCGCGCTGCGATCAACATGCCCTCGTTCAGGGCGAGACCACAGAGCAACGACGCCACCGTGAACAGCGAGACTCCCGCGATGAACATCTTCTTGCGCCCGTACGCGTCACCGAGGCGACCGCCGAGGAGCATGAGCCCACCGAACGCAAGCGCGTACGAGGTCAACACCCAATTACGACCACTGTCGCTCAGCCCGAGGTCTGCCTGCAATGGCGCCAGCGCGAGGTTCGCGACGGTGCCGTCGAGCACCACCATCATCTGCAAACCACTCAGGACGATGATGGCGAGCCCGATGACTCGAGTGGCTACCGGGGCATTCGCCGAAGCGGTTTCAGATGTTGGGGAATCAGACACAAGACTTCACGTTACCCAGCGTCGACGGAAAAGCCCGCGACCGGCCCGATCACGATGATCGCCGGAGGCTTGATCTCCTCGTCTTTGACGCGCTGAGCAACGGTCGCCAGATCGGCCCGAAGTTCACGCTGAGTGCGCAGCGTGCCCTCTTGGATGACGGTGACCGGCGTGGTTGCCGGGCGTCCACCGTCGACGAGTACCTTGGCGAACTGATCGATGCGCTCGACCGCCATGAGCAGCACGATCGTGCCGCGCAACTTGGCCAGTGCCGACCAGTCGACCAGCGAATCCGGATGATCCGGAGCCACGTGCCCACTGACGACGACGAACTCGTGGGTGACACCGCGGTGGGTCACCGGGATGCCCGCGGCCGACGGGACCGAGATCGCGCTCGTGATTCCGGGCACTACGGTCACGGGAACGCCGGCAGCGGCACACGCTTCGAGTTCTTCGTATCCCCGCCCGAAGACGTACGGGTCCCCGCCCTTGAGGCGGACCACGAACTTGCCTGCCTTCGCGTTGTCGATCAGCGCGGCGTTGATGGCCTCCTGAGCCATGGCACGGCCGTACGGGATCTTCGCGGCGTCGATCACCTCGACGTCGGGACCCAGTTCGGCGAGCAACTCCGGCGGAGCCAATCTGTCGGCCACGACGACGTCAGCGCGTGCGAGCAAACGGCGTCCGCGCACGGTGATCAGGTCGGGGTCACCGGGGCCACCACCGACGAGAGCAACGCCCGCAGCGGCCGGCTCGGCCGTATCGGCGAGCACGCCCGACTGAAGACCTTCGACGACCGCGGTGCGGACTGCTGCCGAACGACGGTGATCGCCGCCGGCAAGAATTCCGATACTCATACCGTCGTACTCGGCGCTGGCGGGAGTTACCGCGGTGCCGTGCTTCGCGTTGTCGGCGCGCACGCAGAAGATGTGGCGACGCTCCGCTTCGGCGACGATCGCTGCATTGGTTTCCGGCTCGTCGGTCGAGGCGATGGCATACCACGCACCTTCGAGGTCGCCGTCGGCGTACGGGCGCTCTTCGACCGTGATCTGCCCGGCCGTGGCCATACCTTCGACGGCTGGAGTGAACGCGCGACTGATGACGTGAACACGGGCACCAGAGGCGACCAGCAGTCCGAGTCGGCGCTGAGCCACAGTGCCGCCACCGAACACGACCACGCGTCGATCGGTCAGGTTGAGGCCGACCAAGTAGTTGGTCTCGTCTGCGGTGGACTCGCTCACTCGCACTCCGTTTCGTCGTCAGAATTGTTCAAGCTGGAGGGAACTTTACGGGCCGCCGCCACGGTCACTCCATCCCTGGCAGTCTTGGCCACTAGGAGCGGCCCGCCCCCGGAAGCGAGGATCGCCGCCGCTTCCGCGACGCTTGCCGTCCCGATCGCGTGCTCGACGCGAGTCGACGGTGACGGAACCTGAACTCGCCCAAGTACGTCCGGGTCGAAACTCACAATCGGGACGTTCAGTTCATCGGCGGCAGCGAGCAGAGCTGCAGACGCCGCCTTGCCGGTCGCAGTGGCGAGGACCACGATCCTCGCTCGCTCCTGCAGCACCGCGTTCACCGCAGCGACGATGTCCTTCGCGGTGGCGCTCGTCGTGAATCCAACGCCTATACAGAGGTCATCCCCGTGCGGCATCGACGAACTTCGCGATCGATTGGGGCTGCCCCACCGGATGAGTGTGGAGATACGACGCGTGGACGCCGCCGCGAACAAATCCTTCGCGGACACTGCCGCCGTCCCAGGGCCGCCATCCCCACGCACTTCCGCAACCGTCCGCGTCTGCCGAGACGAGAGACGTTCGGTGGAACTCGTGACCGGTGACGCGGGAGCCTGCGTCGAAGAGGGTGGAGTCGCTGATCGCCACTGCTTCGCGGTACCCGAGGGTCAGGCGTTTCCCGAATGTGGCATCCACCCCGACAACACCGGCCATGCTGTGACCGTCCAAGCTGCGAGCGAGGTAGAGCAGACCGGCACACTCGGCGTGGATCGGTGCGCCGCCGTCCGCCAGGTCACGAACCTGCTGCAGCAGAACGGTATTGGCCGCGAGGTCCACCGCATGCTCTTCCGGGAACCCGCCAGGAAGGACAAGAGCAGCAGTTCCCGCGGGAAGCTCGTCCCGCAACGGGTCGAACACCTGCACGTCCGCGCCGGCAGCAGTCAGGAGTTCACGGTGCTCGGCATAGCCGAAGGTGAAGGCAGGGCCGCCCGCCATGGCAACCACGGGACGAGACTCGGCATGTGCGCCGACCTCGGCAACCGGATCCCATGCAGCTGCACCCACGTTCGAGGCGGCCAGTGCACGAACAGCATCCAGTTCGACGTGCGAGGCAATCAAGTCGGACATCGCGTCCACTGCGGCCACAGCGGCGGCGCCGTGCTCGGCCGCCGGAATCAGACCGAGGTGCCGGGAGGGAACTTCTAGTTCCGTCAACCGTGGCACAACTCCGAGCACTGCGACGCCGACCTTGTCGCACGCATGACGCAACACCTGCTCGTGACGAGCGCTCCCGACGCGATTGAGAATGACGCCGCCGATGCGCACACCTGCGTCGTAGGTCGCGAAGCCGTGGAGTACGGCGGCCAGACTCTGACTGTGCCCACGGGCGTCGATCACGAGGATTACCGGCGAACCGAGGATCGACGCGACCTGCGCCGTCGATCCCTCCGCCGACGGCTGCGAGTTGGCCTCGTCGATCTTTCCGTCGAACAGACCCATGACGCCTTCGACCACGGCGATGTCACAGCCGGCGGTTCCATGCCGGTAGAGCGGTCCGATGCGATCCGGGCCGACCAGAACAGTGTCGAGGTTGCGTCCGGGCCGCCCTGCCGCGAGTCCGTGATAACCCGGGTCGATGTAGTCCGGCCCCACTTTGAAGGGTGCAACGCTGCTTCCGGACCGTCGCAGCGCGCCGATCAATCCCGTTGCCACCGTGGTCTTTCCGCTACCCGAGGCAGGAGCGGCGATCACCACGGCCGGAGTGGAAGGACTTACCATTCGATGCCCCGTTGACCCTTTCGGCCGGCATCCATCGGGTGCTTGATCTTCGTCATCTCGGTCACGAGGTCGGCGGCGTCGATCAGTGCCTGCGGGGCATCACGCCCCGTGATGACGACATGCTGGTTGCCTGGGCGATCGCGCAGTGTCTGCACCACCTCGTCCACGTCCACCCAACCCCACTTGAGCGGGTACGTGAACTCGTCGAGGACATAGAATCGATGCTCCTCGCCTGCAAGCCTTCTCGCGATCTCCTGCCAACCCTCCGCAGCGGCAGCAGCATGATCTTCCTCGCTACCGGCCTTGCGTGTCCATGACCAACCTTCGCCCATCTTGTGCCACTGCACCGGCCCACCGACGCCGGTTTCGTCATGCAGGTTTCCGAGCGCGCGGAACGCGGCTTCCTCGCCGACCTTCCACTTGGCGCTCTTCACGAACTGGAACACGCCGATGTCGAACCCCTGATTCCAGGCACGCAGCGCCATGCCGAAAGCGGCGGTGGACTTACCCTTTCCCGGGCCGGTGTGCACGGCAAGTACCGGCGCGTTACGACGCTGACGCGTGGTCAGACCGTCGTCGGGAACTGTCTCGGGAACACCCTTGGGCATCGTGAACTCCTGAGCTGGGATCTAGGCTGCGGCGCGGACGACACCCGCGACCTGCTGCGCTGACAATTCGGCAAGGCGGACGTAACCGCCACGTAGTTCTCGGGCCAACTCGGCTGCCAGCCCCAGACGCACGAGGCCGGTCTCGCAGTCGACGACGATGGAAGCGACGGACGCGTCGGCAAGAAGATGCGCGGCGACGCGGGCGCGGTGCAGCGCGTCCTTGCCTCCGGTAGCCCGGCCGTCGGTGAGCGTGACGACGAGGGCGCGGCGCTGCGGGTCACGAAGCCGTTCACGCAGAACCACTTCGCGAGCACGCAGGAATCCCTCTGCGAGTGGGGATTTGCCGCCGGTACGCATCGACTGCAGGCGACGGACGGCGATGTCCACCGAAGAGGTCGGCGGCAGTACGAGCTCTGCTTCACGACCACGGACAGTGATGACCGCGACCTTGTCGCGGCGCTGATAGGCGTCGCGGAGCAACGAGACAACCGCACCGGTGACCGCGGAGAGGCGGTCGCGTGCTGCCATCGACCCCGACGCGTCGACAACGAAGACGATCAGATTGCCTTCTCGCCCTTCACGAATCGCGCCGCGGAGATCAGCAGGTGCCAGCCGCAGCCGTCCAGCAGTGCGACCACGGGCAACTTGAGACTCGGCTGCGGCGAAGACCGTGCTCGTCAGATGCAATCCGTGGCCACGTTCCCGCGTGGACCGCACGACTCGTCCACGCGGCGACATGGACCGCGAGCGGCGTCCCGGTGCACCTTCGCCGACACCAGGAACCTCGAGGAGCTTGGCCTTGAATTCGCCGGCCGGTGGCGCCGAGGGGCGATCGGTAGCGCGTACTCCCCCACCAGGTCCGTCAGGGTCTTCCGGGCCGTCGTCGTCCGGACCCTCGTCGTCAGGACCGCCCTCTTCGGGGCCACCATCTTCCGGGCCACGGTCTTCGTCAGGGCCACGGTCTTCGGGATTCTCGGGAGGTTCGGGCTCTCCGTCGCGCGCGTCGTCCTCTACCTGCGACTGGGCGTCCTGATCGGCCTGCTCGAGTGCATCGTCCAACTGCTGCTGATCCAAGCCGGGCTCGTCGAACGGATCGCGGCGGCGGCGGTGCGGCAGCGTCAGTTCCGCAGCCACTCGCACGTCCTCCGCAGTGACCTCACTGTCGCCTCGCCAGGCAGCGTGGGCGGTCGCGGTGCGCGCCAGCACCAGGTCCGCGCGCATACCGTCGACGTCGAACGACGCACACAGTGAGGCGATTCGACGCAGCTCGCGGTTGCTCAGCTCGACCGAGTCCAGTTTCTCACGCGCCGTGCGGATTTCGGCCGCGAGCTCCTCATCGGCGGATTCGTACCGAGCGACAAACGCCTCGGGGTCGCGCTCGTAGTCGAGCCGGCGACGCACCACTTCCATGCGTACGTCGACGTCGCGGGAAGCTGCGACATCGACCGCCAGTCCGAAACGGTCCAACAGCTGCGGACGCAGTTCTCCCTCTTCGGGATTCATCGTGCCGACGAGTACGAATTTAGCCGGGTGCGAATGGGAGATTCCGTCACGCTCGATGTGAACGCGACCCATCGCCGCGGCGTCGAGAAGCACGTCGACCAGGTGGTCGTGAAGCAGATTCACCTCGTCGACGTACAGAACTCCCTGGTGAGCCGCGGCGAGCAGTCCAGGTTGGAAAGCGCGCTCACCGTCGCGGAGAACCTTCTCGAGGTCGATGGACCCGATCACTCGGTCCTCGGTGGCGCCGACGGGCAGTTCCACCAAGCGGGCCGGTCGTGTCGTTCCGGCGTCGTCGACCGCGGGCAGCAGCGCAGTCAGCGCGCGCACGACCGTCGACTTGGCAGTTCCCTTCTCACCGCGGACCAGGACTCCACCGATCCCCGGATGCACAGCACACAGAATCAGCGCCAACCGCAATTGATCCTGGCCGACCACAGCACTGAACGGGAAGCCCGCCACTGGTCGATCTTCTTCACTTCGCACGTCGATATCCCTCCACCTCTCGGTTTCCTCGCCGAGAATTTGGCTGCACTCGAATGTCGCGGCAACCTGGCTGAGATCTCCCGGTCAGTCGGTAGAGGAGAGATCTTTCACAGTGGCGGGACCGCGCCTGGATCGAACAGGACTTCCCCGCGAACATTCGGTATCGAAAAAACCCTAGTCGGCTCGCTTTTCCACGAGCCGACCAGGGTCAAATCTCCGACAAACTAGCTGACAGCCACGAAAGGCTCTCCCCCGCCACGGCGCATCGGGGTGTGCGGGATGCCGTCTTCGATGAACTCTTCGCCGTCAGCCTTGAATCCGTGCTTGGCGTACATCTCGACCAGGTAGGTCTGGGCGTTGATCCGACACGGCGCTTCGCCGACCTCGGCAAGTGCGGCCTGCAGGAGGCGGGTCGTGTGGCCCTGGCCGCGAGCCTGACGCGACGTGCAGAGACGCCCGATTCGGAAACTCTTGTTTCCGTCGTCGTGCTCTTCGAGCAGACGGAGTGTGCACACCACCTGGCCGTCCTGCTCGAGCCAGAAGTGGCGGGTTTCCGTCAGCAGGTCCCGCCCGTCCAACTCGGGATACGGGCAGGCCTGCTCGACGACAAAGACCTCCACTCGAAGCTTCAACAACTCGTAGAAGGTCTTGTTGTCGAGGTCGAGTGCCCATGAACGCTTCAAAGCTGCTGTTGCCGTCATGGGTTGGACTATCACACAGTCGCGGCGGTATCCGCGACCGGAGCCGATTCGGAAGCACCGGCAGAATCGAGCTCGAGAACCTTCGAGGACCAATCCCAGACCTGGTTGAACAGGCCCTCGTTGTCAGTGAGTTTGACGCCGATGGACGGAACCATCTCGCGAAGCTTGCCCTTCCAACCCTGGAACTCGGTCGGGAAGCAACGCTCGAGCACGTCCAGCATCGCCGGAACGGCCGTCGACGCACCAGGCGAAGCACCGAGCAGGCCGGCGATGGAACCGTCCTCAGCGGCGACCACAGCGGTGCCGAATTCGAGAACACCACCCTTGCCCTTGGCCCGGCGGATCACCTGGACACGCTGGCCGGCGGTGATGAGTTCCCAGTCCTGCGCCTGCGCCTTGGGCGCGAATTCACGCAGATCCCAGATGCGACCGGCTTCGTTCTTGGCGAGCTCGCTGACCAGGTACTTGACCAGGCCGAGCTCGCTGACACCGACGCCGAGCATCGAGAGGATGTTGTTCGGCTTGACCGAGCCGGGCAGGTCCGTGACGCGACCCTGCTTGAGGAACTTCGGCGACCAACCGGCGTACGGGCCGAACAGCAGACCCGGCTTGTTGCCGATGACACGGGTGTCGAGGTGAGGCACCGACATGGGCGGGGCGCCGACAGCAGCCTTGCCGTAGACCTTGGCGCTGTGCTGGTCGATGAGTTCGGGGTTGGTGCAGCGCAGGAAAGCGCCGCTGACCGGGAAGCCGCCGAAGCCCTTGGCTTCCTTGATGCCCGACTTCTGCAGCAGGTGCAGGGCGCCGCCACCGGCACCGACGAACACGAAGCGCGAGCGAACGGTGCGCTTTTCGCCGGTGCGACGGTTGGTGACCTTGACGGTCCAGGACTTGTCCGAGTTCTGGGTCAGGTTGGTGACCTCGTGGCCGAAGTACATCTTGCCGCCGGTCTTACCGATGTAGCCGATGAGCTGCTTGGTGAGCGCTCCGAAATCGACGTCGGTGCCGTCTTGGCTCCAGTTCAGGGCGATGGGATCCGAGAAGTCGCGTCCCTTGGCCATGAGTGGCAAACGCTTGCTGAACTCGGCCGGATCGTCGATGTATTCCATGCCGCGGAAGAGCGTGTGGCCGGCAAGTGCGTCGTAGCGAGCACGCAAGTACTTGGCGTTGGCCTCACCGTGAACGAAGCTCACGTGTGGGATGGGGTTGATGAATTCCTTGGGCTGGGTCAGGACGCCCTGCTCGACCGCGTGTGCCCAGAACTGGCGGGACACCTGGAACTGCTCGTTGACGTTGACGGCCTTCTTGATGTCGACCGTGCCGTCGGAGTTCTCCGGGGTGTAATTGAGCTCACACAGGGCGGAGTGACCGGTTCCCGCGTTGTTCCAGGGGTCGCTGCTCTCGGCTGCAACGGCATCGAGCCGCTCGAAGGTCGAGATCGACCAATCGGGCTGCAGCTGGCGCAACAATGCACCCAGCGTGGCGCTCATGATGCCTGCGCCCACGAGCACTACATCCGTCTTCGTCTCTACCGCGTTCTGATTCGACACTGGAGAATCGACTTCCTTGTCATTAGCCGTGCGCGCATCCGCCTGCTGTGTTACGCCGAATAGGTTACCCGTGCGTACTCGCGCGGTTCACCACCCCCAATTGTGCTCTACAACGCGCACCCGAAACGACGATTAGATTGTGATTTGTGACTACTTGGGTTCCAGACGTCCTCGGTGACGGATATCAGCAGCTGACGATCCCGCTCGGAACGGATCCGGACGGCGAAGGCGAGGTGGACGCAACACTGGTCCGCTATCAACCGCGGAAGGAGGCGGTGAAGACACGTCGTGCCGTCTTGTACGTGCACGGATTCACCGACTACTTCTTCCAGAAGCACCTGGCCGAGCATTTTGCCGAGCAGGGCTACGCATTCTTCGCACTCGACTTGCGCAAGTGCGGGCGATCCCTCAAGCCGGGACACACGGCGCACTACGTCTCCGACCTTGCGCTCTACGACGCCGAACTGAACGAGGCGCTGCGCATCGTCCGCAGCGAGACCGACGGGAGCGAGGTGCTGCTCATGGCGCACTCGACCGGCGGTCTGATCGTCCCGCTGTGGCTGAACCGTTTGCAGCGCAAGCCCGGTGGCAGCGACGGCGCCGGAATCTGCGGGCTGGTGCTCAACAGTCCCTGGTTCGATCTTCAGGGCCCCTCGGTGGTGCGTAACGTGGGAACCACCGCGATCGACGCCCTCGGACGGGTATCGGCGAAGACGGTGATCCCGGGAACCGGACTACCGACTTACGGTTCCAGCCTTCATGTTTCGGCAAACGGAGTGTGGGACTACAACCTCGACTGGAAGCCGCTGGCCGGCTGCCCCGTCACCTTCGGCTGGATGCGGGCCGTCCGAGCGGGTCACGCGAAACTTCACCGCGGCCTCGACATCGGAGTGCCTGCGCTGATTCTGCGCTCGAAGAAGTCGCAGTTCGCCAAGGCGTACAACCCGAGCGTCGACCTCGCCGATTCCGTTCTCGACGTCAAGCAGATCGCACGCTGGGCGGGTTGCCTAGGCGATCGCACCACCATCGTCCCGATCGACGGCGCCCGTCACGACGTGTTTCTTTCGACCGAGAAGCCCTTGGCCACAGCCTTTTCCGAACTCGACCTGTGGCTGGAGTGGCTCGACGGCCACCTCACTCAGGCCGCAGAAAGTTCGGCAAGCACAGCAAGCAACACACAGGAGATCGCGCAGTGACGCACTACGACCTTGCAATCATCGGCAGCGGATCCGGAAACTCGCTGCCCGACGAGCGGTTCGACGGCAAGAAGATCGCAATCCTCGAAGAGGGCACCTTCGGCGGAACGTGTCTCAATGTCGGGTGTATCCCGACCAAGATGTTCGTCTACGCCGCCGAGGTGGCACGCACCATCACCACTGCCGAGAAGTACGGCGTCGACGCCACGCTCGACGGCGTCCGTTGGTCCGACATCGTCAAGCGTGTCTTCGGCCGCATCGATCCCATTTCTGCAGGTGGTGAGCGGTACCGCAGCGAAGACAGTCCCAACACCACCGTCTACCGCGGCCACGCCACGTTCACCGGCGACAAGACGATCGACACCGGAACCGGAGAGACGATCACCGCCGACCAGGTGGTCATCGCAGCCGGTTCGCGTCCGATCATCCCGGACGAGATCGCGTCGAGTGGTGTGAAGTACTACACCAACGAAGACATCATGCGACTGCCCGAACTTCCCGAGCACCTGGTGATCGTCGGCTCCGGATTCATCGCCACCGAGTTCGCACACGTGTTCTCCGCGTTGGGTTCTCGCGTTTCGATCATCGGTCGCAGCCAGAGACTGCTGCGGCACCTCGACGACGAGATCTCCGAGCGCTTCACCGAGTTGGCCGAACAGAAGTGGGACGTCCATCTGGGCTCCCCCCTCACGTCGGTACGCGGCGACGGCGACAACATCGCCGTCGAACTGGCAAACGGCACAGTCGTTTCCGGTGACGTCCTTCTCGTAGCAGTGGGCCGCCAGCCCAACGGCGATCTACTCGGTCTCGACAAGGCCGGCGTCGAACTCGACGACAAGGGCTCGATCGTGGTCGACGAATACCAACGCACCACCGCCGAGGGCGTCTTCGCACTCGGTGACGTCTCGTCGCCGTACCAGCTCAAGCACGTCGCCAACCATGAAGCGCGCGTTGTTCAGCACAACCTGCTCCAGGACGCTTGGAAGGACACGTCCGGGCTTCGCAGCACCGATCACCGCTTCGTGCCGGCAGCCGTGTTCACCGACCCGCAGATCGCCGACGTCGGAATGACGGAGAAGCAGGCTCGCGACGCCGGACTCGACATCACCGTCAAGGTGCAGGCATACGGCGACGTCGCGTACGGCTGGGCGATGGAGGATCAGGAAGACATCTGCAAGGTGATCGCCGAGCGCGGCACCGGACGCATCCTGGGTGCCCACGTCATGGGTACGCAGGCTCCGACCGTCATCCAGCCGCTCATTCAGGCGATGAGCTTTGGTTTGTCAGCTCAGGACATGGCACGCGGCCAGTACTGGATCCACCCGGCCCTGGCCGAAGTGGTCGAGAACGCGCTGCTCGGCCTCGACATCTGAGCCCCGCAGCCCTAATGACGCCGAAAAGGCGGGCACTCCGCACAGTGGGAGTGCCCGCCTTTTCGTAGGTCAGAGTTTCACCAGGGGCTGGTACGCAGCACGATCTCGGTTGCGAGTTCGGCCGGTGCCGACTTGACGACGTCGTCGACACCCGGAAGTTCCGTCACGCGGAAGTCGGAGTACACGAAACGACCGCTGGCGTCGGCGATGGCCCGACCTCCACTGCCCACGACTACGGTGGTCGGAACCTCGACCGGCGGTACGCCGGCAATATCGCTGGCCGACGGATGTCCACGGTCCACGGCGATCAAACTCGCGAAGCGGCCGAACTGACGTGCAGCCAACAGCCACGCGAGATCGGCGCCCTCCCGGTGACCGACCAGGTTCACCCAGGCGATGTTCAACTCGTCCAGAAGTACCACTGCCGAGGTCTCGTCGAGATTCTCGATCGATTCCACCGCGACGGTCCGCAGATCCGAATGGTGCAGTCGCTCACACACATCGTCGTACAAGTCGACGGGGTCGCCCTTGCCGGGGAGCAGGAGTACCGCATGCTTGCTGACCGGCCCGTCGATCCGAACGGTGCACGAACCACTGCCCACCGCTACTCGAGTCAATTCCATGTCTGGAAACGGTACGCGATCCACACTGTGGAGGACCCTGGAGTCGACAGAAGTATGACCACTCATACATTCTCACCACCGCCGGCGAGTCCGATTTGTTCGCTCTGCACCGCCTCTCCCCTGAGCGAAAGTGGCTTTCGGCGCATCTGAGGCGACGGACGTACCGTTCGCTCGAGGTGGGGAGTGGGCGAAGCACCGAGCGTCTGACCGGAGGAAGCGCCTCGGTCAGCCCCTCACTGCCGGCTGATCTCGGTTCCCGTCGACGTAACCAGCAGAACCAGTGCGTCCGCAGTGCGCGTGCAGAACGCGTCACCGTCCGCGAGGCCACTCGTGAGGCCCCGCACGATGGTGGTTGCAACGAGAATGTCGAAGGCCACATCGGCGGTCGACACGATTTCCGCGTCGGACCGCTCGGGAAATTCGACACGCACGCGCTCGGCGAGTGCGAGCCGGGCCGGGTCTTCCGATCTCCGAACCAGTTGTTCGTAGGCGCCGTCTTCTTGATGGTAGGCCGACAGCAGGCCGGGAATCGCTGCGCGCGTTGCCGGTTCGGCAACTCTCGCAAGGAACCATCTCGTCCAGGCTTGCATGTCGTCACGCAAATTCGACGTGGTCACCGGTAGCGCCGCATCCTGCATTCCGAAGACCGCATCCTCGATGATGGATTCCTTGGTCGCCCAGCGCCGATAGATTGCCGCGGTGCCCAGTTGAGCCCGTCGCGCGATGGCTGTGATCGTGGTCTTCTGGTAACCCTGCTCCGCCAGCAACTCGCGGGCGGCGGTGAGGATGGCGTCGTCCACCTGCGGATCTCGAGGGCGCCCCACTCCGACGGTGCCGATACGTCGATCTCTGCGTTCGTCCACAACTGCGGACAGTACCCGACCGGTTTCGCCGAAAACCATTACGTTGCGTAGCGCTCCGTAATAGATTGTGAACACCCCACTCCGTCGACACAAGGACCGACTGTGATCACACCGCACGACGAACTACTCATTCATCAACTCCCGACGACACTCGACCACGTCTCCCAAAGTGACCTGCGCTGGACCGAACGCATCGTGATGTACGGCTTCGACAAAACGGGCGAGATCAGCATCATGACGGGACTGGCCAAATACCCGAACCGCAACGTCCTCGACGCCTACGCGATGGTGACGCGCAAGGGTGAGGAAGCCCGCGTGGTGCGCCTGTCCACCGAGTTGAACCCTCAGACCGGAGGACTGGCAGCGTGGAGTGTGGGGCCGTACACCTATGAAATCGTCGAACCACTCCGCCAGGTACGTTCCACGGTCGACGCAAACGAACACGGATTGAGCCTGCAACTCGACTTCCACGGCGACTTCCCGGTGTACGAACAGACGGCAGCGTTCCATCGCACGCGCGGCCGCGTTCGCGAAGACGCCCGACGCTTCTACCAGAACGGCACCATCACGGGTTGGATCGAAATCGACGGCACCCGCATCGACATCGATCCCGACAACTGGTGGTTCGGCCGCGATCACTCGTGGGGCGTACGACACGGCGGTGGCGGCGGCAGTCTGTCCGAGGGCGCGAACCTGCAGCCGTCCGAGGTTCCGGACGGAGTCCTCTATTACATGGGGATATTCCAATTCGACGACGAGGTAGTGCATTTCGCGCAGCGCGAAACCAGTACCGGCGCGCGCTGGCAGTTCGAGGGCGAGGTGCTCTTCCCGATCGGTTCCGGCAAGGACGCGCTACCGATCATCGACGTCGAGCACGACCTGAAATTCCGTGACGACATGCGGGTGGTCGAATCCGGCACTTTCACCGTGCACCGAGCGGACCGGACCACCGACGTGATCGAGGTGAATCCAGTGTGCGATTTCTGGCCCGGACTGGCCGGTTACGACGAGTACCGGGGGTACGCCTCCGGCATGTACCGCGGCAAGGACTTCAGCGACAGCTTCACCGTCGACATCACGAACCTCGATGAAATCCGGCAGGTGAGCATGCTCAGCGAGACACTGTGCGAGGTCCGCATGGGAGACAAAGTCGGATACGGGCTCGTGGAAATGGTCTTCATGGGCGTGAATCCCCGCTACGGGTACACCGATTGGAGCAACACCCGGACAGGTACGAACAATGACTGACCGAACAGCCGCAGAAGACATCGCACCCGCCCTTGAACCACTTGTCCGGGAGCATATTCCGGGTACTCGAGGCGCCAAGATCGTCAATTTCAAGCGCACCGAACGCGGATTCTCGACGGAGACATACCTGTTCGACCTCGATGGCGCCACTGGCGAGTCGAGTGGTTTTGTTTTCCGGCGTCCACCGGAGGTTTCGCTGTTCCCCGATTACGATCTCCGCCGCCAGTTCCTCGTGACACAAAGGCTCGCGAAGTCCGACCTCGCAGTCCCCCACGTTCGGTGGATCGACAGCGGCGACAACCCACTCGGCAGCCCCTATTACGTCATGGACCGCATCGGTAATGCCGAGGCGCCCAGCGACTTTCCGTCGTATCACAGTGCCGGAACCTACTTCGAAGCCGATGAGGCAGGCCGAGCGAAGATGTGGTGGGGATGCGTCGAGACGATTGCGCAGATTCATCGCTTGGACCTGGACAAGCTCGAGCTCGGATTCCTCTCCTACCCCAAGTTCGGCACCCATCCGGTCGAACAGGCGGTGAACTACCTCGACTGGGCCGTTCGTTGGGCATCGCCGGACCTACCGCCGATATTCGACAAAGCACTGGCCTGGCTGAGGGAGAACATCTACCAACCCGAACATGTGACACTGTGCTGGGGCGATGCCCGGATGTCGAACATCCTCTACGGCCCGGACCAGTCGATCGCCGGGGTTCTCGATTGGGAGATGGCCTACCTCGGCGATCACGAGGCCGACCTCGCCTGGCTGTTGTTTCTCGATTGGGCGTGTAGCGAATTCGAGGGGCACACACCTTTGCCAGGCACTCCCAGCCGAGAAGAGACCATTGCCCGCTACGAGGAACTGACCGGCTGGAGGGTCGAGAACCTTTTGTTCAACGAGGTACTCGCTGCAGTTCTGCTCGCTGTTCCGCTCCTGCGCCTGTCCACGCATCTCCAACTCGGCGAACATACGGATATCACCGCGTTCTGCAAACATCGTCTCGAACAGTTGCTGCTAGACGCGTAGTCGTCCGCGTGTGATTTTCCGCAAGGCTCCCGAATCATACCGACGGGATTTCCTGCCACTCGGCGGACAAGCGCGAAACCCACACAGGCGTGCGCCGTTCCATGAATGCACGAACACCTTCCACCGCGTCCGGCTTCCCCATGACGCGTAGATGCAGGTCCGTTTCGATGGCCGCCACCGTCTCTGGTCGACAGCTGCTGCTCTGGCTCTGCCAGAGCAGTCGCTTCGAGAGTGCCACCGACATCGGTGCAGTGTTCGTCGCAATGTCTCGGGCGATCACCAACGCCGCCGAAAGCACTTCGTCAGCGGGCAGGCAACGGCTACCCAACCCGAGCGCGATTGCCTCGGCTCCGTCGAACGTCCTTCCAGTCAAAAGGATGTCGGCAGCCACAGCCATTCCGGCGACGCGCGGAACCGTCCAATGCGCCATCGCATCCGGCAACACACCGAGGCGAACCTGCGGAATTGCATACTTGGCGTCAGCTGCAAAGATTCTGATATCGGCCTGCATCGCGATGGTGAGGCCGATTCCGATCGCATGTCCGTTCACCGCTGCGATGACCGGCTTTCGCAACTCGAACGCCGGCGGATCCACCGGTGATGACGAAAACTGCTCGCCGTCAGGTGAATCGAAGGTGCCGGCGCCGTCGCCCAGATCTGCACCCGCGCAGAATGCTGGTGGCGCACCGGTCAGCACGATCACGCGAACGGAATCGTCTTCGTCGAGCTTTCGGTACGCCTGCCCCAAGTCTCGACCCATGTGCTTGTTGAAGGCATTCCGTTTGTCAGGCCTGTCGAGGGTCACGACGGCAACGCCGCCGTCCACCGAAACCGAGATCATTGCCCCACCGTTTCCGTCCCGACGGCATCGGCCGGATGCGCAGCCAGGACGTACAGAGATCGTGCGAGGGCATCTACAAAGCCGTCCTGACCCTCGAGCCCACGGGTCAACCCCTGCATTGTCGTCGTCCCGGCCAGCAGGTCGAACAAGAACATCGCATCCGCACCTGCCGGGATCTCACCACGCCTCACCGCGTCGTCCAGCAGATCCTGAAACGCTGCACGAACCGGTGCACCGATAGCCAACAGACGTTGTCGCGCCTCCACCGTCCGCGAATCGGCAAGCAGGCCAGGAACTCCGGCCCGCGCCGCGGGTCGGGCAGCGCGAACCAGGAAGATGTGCACCCACGTCGTCAGATCCACCCGCAAATCACCGGTCGACCGAGGCAACGGATGTCCGCCTGGTCCATGCACTGCTTCTTCGATCAGGGCTTCCCGTGACGGCCAGCGACGGTAGATGGCCGGCGTATTGACACCGGCAGTCCTGGCAATCGCCGAAATGGTCGTCTGCTGGTACCCGACTTCGGCCAGCAGTGTGCGAGCTGCAAGCAGCACAGCCTCGTCCTTGCCTGGGTCGCGTGGTCGTCCGATACGGGCGGGAGACTCGGTTTTCACCATTACATATTAACTCGTAACGTTATCTCCCTACCTGAACGAACGCAGTTCAGGTACCGGACGGCTTGGGGAGCCTCGTCATTCCGTAGACGTGATCAGCGCGCACCGTGAGGATCTGTCGACGCTCCGCAACCATCGCTTCGCGGTACTCCTCCCAATCGGGATGATCCTGGCCGCTGATGTCCCGGTACAGCTCGACCAGTGCGTCAGACACTTCGTCGTGAGGATCGGCCGCGACGGGTGTCACCATGGCAAGTCCTTCGATCACGGCGTAGCTCCAGAAGTCGGGCGCGCTGACGTGAAGGGAAACCCGCGGATCGCGGATCGCATTTTTACTCTTGGCGCGATCGGCTGTGATGGACACTGAAGCCGTCTTCGACTCGCCGTCCCAGCGGTAAATGATGTTGGACAACTGTGGGCGGCCGTCACGCTTGACGGTTGCCAGCACGCCTTGTTTTCCCTGGGCCACGAGTGCGAACAACGCTTCGGCGGTGTCTGTGTCATTGCTCATATCTGCACCAACGACGCCATGCGGCCGGTTTGTTCCGGAGGCAGTCCAGTTCGAAGATCGCGGACCGCAATCGCGCGATGTCTCTTCCCCCGATGGACGACAGCGGACAAAGATGGTCGACATGGCAACTTCTCACGACATCCTCCGACTGACTGCGTTCAGTTCGGATCCGGCCGGCGGTAATCCCGCCGGCGTGCTGCTCGACGCCCGCGGGCTCGACGACCCCGAATTACAATCCGTTGCAGCCGAAGTCGGGTATGCCGAGACGGCGTTCCTCATCGAACCGGAACTCGGAGGCAACCCGCGCCACAGCCGGATCCGGTACTTCTCCCCTATCGCCGAAGTACCGTTCTGCGGTCATGCCACTATTGCGACGGCCATCGCTCTCACCGAGCGAGACGGCGACGGAACCTTCACATTCGAAACACCGATCGGACCGGTATCCATCGACACGGCGACCGACGAGGACGGAAGGTCGACCGCGACCTTCATCAGCGTCGAACCGTCGGTCTCGCCGATCGATCATGCTGTGCTGACAGCGCTGCTCGGGCTCATCGGCGTCGATTCGTCTGCGCTCGACGCGCGGTATCCCGCAATGCTTTCGTACGCCGGCAACACTCACCCGATCGTCGTACTTCGTGATCAGTCGACATTCGACGAGTTCACCTTCGATCCCGTAGCGATGAGAACCCTGATGGACGCGCAGGGGTGGGCCGGCACGGTGACAATCCTGCACCCCCTCGACGACAACACCTTCGAAGCCCGAAATCTGTTTCCGGTGGGAAACATCGTCGAGGATCCTGCAACCGGGTCCGCAGCGGCGTCGACCGGCGGTTACCTGCGCAAACTCGAACCCGGCCACTCCGCGGCGGATCACCATCCACCAGGGCCGACACGTCGGGCGTCCCAGTGTGCTCGAGGTCGACATCCCAGTCGACGGCGGTATCTCGGTCACCGGCACCGCAGTGCCCGTCGTCGACGGGCAATAGTCAACCTCAGCGATGAGTTTCTGCCCGCCGGCGGGTCTATTCACCAAGAGCGACGTCACAAGACCATCGCATCGAGCCGGGAGAACACCATGTCTGCAATCACGTCAACCGCACACAACCTCCACGTCACCAAGCCACGTGCCGTACTCGGCGCCACGGTAATTGCTCTCGTCGTCAATCTGATCCTGTGGTTGATCGGCCTCGCATTGGGCGGATCCTTCGAGATGACAGATCAGGGAAAGCCGGCGAGCGTCGCGCCTGGTGGGGTCATCACATTGACGGTGGTGCCACTGCTGGTCGGTTTGTCGGTCGCAATGTTGATCTCACTGAAGTGGGAGCCGATCATCCGCATCGCCCAGATCGTGGGTGCAGTCGTGGCGCTCGGCACCATCGCTTTGACCATTGCCGCGGACTTCGACGCCGCCAGCACGGTCATGCTCGCGCTGATGCACGTGGTTGTCGCCGCGGGCGTCGTCGTCGCGCTCGAGGCTGTACGTCGGTCCCCCTCGAACTAGACAGCGGTAGGCGGCGCCGAATACGTCTCGACGATCTCGGCCGCCACGTCGCGCAACCGGGTATTCGTCGTCTGAGACTGCTTGCGCAGCATGTGAAATGCGGTGTCGGCGTCGATCCGATGGATGGCCATCAGCATGCCTTTGGCCTGTTCGATCGGCGCCCGGGTCTCGAGCGCACGTTGCAAGGCATCAGCCACCGCCTTGGCGGACTTGAAACGAGAGAAGTCGCCGATCGCGCGTGAGACCGTTGTCGTGAGAATCTCCATGACATCCGCGTCGACGCGGTCGAATGCCGCTGAGGCGCGTCCGTACAGGTTGAACGAACCCAGTCGCTGATCCGGCGTGAAGAGCGGCGCCGCGAGAAAGGACTTGATCCCTTCGTCCTTCGCCGCCGCCGCGAACCGCGGCCAGCGTTCCGCGCTGGTCTCGGCATCGACGACAACGGTTTCACCGGTTCGAGCGGCGTGCAGACATGGTCCGTCGCCGGCGTCGTACTGCTCGATGTCGACACGCAGAGTCCGCGAATCGGTATGAACGGCGGTGTAGGTCTGCCCGGCCAGATCGATGGTGACGCCGATGCTGTCGGCGCCCTCGATGGCGTCGTTCGCGATTTCGACGGCGCGCTGGAGCAAAACCACGAGTTCGTCCTCGTCGCCGATACTTCCTCCGAGCGCTGCCAGCAACTCCCGGACCGCGCTTGCAGTCAGCCGAGTTTCCGCAGCCTCGACGGCGACGTCAGCACCCGTTGCCGTCGCATCGTCCGGCATTACCGACGGCACCGAATCCTCGGTTCTCGGGTCGAAGCCTCTGGGGTCGAAAGCGGTATCCACGACGAAGCATTCTTCCAGCTACCCGAGCCGTCAGGAGAGTGAGTTCGGTGACAGAACCCGGCAAACCGCCGAGTCGTCATCGCCATCGGTCGAGCGCGAGACCCAGATTCCGCCTCGCCCGAGTGTGTTGGCCACGAACCGCGTCCGGACTCAGTTCCAGGACAACTGCGATCTGTGGATACGTCATGCCCTCCACTTCCCGCAAGACCCAGGCGGCGCGCTGACGCAGCGGTAGACGATCGAGTTCGGCTTCAAGAGCGTCGAGAAATGCTGTGCCGCATACTTCCTCGCTCGGATCGCGCAATCGAGTATCGACTTCGTCCCGAAGTCCGTCCACATCGGCGGCGCAGGAGCCGACTTTTCGATGGACATCCGAGATCTTGCGAGAACAGATCGCGAACAACCAGGTCTTGATGCTCGAGCGCCGCTGAAACCCCGGAAGTTGGCGCCAGGCGGCAACGCAGGTTTCCTGGACGATGTCGTCGACGTCACTCTCACTGGTGACGAGTCGACGGGCAAATCGATACAAGTGCGGGCCGTATCGGCGAACGATGACGTCGAAGGCCGCATGATCGCCGAGCATTGCCGAGTCGACCAGCACCTCGTCACTGAAGTCGGTAAGCAAGCCGTCGAATTGATCTGTCATCGCGCACACTCCTACTAGGGAGCCGTCGCGGGAGTGAGGCCTGGCTATTCTACCGCGTGCACGCCGACGCCCGCGGGAGCGCTCTCAGGCTTCGAGTGCGGAGGCAATGACGGGAAGCCCGACAGGCGCCCCACCGTTGATCAGTTTCTCGAGTAGATCCTGATCGAGGTGCTGCTCGACGAGATCAGCGAGAAGGTCGAGTTGTTGTTCTCGCACCGCGGCAACCGAGGTGTCGGGTGCAGCAACAAAACCGGGAACCGCGATCTCACGCAGCAGGCTGCGCCGAAAGTCGTCACTCTCCAGGAGACCATGCCAGTGTGTCCCTCGAACAGACCCTCGCACACTGCCTTCCGGCACACCGCCCGAGTCCGCCAGCAATGGACGGTCCCCGTTGTGCACGACGCGTCCGTGATGAATCTCGTACCCCGACAACGAGATACCGTCGGCGGAACCGGTTACCTGCGCCAGCACTTTGTCCGAAGCGAATTCGATGTCGAGGTCCAGCAGACCGAGTCCTGCGGTGATCCCTGATCCTGATTCGACCTCGTCGACGATCGAATTACCCAGCATCTGGTATCCGCCGCAGACTCCCAGCACTGCCTGCCCGCGGCCCGCTCGGGCGATGATCTCGTCAGCCAGGCCGGTACTCCGCAACCACTCGAGGTCACTCACGGTGGACTTACTACCGGGGATCACCACGAGGTCTGCGTCGCGGATCCGCGACGGATCGGTCACCCACGAAACTGCCACGCCCGGTTCACATGCCAGCGCCTCGACATCCGTCGAGTTGGAGATACGCGGGAGCCGAACCGCAGCAACGGTGAGCCAGGCCGAACCGACGGGTGGGCCAGGGCGCCCTACCGGGGCGTTGCCGGTGACGCCAAGCGAATCCTCGGCGTCGAGCCAAAGATCGTCGGCAAACGGGATCACTCCGAGAGTGGGTCGACCGGTGAGGCTGCGCAGTTGATCCAGTCCGGGTTCCAACAGTGCAACGTCACCGCGGAATTTGTTGATCACAAATCCCGCGATCAATGCCTGGTCGCTCGGCGAGAGCACAGCAACGGTCCCGAACAGATGGGCCAGGACGCCGCCGCGATCGATGTCACCGACGACGACGACCGGAATCTGCGCAGCCTCAGCCAATCCCATGTTGGCAAGATCCGTTGCGCGCAAGTTGATTTCGGCCGGTGAACCGGCGCCTTCACAGATCACGACGTCGAACTCGGATCGAAGCGATTCGAGATCTTCGGCCACGACGGCGCGAAGCCACTGCCGATGCTGCATGTAATCGCGAGCACCCACCGTGGTCATCGCCTTGCCCCGAACGACCAGTTGCGAAGTGCGATCACTCCCCGGCTTGAGCAGCACGGGATTGAATCGAACACTCGGCTCCAGACCGCATGCCCGCGCCTGAAGTGCCTGCGCACGGCCGATCTCTCCGCCGTCCAGCGTGACCACGGAGTTGTTCGACATGTTCTGTGCCTTGAACGGCGCCACTCGGACGCCTCGACGCGCCAACATGCGACACAATCCGGCTACCAGAACGCTCTTGCCTGCGTCGGAAGTAGTGCCGGCTACCAGCAGAGCGCCGCGCATCGCCGAACTCAAGGCAGGGTGAGAATCTCTGCACCGGTCTCGGTGACCACCAAGGTGTGCTCGAACTGCGCCGTCCACTTACGGTCCTTGGTGACGACGGTCCAGCCGTCCTCCCAGATCTCGTAGTCGATACCACCGAGGTTGATCATCGGTTCGATAGTGAAGACCATGCCCGGTTCGATGATCGTCTCGACCGCGGGCTCGTCGTAGTGCAGGATCACGAGGCCGTTGTGGAAGGTCTCGCCGATTCCGTGTCCGGTGAAGTCCCGGACGACGCCGTACCCGAACCGATGGGCGTAGGACTCGATGACGCGTCCGATCACGTTGAGCGCGCGGCCGGGCTTGACGGCTTTGATGGCCCGCATCGTTGCCTCGTGTGTGCGCTCGACGAGCAAGCGGTTCTCTTCGGACACGTCACCGGCGAGGAACGTCGCATTGGTGTCCCCGTGCACTCCGTTGATGTATGCGGTGACGTCGATATTGACGATGTCTCCGTCCTGGATCACGGTCGAGTCGGGGATTCCGTGGCAGATCACCTCGTTGAGAGACGTGCAGCACGACTTGGGAAAGCTCTTGTAGCCCAACGTCGACGGGTATGCGCCGTGGTCGAGCATGAACTCGTGTGCGATGCGGTCGAGCTCGTCGGTCGTGACACCGGGAGCGACAGCCTTGCCGGCTTCCTGCAGCGCGCCGGCAGCGATCTTGCTGGCGATGCGCATCGCCTCGATCGTCTCCGGCGTCTGAACCCAGGGCTCGTTGCCCTCTTTGGCGGTCGGCTTCCACGCGTACTCGGGCCGCTCGATCTTCGAGGGCACAGCGAGGACGGGAGAGACGGTTCCAGGGACCAATGGGGTACGCACAGACATGCAGAACAGCCTAGACCTCGCGTCGCGCGTCAGCCGGATGCACTCCAGTTCCGGAAAACCGGATCGACGAGAATTCTGATGGGGGTCGACATCGTCTGTCCGAATTCCTCGAAGAGCTTGTCGCGAGATTCGAAGGTGCCCAGATCACGGTCGACGAATTCGGAGAAGTCCAAGCAATCGCACGAAATTGATTTGCCCCAACTGATCGGAGCGCGTCCGATCGCGTCGAACAGTGTCTCCTCGCCGGTATTCGTGAACGGTTCGAGCGCTGAGACCACCGCAGGTGAAACGATCTCGGAGATGTCCTGCCAGCGTCCGTCGACCAGAAATTCCGGCCACGCCAGCAGCACTGACTTCGGAATCACCGCATGTAGACGCCGAAATCTCGGGTACCAGAACTCCCCACGAAGTACGAGACCGCGAACTCGGGTGGCGATACCTCGGCGGCGAGCCAACGCTTCGACGATAGCCAGTCTCTGACTGCAGGATCCGCGTCCTCGGCTCAATGTCACCGAGACGGGTTGCCGGTCGTCGAGGCCGTACACCGGCCGAATATTTGCAGCGACGCTGCGATGCGCCGACACCAGGAACTCCTGCGCCGACTGGATCGCACCTTCTGCAATGTCCTCGTAGAGGCGAGCCACGTCATCGTGGCCCCAGTCGAGAATCGGCGTCGCGGTTATATCGCCACCGGACACATCGTGGCGGATGTCACCTTGGCGGATTCCGCCGAGCAGCACGCACGTCATGTCTCAACCGTAGTGCGCGACCGGAATCGGTGGAGCCTGACAGAATCCGAACCGTGAAGAAATGGCTCCTGTTGATCACCGCGATCCTGACCGAGGTGTCTGCGACTCTGTCTCTGCGCGCGGCCCTCGATCACCCCGCCTGGTACGTCGTGGTCGTCGGCGGATATCTCGCAGCATTCACCGCGTTGTCGTTCGTCCTGCGGGAGGGCATGGGACTCGGTGTTGCATACGGAATCTGGGGCGCAACCGGAGTTGTCCTGACCGCGGTGTTCGCGACTTTCCTTTTCGGCGACCCCCTGACAGCCACGATGGGCGTCGGCATTGCCCTGGTCATCGGCGGAGTCCTCTGCGTTGAACTCGGTTCCCAGGTTGCTGCCGACAGCGGGCCGGCGGACCCGGCATGACTTTCGTATTTCTGATCGCTGCAATTATTTCCGAGGTCACCGCGACGTTGTCACTACGGATGGCGTCGCAGGACGGCAGCGACAAACGATGGCTCGCGGTTGTCACCGTGGGGTACCTCGCCGCTTTCGCTTTCCTCACGCTCGCACTCGACGCGGGCCTGACAATCGGCGTTGCGTACGGCATCTGGACTGCTTGCGGGGTGGCGCTGACGGCAATCGCATCCCGCATTCTCTTTCGCGAACCGCTGACCAAGCTCATGATCGTGGGGATCGGCCTTATCGCGGCAGGCGTGCTTCTCATCGAACTCGGTGCGGGCCACTGAGCCCAGCAAACAAGGTGTAAGGTTTACCTAACTTTGCTTTGGAGGTAGTCCGCGGTGCCGATCCCTGCCCTTCGTGAAATCGACGGTGGCCTCCACCTGTCGGATTCCGACCGCCACACTCCGATGGCGCGCGCCGTCCCGGCGCCGTTCCAACTGACGACGTACATCGTCGAGACCGACCACATCACCCAGTGGCCACAGCACGCTCATGCCGAGCACGAACTCATCTGGTCCGACCGCGGTGTCGTCAACATGATCATCGACAATCAACTCTGGACCGTCACGCCCGGCGTCGGCCTGTGGATCCCTCGCGGGGTCCTCCACGAAGGTCAGGCCAATCCCCACGTCGCATTCCGCGCCACTCTCTTCACCCCCGAGTTGTGGACTCCCGCCTGGAACGAACCGTGCATCGTGACGTTGAGTGAGGCAGCCCGGGTACTGCTGATACACCTCGCCCATACCGGAATGCCTGCAGAACAACGCCTTCGGGCACAGCAGGTCTGTGTCGATCTCCTCACCCCGGCATCGGCACCTCACTTCGACGTACCGATCCCCCGCGATCCCCGGCTTCGACAACTCGTCGACAAAGTGTTGTCGGATCCCGCCGACGATCGGTCACTCGACCAGTGGGCGCACGTTCTCAACCTCAGCCGACGCACGGTCACCCGGATTTTTGCCGCGGAACTTGCGCTAAGTTTTGCGCAATGGCGCACTCTGGTTCGCATGAGTACAGCGCTGGGCATGCTGGGGACCGGGATGAGTGTGAACGCCGTCAGCCGTCGAGTCGGGTACGGGACGTCGAGCTCGTTCATCGCTGCTTTTCGTAAGACGGTCGGCTACACCCCTGGCAATGCGCTCGCCGCTGTCAACTGACTCGAGCCTGACCTGTTGTCGACATCTGCTGGCCCCTTCGCTACACGCACGCGCCCTAGATTCACTTAGGTAAGCCTGCTCTCATGTGCGTACCGCGCTGAGTCGTGCAAGCACTTCCCCGATCTATCCCGAGGAGTTTCGCGTGTTCAGATCTGCCCGTCAGAGAATTCGTCCCCAACGGAAGAGGCGAATTGTCGTTGCGCTGATGGTGGCGGCCGCACTGCCTCTGACCGCCTGCACGCAGTCGTCATCGGACGCCCAGGAAAATAGTTCGTCGGCATCTGCTGTCGAGGACGGCGCATACCCCGTCACGATCGAGCACGCATTCGGCGGCACCACCATCGACAAGGAACCGACCAGGATCCTCACCCTCGATTCCGCAGCGGCCGACACTGTCATCGCCCTTGGCGTCACTCCGATTGCAATGCAGAAGGACTCGTGGGCCGGCGACGCCGACGGCTTCCTCCCGTGGACGCGCGCGGAACTCGAGAAGTCGGGCCAGCCGCTGCCCACACCGGCGCCGTACTACTCCGACAGCGGTGAGCTTCTGTTCGAGCAAATCCTCAATGCCGCACCCGACCTGATTCTGGCCCCGTACTCCGGTTTCTCCGAGCAGGACTATCAGCGCCTGAGCTCGATCGCCCCGACACTCCCCTACGACACCAAGCCGTACCAGCCGAGTTCGTGGCAAAACCTCGCCACCGATGTCGGCAAGGCCTTGGGGCGCCCGGCCCAGACCGCGGATTTGATCAAGTCCGTCGAAAAGACGGTGGAAGAGTCGAAGACCAGCCATCCTGAATTCAATGGAGTCACGTTCGCCTTCGGGTCCTACATCCGCGAAGGCGAAACCGAGACCGCCATCTACGGCCCGGACGATCCGCGCGTGAAGTTCGTCGAAAACCTCGGGCTCACAGTTGCTCCCGACGTGGTCAACGGTGCCAAGAACTTTGCAGGCGACTCGTTCCTGTTCGGCATCAGCATGGAAAAGCTCGACACGATAAACACCGACGTATATCTCGGATGGGCAAGCGATCAGTCGGAAGTCGACAGCACGTTGGCCAACACCCTGTTCGCACGGTGGCCGGTTATCGCCAACGGGAAGGACTTGTGGATCACCGACAATCGCCTGACAGCCGCCACCATGTACGTCAGCGTTTTGAGCGTTCCATGGGCAACTGACGAGCTGGTCCCCCAGTTGACCGAACTGGTTGCGAAGTAGCAGCTCGGCCCTCCTGATCAGAGACTTGTAGGCCACTCACTGCGCAGCGTTGCAAAAACCACAGTGTCGGTCCACTCGTTCTTGATCCACGCGTTCTGCCGAAAATGCGCCTCTCGCCGCAACCCGATTCGCCGCGCGAGTCGCGCCGAGGATTCGTTTCTCGCATCCATCTGCGCGACCACGCGGCGCAATCGGGGTGTCGCGAAGACCAGGTCGATCAGAGCGGTCACAGCTTCCGTCGCGAATCCTCGGCCGCCGAAGTCGGGCGAGAATGCCCACCCGACTTCGGCGGTGCGCTCGGTGTCGACAGCGTCCCCTGATTCGTCGACTAGCCATGCACTCACGCTTCCGACAACCCGGCCCTCGTATCCGACAACAAGAGCCACCGCGCCCGCTGCCAGGTCGCGGCGAGACATTCTGGTCTGCACTGCCTCTCGCGCATCGTCCGGGCTCCAGGGTTCGTTGAACAAATACCGGCACACGTCGCTACGCCCGTAGAAGGTGAGAAGGTCCTGATGATCGCCGGGACGGTAGGTACGAAGCACCAGTCGATCCGTCCGAATTGTTACCGGCGCAGTCGTCGGCGTCATGCCTGCGTCCTCCACATCCATGCCGTCACGGTAGATCCTCTCGGATTCGTGGGCGAGCGAATATCGCGAGGATATCCAGCGCTCAATGTTTGATTTGCCCCGTGGCGGGATACTTCACCACCGTAAATAGTCGCAATACGGAGTTACGCCAGGCAATTTCGCACTTGATACCAAGGGGCGGTCATGGCCGAGGAATCACTGGTCAAGCAAGGTGTGGCAAAAGGAAGCGCGCTGGGCGGAGCCGTTCTTCTCGTCACCGTCGGCGTGCTCGAAATTCTCCAAGGCATCTCGGCGATATCCAAAGACGATGTGACCGTCGTCGGCCCTGAATACGCGTACCAATTCGACCTCACCTCCTGGGGATGGATTCACCTCGTACTCGGCGTGCTCGTCACCGCTGTCGGAATCATGCTCTTCACCGGCGCGACGTGGGCACGGGTAGGCGCGATAATCTTCTGTTCGCTGTCGATCCTCGCGAATTTCCTGTGGCTACCCCACTCTCCGTGGTGGTCGATCACCATCATCGCGCTCGACGTATTCGTCATCTGGGCTGTCGCGACATGGAATCCCGACGTGATCTGAGGTCTCGACTCCGGATCCACCCATCGAATTCAGCGTTTTCATCTGTGCGGCAGCAGTTTCCCTCCGGAGAGGAACATGATGGCAAACGGCACGAACGACGGCCCACTCCAGGAGGACGAACGTGCCGAACTATCCAGGTTGCGGCAAGAGGTTGCAACGCTCCGCGAGCAGACTCCCAGCGCCCGCGAAACGACCGTCGAGCAAGTCTCCCGGCCACCTCGACACGGACTGCGGTGGACTGCCGTGGCGATACTGCTGGTGTTGGTCGCGCTCCTTGCCGTCTTGTCCGTGACCACCCGCTTCACCCGTAGTCAGATACTCGACACGGACCGCTACGTCAGTACGGTCGCGCCACTGGGCGAGAACCCCGCCGTTCAGGCCGAGATCACGAATCAGATCACCGACGAGATCTTCGATCGTGTCGACGTCGAGGGGCTCACCACCGACGCACTCACCGCACTGACCGACGTGTCGAATCTTGCGGCCAACGCGCCGCGTCTGGATCAAGCCGTAGTGGGGTTGGCACCGGTGATCGCCGGCCAGGCAAAGAGCTTTGTTCATGACACGGTGGGCTCGCTCGTTCGGTCACAACAGTTCGAGGACTTGTGGATTCAAGCGAACCGATCGGCGCACAACGCACTGGTCTCGGTCATGACCGGAGATTACGGCCCCAATTCCGTCGAAGTCGATCAGAGCGGAACCGTCAGCATTTCGCTCAGTACGATCATCGACAGGGTCAAAGCAGCTTTGATCGACCGCGGCTTCGCCTTCGCAGACAAAATCCCCTCCGTGGACAAGGAATTTGTTCTCTTCCAGTCCCCCGAACTGGTGAAGGCTCAGCGAGCCGTCTCGGCACTCGACAAGGTCTCAGCGGTGCTGCCGTGGTTGGGAATCGCTTGCGCGGCAGCCGCTGTCGCCGTTGCGCCAACCGGTCGCAGGCTCCGCGCACTGTCCCTGGTCGGCCTGTCGATTGCGTTGGGAATGCTGGTTCTCGCGATCGGAATTCTCATCGGACGCGCAATCTACCTCGACAGTGTGCCCACCGATATCCTCTCGCCAGACGCCGCGACTGCCGTCATCGACACAGTTCTGGTACCACTGCGCACGAGCCTGCGAGCGGTCGCGGTCCTCGGCGTGGTGATAGGGCTCGGGGCCTACCTGGTCGGTGGGTCGTCGTCGGCGATCGCCGTTCGACGAGGCTACGGGCAGGCATTGGACTTCGTCCGGCATTCTTCAAGCGGCCGTACGCCGAATCAGGTGGAGCGGTGGGCCAATCAGCTTCGTGTTCCGCTGCGCTGCGCCATCATCGGCATCGCCGCACTGTTGCTGCTCTTCTGGCGCTACCCCACCGGTCTGGTCGTGGGTTGGATCGTCATCATTGCGCTGGTTGCACTCGTAGCTCTCGAAGTGCTGGTTCGTCCCGCACGCGCCGCCGCGCAGGACGCCCGGCCTGACGACGCCGGAACCGACGACGCCAGGCCTGGGGCAGAAGATACAAAAACTACGCCAGCGCCTTTGCCTTGATTGCCTGGAATTCCTCTTCGTTGATCGCGCCGGAGTCGAGAAGCTCTCTGGCGTCGGCAATCTGCTGAGTCGGAGACCTGCCGGCGACGGTTCGAATGTAGTCACTCTGCGCGTGTATGTGCTGTTGAGCGGCCTCCATCGACCGCCGAGTCATTCCGTCATTCTTGACAACCACGTAGATCATCGCGGACAAGAATGGAATGACGAAGAGGAAAATCATCCACAACGCCTTGGCCCAACCCGAAGTCTCGTGATCACGGAACAAGTCGGTGATGATCGAGAACAACACGCTCAAATACGCCACAAAGGCAAAGCAGACGAAGATGAACCAGAAGAATTCCCAGAAACCTTCCATGTCAACGCTCCCTGTACTCGGTTTACACATAAGGAGTTCGGGAGGCTGACATTCCGCGCCTGAAATCTGCAGTCGGCCAAAACTCCCTGGTCCAAGGTCATTTCAGTATGCGCCGACGACGTCCGTTCCGGCTACAGTTCGAGAGGGTTCAGCACTGCGGACCGTTCATCCATTATCGGAATCACGATCATCCGGTTCGAGATCTCGTGTCTGGCCGCCTTTTCGACAAGGAGAGGCACGAAATCACGTATCCGACACCCCGCAAAACGTTGGTGAATTGTTCGCACTCTGTTTTCGATCTCCGGTGGAGGAACATTCGGATACCGGGAAATCAGGCGAGTGATCACCCGCTCGACGTGGAGCAACTCTTCGTCGCCAGTCATCAATTAATACTCGCGCCGATCGCTGACACCGTCAAGACTCGAAACGGGCTCGAAAACAACACGATTCGAGTCGCGATCCCGGAGAGAATAGGTTGACCGAATATGGGGCATACACATACGAGCGGACGATGCCCCGCGCGCTCACGTCTCCAAGGAGTGGAAGTGGGAAAGAACGCTCGGATTCTTCACGACGACGCGGCACTCGTCGCAGAAAAACCGATGAAGAACAAGGTATACCGCCACGAACTCAAGCCGATGCACGGTGAGCTCGTGGCTTTGCAGGAGTGGGTCAAATCGTCTGGCGCCAAGGTCTGCATCGTGTTCGAAGGCCGAGATACCGCGGGGAAGGGCGGAGTAATCAAAGCCATCACCGAACGCGTGAGTCCACGAGCGTTCCGGGTGGTTGCTCTACCGGCGCCGACCGAGCGAGAGCATTCGCAGATGTATGTCCAGCGCTACGTCCCACATCTCCCGGCGGCGGGCGAGATCGTCATCTTCGACCGAAGTTGGTACAACCGTGCCGGAGTCGAACGAGTGATGGGCTTTTGCACCGAAGAACAGGCTCATCAATTTCTCCAGCTCATTCCGACCGTCGAACGCGCGATCGTGGAATCGGGAGTCATCCTGCTCAAGTACTGGCTCGAGGTCAGCGAAGAACAGCAGCTCTTACGTCTGCAAAGCCGGATCGACGATCCTCGAAAGATCTGGAAGCTGTCGAATCTCGATCTGAAGTCGTTCAGTCATTGGTACGACTACTCGCGTGCTCGCGATGAGATGTTTCGCTTCACCGACACCGGCTGGGCGCCCTGGTATGTCGCGAACAACGACGACAAGAAACGCGGACGACTCAACATCATCAGTCACATTTTGAGTCAGATCCCCTACGAGCCCGTGCAATCCACTGACATCACCCTGCCGAAACGGCAGAAGGCCCACGGCTACCAGACGCCCAAACAACCGCTTCACTGGATTCCGACCCGGTATTGACGATCGCCAAGGAAAGGACGTGCGGTCATGAGCCCCACGCCGTGGCATGCGCAGAGTGGCGAATCAGTCGTGTCCGTACTGCAGTCGGACCAGCAGCGCGGACTGCAATCGAGTGAGGCCGACCAACGTCGACAACGCTACGGGTCGAACGAAATCACCTCGACGCCACCGCCGTCGACGTGGTCGATCGCACTGTTGCAACTGAAAGATCCGATGAACTTGATGCTCGTCGCCGTGGCCGCGGTCAGCATCGCCATCGGTGAAGTGCCGACAGCGATCGTGGTGGCGGTGCTCGTCGTGCTCAACATCGTCCTCGGAACTCGACAGGAGTTGAAGGCACGGGCCAGCGTCGACGCGCTCGCCAAGATGCAGACACCCCAAGCGCGGGTCATTCGTGACGGGAACCTGATTCAGCTCGACGCTACCGAACTGGTGCCGGGTGACGTCGTCCAAGTCGAGGCAGGAGACATCATCGCTGCCGACGGGCGGTTGCTCGCCTCGACCACCCTGGAGACACAGGAAGCCGCATTGACCGGGGAAAGCGCGCCGATCCCGAAGGACCCGAAAACGCTGAGCAATGAGGATATTCCACTCGGAGACCGCAGCAATCTGGTGTTCCAGAACACCTCGGTCACCCGCGGCACAGCGACCATGGTGGTCACCGAGACCGGAATGCAGACGCAGATCGGCCAGATCGCGTCGATGTTGTCGGCCGTCGCCCCTGGCAAGTCGCCACTGCAACGAGAATTGGACTCTCTCACCAAACTTCTCGGCATCATCGCGTGGACGGCCGTGATCGTCATCGTCGTCATCGGACTCATTCGTGGTCAGGACCTGACAACGCTTCTGCTCCTTGGTATCGCGATGGGAGTGTCCGCGATTCCGACCGGCCTGCCAACCTTCGTCCAGGCAATGCTGGCCTACGGGGCCCGTCAACTGGCCGACGCCAAGGCCGTCGTGAAGAACCTGACCGACGTCGAAACTCTCGGCGCGACCAGTGCAATCAACTCGGACAAGACCGGCACGCTGACCATGAACCAGATGACCGTCCGATCGCTGTACGTCCACGGCCGTTGGTACACGGTCGACGGCGAAGGCTACGCCAAAGCGGGAAGGATCACGCAGGTTGCCGGCGAGGCACCGCCCGACTTCACCCTTCTCGCATACGGACTGTGTCTCGACAGCGATGCAACGGTTTCCGATTCCGGGGAAGTTGTCGGCGACCCGACCGAGGCCGCACTCGTGGTGCTCGCGGCAAAGATCGGTGCCGACGCACCACTCACCAGACGGACCTACCCGCGGGTGGCGACGGTTCCGTTCGATTCCGCGTACAAGTTCATGGCCACGTACCACCATCTCGAAGTCGACGGCGTAAGTCAGTTCGTCGGATTGGTCAAGGGCGGACCCGATGTCGTCCTCGCTCGGTGTTCTTCGGCCTTTCTCCCCGGCCGTCGGCAGGTCCCGATCGAGGAAGTCCGAGACGAACTCACGGCAGCAAATCAGTCCATGTCCGAGAAGGGTCTTCGGGTGCTGGCATTCGCGGTCAGACGCCTCGACAGACGGGAAGACGCTGTCGTGGCGGACCCTATGTCCTTTGTCGAGGACCTGACGTTTGTCGGTATGGCAGGCATCATCGACCCGCTGCGTCCGGAGGCGGTCGATTCGATGCGAACCGCACACCGGGCCGGCATCGAGGTCCGCATGATCACCGGCGACCATGCCATCACCGCCGCCGCGATCGGTGCCGAACTCGGACTCGGCCCGGGCGCGGTCGGCGGAGCCGAATTGCAAGCGATGACCGATGACGAACTCTCGGCCGCGTTGCCGAACCTGCACGTGTTCGGCCGAGTCACTCCGCAGGACAAACTTCGCTTGGTCGATGTCATGCAGAGCGGTGGCGCCGTGGTCGCGATGACCGGAGATGCTGTCAACGACGCCGCCGCGTTGAAGAAGGCCGATATCGGCGTCGCCATGGGCTCGGGCAGTGAGGTAACCAAACAGGCGGGCAAGATGGTGCTCACCGACGACAACTTCGGAACCCTCATCACCGCGATCACCCTGGGCCGCAACATCTACGGGAAGATCGTCTCGTACATCCGCTACCAGATGTCGAAACTCTTCTCGTTGGTACTCCTCTTCCTCGCTGCGAGCATCTTCAACATCAACGAGGGTGTGGCACTGACACCGCTGATGGTGCTGTTCCAGCACTTCTTCATCACACTGTTCCCCGTCGCCGTGATCATGCTCGACCCGCCGCCACCGGATCTGATGAACAAGCCGCCACGCGATCCCAAGATGCCGATCGCACATCGAAGCGCAGTCGCTCAGTGGCTCGCGTACGGCGTCTTGCAATTTGCCGTGACACTCGCAGCGATGCTTCTCGCGCCCGGCGAAATGAGCACTACTGAGGCGAATGTCCCCATGACCACCGCATTCGTAGTGCTCTCTCTCGGTTCGATATTCGCTGGGTTGACCATGCGGCGTGATCCCGAGTCCGGCCTTGTTCCGCCGGTTCTCGGTGCCATCAAGATCTTGACCATCCCCACGGTCGTGACCGTATTTGCCGTCGAGGCGGGTGTTCTCCAGGATCTCCTCATGACAACCTCACTGACCGGCGCCCAGTGGCTCGTCTGCCTAGGCTGGTCGCTGATCATCCCGGTTGTCGTCGAGTTGGAAAAGGCGATCCGACGCCGCCGCCTCTCACCGACACCTGTCGCCATCACCGCGACCACTGCAGTTGCCCCCGAGCGCGCCCGTCACTCCTCTGAGGGAGGGACAATCACACGATGACGTGGACGGAGGGTCTAGGTCGGCTACCGGGGATCGCGACTGCCCGCGGGTACCGCCGCGAATGGCTGCGAACCGACATCACAGCAGGGCTCGTCTTGACGGCCCTGCTGATCCCGGCGGGGATGGGCTACGCCGAGGCCGCCGGATTGCCCGCGTACGCCGGTCTGTACGCAACCATCGTGCCGTTGCTCGCGTATGCGGTAGTCGGACCGTCGAAGATTCTTGTACTCGGACCTGATTCGTCGCTGGCACCGCTCATCGCCGCCGCAGTCATACCGCTGGCGGTGGTCGGCGATTCGGAGAACGCGCTTGCACTAGCCGGAGTTCTCGCCGTTCTTGTCGGGCTCATCCTGGTGATCGGCGGATTCCTGCGTCTGGGTTTCGTGACCGAACTCCTCTCGAAACCGATCCGCCTCGGCTACCTCAACGCCATCGCGCTCGTCGTCGTAATCGGTCAGATTCCCAAGCTGCTCGGTTTCTCCGTCGACGCGTCCGGCCTCCTCGGTGAAATCGGTGAGATCGGAAAGGCTCTGGCCGGTGGAGATGTCGATCCCCTCGCTGCCGTCATCGGCGTGGGTTCACTCATTGTCATTGTGGTCTTCCGGCTCTGGGTACCTGTTGTACCCGGTGTGCTGGTCGCCGTCGTCGCGGCAATAGTCTTGTCCGCCGCCGCCGGTCTCACCGATGACATCGGCATGGTCGGCGCACTGCCGGAAGGACTTCCCCTCCCCTCTCTCGGTGGAGTCACCTGGCAGGACGTCGGGCACCTGATCGGACCGGCGGCAGGTATCGCGCTGATTGCCTTCGCCGACACCGGCGTTCTCTCGCGCACCTTCGCCGCCCGCCACGGCGAGGACGTGAACGGCAGTACCGAGATGAAGGCGATCGGTGTCGCGAACGTGGCCGGCGGACTGTTCGGCGGATTTCCGATATCGGCGAGCGGATCACGGACGCCGGTAGCCGAACAGAGTGGGGCGCATACACAATTGGCCGGTGTCGTCGGAGCACTCGCCGTCCTGGTGTTTGTCCTCGTCGCTCCCGGACTCACGGCATATCTGCCCGATGCAACACTGGCCGCCGTCGTCATCGTCGCCGCGTGTGCACTGATCGACGTGGGCGGCATGGTCCGCATGTGGCGCATGAGCACCGTGGAATTCGGCCTCGCCGTCGCGGCGTTTCTGGGCGTTGCCCTGGTCGGGGTGCTTCAAGGCATCCTTGTTGCGATCGGACTCTCCTTCGTAGCGGTCATCGCGCAGGTATGGCAGCCACATCGAACCGAACTCGTCGAGACGGGCGAACCCGCGGGATTCCACGACGTCGAACGCCACCCGGACGGACATCGCATCCCCGGCCTCGTGTTGGTGAGATTTGACGCACCACTGTTTTTCGCGAACGGCGAGATCTTCGACGAGTACGTTCGCTCCGTCGTCGCCAAGGCACCCGACCCGGTCGAATGGGTGGTCATTGCCGCCGAGCCGATCACCGGGCTCGACACGACCGCCGTCGACGAACTCGTCGATCTGGATACATTTTTGGAGGGCAAAGGAATTCGATTGGCATTCGCGGAGATGAAAGGTCCGATCAAGGATCGACTCATCCGATTCGGGGTCGGCGACAGGTTCGATTCGACGCACTTCTACCCGACCATCGAAGCGGCCGTGAACGCATTCCGCACCCGAACCGGCGACTGACAACGCCAGGCAATCGGGAGCCTAAGCTGCATTAGGTACCGTTTGGTATGGGATTCACGACGGACAACGTTCCGGCTCGCCGTATCGCTCAGGTCGCCGGGGTGGGTGGGATTGCCGTCGGTGTCATTGCGCTGATCTCGTTGTACTCCACCAAGCCGATCAACCCGTTGATCGCCGTGGCCTCCTTTGTCCCGATGCTGCTTGCAGTCACACTCGCAGCGTCCCTGATATGCCTGGTTTTTCGCCGCTGGATCCTGCTGGCGATTTCGGTGGTACTGATAGCGGTGGGCGCGTCGGTGATCAGTCCATTGTATGTAGCAAACAGTTCCGAAATCGACGGGCCGTCTCTGCGTGTAATGCAAGCGAACCTTCTCTTCGGGCAGGCAGACCCCGTCAGTTTGACTGCGACGGTGCGTGAGAAGGCAGTCGATGTCCTGACGGTTCAGGAACTGACCACATCACTCGAAGGCTCTCTGAGAGATCAAGGGCTCGAGCAACTGCTGCCGCATCACTACTTGGTACCGGACGAGGCCGGCGGGGGTGGCGCAGGTATTTACAGTCGTTATCCGCTGACGGAAACTCGGGAATTGAACGGCTTCGGACCTACCAATCTTGTTGCCGAAGTGGGATTCTCAACCCCGTTCACCCTTCTGGCGGTTCACCCCGGACCGGCGTACGTGACCCCGCCCGACGTGTGGACTGCCGAGCTGAGCACTTTGCGAAACGCGCTCGACGCCGCTGCCGCGGAGGGAACCGTCGTCGTCAGTGGCGATTTCAACACGACCTTCACGCACAAGCAATTCCGTGACCTTCTCGACGTCGGCTACTCCGATACCGCAGACCAATTGGGAGTCGGCATCGTTCGCACCTACCCGGCGGACAAAAAATTTCCCGCGATCGTCGGCATCGACCATGTACTTCTGCGGGGTGCACAGGCGAAGTCTCTCGAGCGCATCGAGATCGAAGGTTCCGATCACTACGGCTTGATCGTCGACGTGGCGATCCCCCAGTAACCGGAGAGCACCCGATCCGCGCGAACGCGTTACGGATCACCCGTGCTTCGGCATGCTTCGACCCGACACATCGATCGTTCGATGTAGATGATGCGGCGTACGCAGGACGATCGACCGGTCCACCACGGATACGCCCGGAAACTGCTCGGCGAGATAACCTTCCAAACGCTGCACGTCGTCGATCGAGCGCAGCCACACCGCCAATGCGATGTCGTAGCTGCCGATCGTCGAAGCAACAAGCCTCGCCTCACGCAGGAGGGAAAGGCGCTGAGCAATGGCTTCCTTTCGCCCCTCGAGACGTAAGAAATACCAGGCGTAGACCGGCCAGCCGGAGTAGGGCCGAGCAATCTCCGTGCGGACGACCAGGCGCCCCGTCGACAGCTCGTGAGAAAGGAGCGCCCCGGCGCGAGCCGGCGTGACGCCGAGGGCTGCAGCGAGGGCCGAGACGGTAATTCGTGGTTCGCGAGAAAGGATGTCGAACAGCTTCGACTGTTCCTCTTCGCTGGCGCGTACCCCACGACTCTTCGCCGCCGGGGCCGACTCGAGCGCGGCAATTTCTTCCGCATCGAGAGCACGTAGACGCCAGTTTCGTGCGTCGGAATTCGCCGAGGACACGATCTGAGTTCGCATCGCAGTGACCATCGGCAGCGATCGTGTTCGTTCCAAGACATACCTGGACAATTGATCGAGGTCAGTGCAGGTGAGCGTGACGAGTAGATCCCGATTGCCGGTTGTGAGATCGACTGTGAGAACTTCGGGATCGTGCGCGATCTGTTCGGCCACGCTCAAGGTCTGTGCCGGTGCGCATTCGATCTCGAGCAGTGCGGTCGCCGACACGATGGGACCCCCACGGTACGCAGCGATCCACGCTATCCCTTGCGAGTGCAGACGCTCCCAACGCCTGGTCAGGGTGACCGGGTCGGAACCGATCGCGCGTGAAAGCTCGGACCACGAGGCTCGCGGCCTGATCTGCAGTGCGTTCAACAGCCGAAGATCTTCGTCCTTGAGCACCTGATCCTGCACCGAGGACCTCACTTTCAAAAGAATGCTGCACCGAAACAGGATCGAAACGCATCGATCCTAACTTCATCACATCAATAGTCCACCAAATCCTGAACCTCGAGAACGCTTGCTTCTTGCGTTCGTTCGCCCCCTCGAGAAAGACACCGACATGACCGAAGCATTCCCTGTCTCGCATGACGATTCTCCGGTCAGCGATCAAACCCCGACGCAAAAGATCGTTTTCGCCTTGAGGTCGCCACGGCTGTGGATCGTGGCGATTCTGCTCCTCGCGCTTGCGGCAGGCGCCCAACTGATCGGCCCCGCAGTGATTCCTGTCGGCGCTGCCGCCATCACGATCTTGCCCATGGTGTGGGGACTGATTGCCGGCGGTGCCGTCTCGAGCCAGAAGTGGAAACCTCTCGGCCTCGATCTTCAGGCCGCAGCCTCGGCAATCATGGGGCTGGCTGTTCTCTTGCTTTGCGCGAGACTGTCTTTCACCATCGGCCCGAACATCCAACTGTTGTTCGAGGCGGGCCCCGCCCTGCTACTGCAGGAACTGGGGCACTTGTTCGGCACTATCGCTCTCGCACTCCCGCTGGCGGTACTCCTTCGGATGGGACCGGCCACCGTCGGAGCCACCTTCTCCATCGACCGCGAGGGGTCCTTCGCGATGGTCAGTGAACGCTACGGTCCCGATTCCGACCAGTACCGTGGTGTCCTGTCGATGTACGTCTTCGGCACTCTGTTCGGTGCCGTGCTGATCAGCCTGATTGCGTCGCTGGCGACATCCTTCAACATCTTCGACCCCCTTGCATTGGCGATGGGTGCTGGGGTCGGATCCGGCTCGATGATGGCTGCCGCTGCCGCCAGCGTCGTTTCGGCGCACCCCGAGATGGCCGACCAGGTACTCGCCGTAGCGGCAACATCCAACATCATCACCGGCCTCCTCGGCGTGTATGTCGGCATGTATGTCGCACTCCCCCTTGCCGATCGAATCTACGGCGCACTCACCAAGCGCTCGAAGACGACCAGCGAACGGAAAGCCGACACTGCCCCACGAGCGGTTGCGCCGAGCGTCACCGTGCCGCTGACCACCATCGTTCCGATTCTGTTCGTCGGTGGGGTCATCGTCTCCTCGATCGCAGCGGGTGGCGTATCTCGATCGATCATCGTCGGTTACCTGATCCTCACCGGCTTGTTGCTCCTGGGCGTCGGCGTGGCCCGCCTGACGCGCGGCAAGATCGCGGCGATGATCGCAATCATCACCATCGGCGCCTTGGCGACAACACCGTGGTCCCCCATCGGTGATTTCGTCTCGAGCACCGTCGGGACTGTCGACTTTCTCTCGATCTGCACCCTCACCTTGACTGTCGCAGGTCTCAGCCTCGGCAAGGACCTTCCCTTGCTCAAGACGATCGGCTGGAAGATCGTGCCCGTCGGAATCGTCGCGATCCTCGCCTCTTACCTACTTTCCGTGGTCGTCGCGGAGTTCGCGCTGGGCCTCTGGCACTAGAACTGCACCCGAAGACGCTCAGAACTGAAGACACCGCGATCCGAAGACACAGAGAACCAAAGATGTTGAAAGGAAGCAATACCCATGTCCATCGCTGACACCCTCACCCACACAGACTCGGTTTCGAGCACGATCGAGAAGTGGGCATCACGCCTCATCGATGTCAGCCACACGATCCATGCTCACCCAGAGCTGGCATTCGAAGAGCATCGGGCGTCCGCCCTCTTGGCGGACGCCGCACAGGAAGCCGGCTTCACGGTTACTCGCGCCGCCTACGGCCTCGAGACGGCATTCGAAGCGGTGCGAGGCTCCGGCCCCTTCCGTGTCGTCGTCTGCGCCGAGTACGACGCCCTTCCCGACATCGGTCATGCGTGTGGTCACAATGTCATCGCCGCTGCCGGACTGGGAGCAGCTATCGCGCTCGGAGAGGTCGCGGAGGAACACGGCCTGACCGTCGTCCTTCTCGGTACGCCGGCCGAAGAACATGGCGGCGGGAAAGTCTTGCTGCTCGAACGTGGCGCATGGGAGGGCGCGGCGATGTCGATCATGGTCCACGGCGCTGCAGGTGAAGACGTCAGTTGCACGGTCACCGGAACGCAGGCAGTCGACCGGTTCGACGTGACCTACACCGGACGAGCCGCACACGCGGCCGCTGCGCCACACAAGGGCATCAACGCAGGTGACGCAGCCACGATCGCCTTGGTCGCCATCGGACTTCTCCGTCAACAACTTCCGTCCGACGTCAGGCTCAACGCCTATGTCGAGCACGGCGGCGAAGCAACAAACATCATTCCGGCCTCGACGTTGGTGCGAGCGGAAGTTCGGGCCGCAGAACTCGACGTGCTGTTGGACGCCAAGCGTCGCATGCTCTCCTGCTTCGAGGGCGCAGCTGTGGCCAGCGACTGCTCCTGGTCGACCGAACGCGCCGAACCGCGCTACGAGGAGCTTGTTCAACATCGCGTGCTGGCGACGATCTGGGACGAGGAGATCGCGAGCCTGGGCCGCACCGCGGCCGCCCGAACTCCCCTGACCGGCGGCTCGACGGACATGGGCAACGTGTCGAAGGTGGTCCCCTCGATCCACCCGATGATCGCGTTGCGCGGCGTCACCGGAGTTCCTCACACTATCGAGTTTGCCGCTGATGCCCGCTCCGCAGCGGGCGACGAAGCTGTTCTGCACGGAGCAATCGCAATGGCGCGCACAGTGATCCGAGCCGCCACCGCGGACTCGCGCTCCAATCTCCTGAAGATTGCGGCCCAGCGCGAGTCAGGAGCGACCACCGTCACGAGCGCCGAATGAGCACCACCGGCGTCTATGTTTCCGCTCTCGAATTCTTCTCCATCGGCATCGGACCCTCCAGTTCACACACGGTCGGTCCGATGCGCGCCGCTCGCACTTTCGGCGGCGAGCTCTCCGCCGCCGGCTTGACCGCGTCGGTCGACCGAATTCGCTGCTACCTGCACGGCTCTCTCGCCGCCACCGGAATAGGTCACTGCACTCCCGACGCGGTGATTGCGGGACTTCGTGGGTTGGATCCTGAAACGTGCGAGCCGACCGACGTTCACGGGCGCTGGGCCGAACTGTCGGACGGCGGATCGGTGATGCTCGTCGGTGGCTCACTCGAACACGTAGTGTTCACTCGCGAGGACATGGTGTTCGAGCCACTCGTTCGCCGTCACGGGCACCCCAACTCGATGACACTGACAGCCTTCAAGGGTAACGAAATCGTCTGTACGAGTACATATCTGTCGATCGGTGGCGGATTCGTACTGCGCGCCGGAACGGAGACGCAAGCAAGCGCGCATTCGATCAACTCACGCTATCGAACCGCGAAAGAGCTACTGGCGGAATGCGGCTCCGGAACCATCGCCGAGCTGGCACTGTCGGACGAAATCGCGATGCATGGCCAGGATCGAGCATTCACCGGCATCGACGCGATCTGGTCCGCGATGCGCGTCTGCATCGAACGCGGCACCCAGACCGAAGGTGTATTGCCCGGGCGTCTCGGAGTTCGCCGACGAGCACGGTCTGCGAACACTCAACTGGAACAACGTAACTGCGACCCCTCCTCACGCGAGTGGCTGACCGTCTACGCCATGGCGGTCAACGAAGAAAATGCAGCAGGTGGCCGCGTGGTAACGGCTCCGACGAACGGCGCTGCGGGCATCGTGCCGGCGGTGCTCTATCACCACATACGCGCTACGGGCGCCGGCGCTCACGACGTTCGAACCTTTCTCCTCACCGCTGCCGCAATCGGATCGATCATCAAGGCGAATGCCTCGATCTCGGGTGCGGAGGCGGGGTGCCAGGGTGAAGTCGGAGCTGCCTGCGCGATGGCGGCAGCCGGCTTGTGCGCTGTCATGGGCGGATCACCACGACAAATCGAGAATGCAGCTGAGATTGCCATGGAACACCATCTGGGGCTGACCTGCGATCCGGTTGGTGGCCTGGTCCAAATCCCCTGCATCGAACGAAATGCCGTAGCCGCCTCGACTGCAGTCACCGCAGCTCAGCTCGCATACCTGGGTGACGGGACGCATGTGGTGAGCCTCGATACCGTCATCGAAACCATGCGCCAAACCGGAAACGACATGTCCGTGCGTTACAAGGAAACCAGTGAAGGCGGACTCGCCGTCAATGTCGTCGAGTGCTGAGGGGATGTCGACGGCGGGCGGACGCCATCACCGGAAATATCACCCTCTCGAACGATGAAGTCCGGTGTACCGATTTCTACACTCGTTGACATGACCTTGTGGACGGTGACCAGATGATCGCTCATCACGCTGGAGGAATCCCACTGCACAACACTCCACGGCACAACACTGCGGGGCCGTCGCGCTCGACGCAGCACTCCGGTCGCAAGATCGCCGCGTTGATCGCGTTGGTCGCCGGTTTCTCCGCTGCCTTCGTTCTCGCCCCGGGCATGCTGACGAGTAGGCCGGGCGATGGGTACGCAGGCCAGGGGGAACTCGTCGAGACGGTCCGCGCCGCGTTCGTCGAATACTGGAGTTCCGGTGTCCAAGCCGTCTCTCCGAGCTTGGAGTCCGCTGTCGACTACTGGCTGCGCTACCACGTGGCCAAGGCTGTGATTGCGGTAATCCTGCTGACGGTTCTGCTCGCACTCGGCCGCATGGTCAAGGCGTCGTTCGTGAACGCCGGCCCTCTGACGGTTGGAAAGAAACTCGCATTCGTCTCGGCGGGAGGCCTGGTCACGCTCCTCGCGCTGTTCTCTTCGGTACTCGTGATGGCAAATGTCCAAGGTGTTGTCGCACCCTTCTCTTCGCTGATCTCGATGTTGCCCGTGGCCCAGACGGATGGGGCACTCTCCGAAACTGTCGGGCAGGTCCGACAACAGCTCGCTCAGTCGACGGGCACCGGAAATCAGCAAAGTCCCGCCCTCGAACTGATGATCAGCGACTTCGCGCGGTATCACTTGGCCATGGCGGTGATCGCGCTGATCGCGGCAGCAATATCACTGGCCGTGACTGTGGTCGTGTGGGCACGCTTCGCGAGAACGGCACGATCCGACAGGCGGACGAGATTCATGTCGGGGTCGATAGGTCTTCTCACTGCACTGTTCACGCTGGGATTGATCGTTGTCGGCGTAGCAAATATGGGCACCGCGGCAGACCCCGCACCGGCCCTGGCGGCGTTCTTCGACGGCGGGCTCTGACCCAAGTCAAGGGTTCAGACCAGGGTTCCGTAGTCCCCCGGTACCGGTTGAGGAGGTACCTGGGGACTGCGTCTGCCGTACCCGGGGTCGATGTGTGAGTGCCCTCGGACAGGCAGAGTTCGACTCATGAAATCCGGAGCAAGACGCATCATGCTTGTCGGCCTGTGCAGCGCCGTGGTTGCCGGCGCTGTAATCAGCTGCAGCACGGACAAATCCGCAGACAATCCCACATCCACCACTGACAAGGTCATGGACTCTGCCATCACCGGCCAGCTCGATTCGATCATCGACTCTGCGGTGAATTCGACGGGGATTCCCGGTGCGATGGTGGGCATTTGGGGACCCGACGGCAACTATGTGAAGGTTGCAGGAGTCGCCGACACTGCAACCAAGGCACCGATGGAGACCGACTTCTACCACCGGATCGGTAGCGTCACCAAGACATTTACCGTCACCGCCCTGCTGCAATTGGTCGACGAGGGAAAGATCGGTCTCGACGATCCGATCTCCCAGTACGTCGACAGGGTCATGGAAGGTGATGCGATCAGCTTGCGTCATCTGGCAGGGATGCGCAGCGGTCTCGTGGACTACACGACGTCTGAACAGTTTGTGATGGAATATCTTTCGGATCCTCGCCGAACTTTCACACCGGAGGAACTCGTCGGATACGTCAAGGACCTCCCACTCCAACTTCGACCAGGGACCACCGTGGACTACTCGAACACCAACACTATTCTGCTGGGAATGGTGATCGAAAGGGTCTCCGGCTCCAAACTGTCGGACGTCATCGACACCAAGATCACGACACCACTCGGCATGGAGCACACCAGCTTTCCCACGACCAACGCGTTCCCGACACCACACGCACAGGGTTACACCAACCAAACGCTCGACGAAACCGTGACCGCGGCGACGGACTGGAATCCGTCGTGGGGCGGCGCCGCGGGTGCAATGATCTCGTCGTTGGACGACATGCGCATCTGGGTTCCGGCGCTGGCCAAGGGCGATCTCCTCACCGACGACACTCAGAAGCAGCGCCTGCAGACCGTGAACTTGAGCGAAGGGGACGACAGCTCCGGCTACGGACTCGGATTGTTCAACAGCGGTGGCTGGATCGGTCACAACGGAAGCCTGCCCGGCTACAAGACAGTCTCGGTCTACTTGCCCGAGAAGGACACCACCCTGGTCGTCTTCATCAACACCGACATCGACGGCGAGACTGATCTGACAAGCGCATTGATGGTACCGATCACCAAGTTGATCAGCCCCGACAACGTCTACGGCTGATCACCTCAGGTCCGATCCACAATTCAGACAAAAGTGACATATCGGGTTCGATCTGTCGATAAGCTCGACCGTCGGCAGATCGAAACCCGAAAGAGGCGCTCACGGGATCGTTGAACGACTGGCTACTCAACAGCGACAGCCCGCTCGTGGGCATAGTCGGCGGCATCCTGCTGACGATCGCAATGCTCTCCGGCGGTACGGGCATGTAGCCCATTAACATCAGCATGTGATTCGTGACATCTTCACGTGACTCAACGAACATGTTCGTTACGAACATGTTCGTGTACGGTGAAAGCATGCCCAACCAGCCAGCAAGTCCATCAAGCCGACGCAATCGTCCGGCCAAACCCGCTCTGACACGCGAGGGCATCGTCAGCACTGCGGTGGAAATCTTGCGGTCGGAGGGGTTGCAGAAGTTGACCATGCGTCGACTCGCCCTCGAACTCGACACCGGACCGGCGTCGCTGTACGTATACGTTCAAAATACCGCCGAATTGCACGCCGCCGTTCTGGACGAACTGCTCGGAGTCGTGGACCTCGCCGAAAATTCCTCCGGCACTTGGCAAGCGCGCCTCGAACGGGTGCTGACGTCCTACACGGCCATACTGTTCGATCATCCCGGCCTTGCCCAGTCGGCTCTCGTTTCCCGGCCCAGCGGAGTTCACTACGTACGCCTGCTCGAGCGCCTGCTGGCATTGCTCGACGAAGGCGAAGTCCCTTCGGGTCAAGCCGCGTGGGGCGTGGACTTGCTGCTGCAGTACGCGACGTCCACTGCTGCCGAACACTCGGCGCCGAACAATTCCGCCGACTCGGATGCCCAATGGAGCGCGTTGACCGACGCAATCCGGAACGCAAACCCGCAGACGCACCCACTCGTCGCAGGCCATGCAACAGCTCTACTTGCCGGTGAACCCACCGCGCGCCTCTCCTGGGGATTCCGCACGCTCATCACGGGCATCGAGAACACCCCACTCACTTCTTAGGAACCCACCATGAACCACTACCCCATCGCAATCATCGGCGCCGGCCTCGGCGGCCTCACCCTCGCCCGAGTCCTCCATCTCCGCGGAATCGATTCGGCGGTATTCGATTTCGAATCCGGACCAACAGCTCGGACCCAAGGCGGGATGCTCGACATCCACGAAGACTCGGGCCAGATCGCGCTTCGTGCCGCAGGCCTCTACGACGAGTTCCGCGCACTCGTTCATCAAGGCGGCGAAGAGACACGCGTCCTCGATCGAAATGCCGTCGTGCACCTGAGCGAGCAGGACACCGGAGACGGCGACCGCCCGGAAATCGACCGCGGCCAGCTGCGTGACCTACTGCTCAGCTCAATTCCGAAAGAAACAATCCGCTGGGGAGCAAAGGTCCGCAGTGCCCATCCGTTGCCGGACGGTCGGCATGAAGTCCACCTCGTGGATGGCACCCACTTCACCACCGATCTCCTGGTCGGCGCCGACGGCGCGTGGTCGAAAATTCGCCCACTGGTTTCAAACGCCGCTCCTGCCTATAGCGGAGTATCTTTCGTGGAGTTCGACCTTCACGACGCCGACAACCAGCACGCGAAGGCCGCTGAAACAGTCGGCGGCGGAATGATGTTCGCGCTCAGTGCCGACAAGGGCTTCCTAGCCCACCGTGAGACCGACAACAGTCTGCACATCTACGCCGCCCTGCGGGTTCCCGAGAACTGGTCAGCGAGTGTTGACTTCTCCGACGATCATATTGCGAAGAAGATTCTGCTGGAACACTTCTCGGACTGGGACGAGTCGCTGCGGTCACTGATCGTCGAAGCGGACAGCTCGCTGACCCCTCGCCCCATCCATGCCCTTCCCATCGGGCACAGGTGGAGCCGTACTCCCGGGGTCACTCTGCTCGGGGACGCAGCGCATGTCATGTCGCCGTTTGCCGGAGAGGGTGCGAACCTGGCAATGCTCGACGGCGCCGAACTCGGCCAGGCGATCGCGTCACATAGCGGCACGGAGGAAGGACTTGCTGCCTACGAAGAACGACTCTTCCCGCGCAGCGCCGCATCGGCACAACAGTCGGCTGACGGTCTGGACATGTGCTTCGGCGAGAACGCACCCCAGGGGCTCCTGGACATGTTCAACTCACAACCGTGACCGGAACCGCTGCCTGTCTGTCAGTTCGCCCGTGCAATGACATGCAACCAATCGGCAGTGGGGCCGACCACGGTGTCGATTGACAAAGTTTCCCACCCGCATGTGGCGAGCACCTGACGCAGTTGGCCCTCCTGCCAAAATGTGAAGTGGCGCGGCAAACCCAGTTTCGCTTTGCTCCAACTGGTTCCGTCGCCCTTCTTGACCGTGAATGCGAACATTCCCTCTGCCCCGACTACACCTCGCGACTTTCTCGCCACGAATTGGAACTCGTCGCGTCGCAAATGAAGCAGAACCGCATTTGCCACCACGGCATCGTATGTTCCGTTGAACTGTCCAGTTCGAATGTCGAGGACTTCAGCTGTAAAACCCTCTGCCCTCATCATTTCTACGAAGGCGAGTGCGCCGTCAGTACGCGTCACCGATAGTCCGAATGATTCGAGGTACTCGGCATCACGGCCGGGGCCACTGCCAAGTTCCAGAATCGTCCCTCCGTCCACCAGCTTGGCGATCCGGGCGAGGTACCGGGCCATCGCCTCCCCCATGACATACGGTCTCGCTGCATACAGATTCGCACCGGCCTCGTAACTCGCGAGCGTGATGTCGCCTGCATCGCCCACCGCAATCACTCCCGCAACGTCGTCAAGAAGGCAATGCGGTCGCCGCGGTAGAGCGAGCGAACGCGCTCGATCGGCACACCCTCCGGATCGACGGAGGTCCGGTGCAGCAGAAGCATCGGCATCGAGGTCGTGGACTCGACGAGCGTTGCCTCACGCGGTGACGCGAGCACCGTCTCGATCCGTTCGGTTGCGGAGGCGAAGACCACGCCGATCGAGCGAATGGCCGCGTAGAGCGATGTCGTCGCGTCGAAAGCGTCGAGCATCTCACCGAACCTGCTGTCCGGCAGGAAGGTTGACTCGAGTCCGATCTTCTCACCGTCGGCGAAGAGGACACGCTCGAGATGAACGACGCTGTCGCCCAACTCGATACCCAACTCCGTGGCGAGACCGTCGTCGGCCGACATTCGTTCGAACGTCACAACCTTACGACTGGGCACTCGCCCAGCACTCAGTGCGCCTTCGGTATAAGAACGAATCGAGAGCGGCTGAACCAACTTCGGACTCGCGACGACAGTGCCCCGCCCCCGCCGCTCGATCCGTCCTTCGACAAGCAGATCACGAAGCGCTTGACGGACCGTCTCGCGAGCGACAGTGAACCGTGCCGCCAATTCCCGCTCGGACGGGACTGCGTCGCCCTCCTCGAGCCCACTGAGAATGGTCTCGATCTCGGTGCGCACCCGGTAGTACTTCAGCTCCGGTTCGATCACGACGCTCGAGGTCCCCGGCCCGGTGGACGTCTGCTGATTCATGGCGCAAGCGTACAAGAATTCGGTCTATACCAATTGTTAACCTGGAGTTCGTCTCGATTCCCCCTATTGGTCTAGACCAAACGTCACTATCTCTACATGCGAATTTTGATTGTGGGCGGAGGAATCCTCGGAACGGCGCACGCCGACGAGGCAATCCGCCGGGGACACGACGTCATCCATCTCGAACGCGAGCCCGAAGCCCGCGGTGCAACGGTACGGAACTTCGGATTGGTCTGGGTATCCGGGCGCGCTCCGCACGAACTCGAAGCCGCGCTGCGTTCGCGCGAGCTGTGGGCGGACCTTGCCGCCCGTGTCCCCGGCGTCGGATACCGCCCGGCCGGCTCCATCACCCTCATGCGCACCGAGGAGGAGGTCGCGGTCGCGCAGGAAGCATTCGCTCGGCCGGACGCCGACAACCGAGGGTTCGCACTTCTCGATCCCGACGCCGTTCGCGTCGTCAACCCCGCGCTCCGGGGCAAGTTTCTCGGCGGACTGCACTGCACCCTGGACGCCGCTGTCGAGTCACGGCAAGCGCTCCCCGCCATCCGTTCTTACCTCGAATCCACCGGCCGTTACACCTTCCACGCCGGAACGGAAGCCCGCGAGATCACGACGAACACCCCCGGCGTACACATCCGCGACGACCACGGTCGCAACTTCGACGCCGATCTCGTGATCGTCTGCCCCGGAGCAACACTCGGCGGATTGGCCCGCGATCTCGCCGGCGATCTCCCGTTGCGACGTGTGCGCCTGCAGATGATGCAGACCGCCCCACTCGGCGAAAAGCTCACCACCGCAATCGCTGACGGTGACAGCTTCCGCTACTACCCCGGTTTCGCCGGATCTGCCCTCGATCACCTTCGCACGGTGCAGCCACAGGAACCGACTGCCGAGGAGCACCGCATGCAACTCCTGTGCGTGCAGCGCTTGCACGGCGGTCTGACCATCGGTGACACCCACGAATACGAGGAGCCCTTCGACTTCGACGTCGACGAGGCGCCCTATCGCCATCTGTCCGAAGTGGTGGAAACACTTCTGGGGCGCGATCTTCCGCCCATCGTCAAGCGATGGGCGGGCGTCTACAGCCAGTGCCTCGACCCCTCACAACTTGTTCACCGCGCACAAGCCGCCGACAACGTCTGGGTGGTTGCCGGTCCCGGTGGTCGCGGCATGACGCTCGGCCCGGCACTGGCGGAACAAACCGCCGACCAGCTCGGTCTCTGAATCCTTCCGACAAGAAAGACTTCTCATGTCTCCCATCACCCTTGCCGTTCTCGACATGGCCGGCACCACCGTCGCCGACGACGGACTGGTTCTTCGCGCGTTCGCCGCCGCTGCCGAAGCCGGCGGACTGCCTGCCGAAGGCCCGGAAGCCGACGCCGCTCGCCAGTACGTCCTCGACACCATGGGCCAGTCGAAGATCGTCGTGTTCCGGGCGATCTTCGGTGACGAGAACCGCGCCCAGGCCGCGAACGCCGCATTCGAAACCACTTACGATTCCCTCATCGACCAGGGGCTGGCCGAGCCGATCCCTGGCGCGGAGAAGGCGATCACCACACTGCGCGAGGCCGGCATCAAAGTTGCCTTGACCACCGGGTTCAGCCGATCGACGCAGGACAAACTCCTCGTCGCGCTCGGCTGGGAAACCCTCGCCGATCTCACCCTCTCCCCCGCCGAGGCCGGTCGCGGTCGACCGTACCCGGACCTGATTCTGACTGCCCTGCTCAAACTTTCGATCGACGACGTCCACCAGATCGCCGTACTCGGCGACACGTCCAACGACGTGCTCAGCGGCATTCGTTCCGGCGCATCCATCGTCGCCGGAACTCTGACCGGCGCACACGACGAGCAACAGCTTCGCGACGCCGGAGCCACCCACATCGTCCCGTCGGTGACGGAGTTCGCCGAACTCCTCACCCACTCCTGATCTCACCTCCGAAAAAGGAATCGTCATGCGTCTACGCCCGAGCATCGCTGCGGCCGCTCTCGCCGTGTCCGTCCTTTCGTTCACCACTGCCTGCGGTGGCACCGGCACTGCTGCCGGATCAGACACCGAAACCGTCACCGTCTACAGCGCCGACGGTCTGTCCGGTTGGTACAAGGGAAGATTTGACGCCTTCACCGCGCAGACCGGTATCGCCGTCAACCTCGTGGAAGCCGGATCCGGCGAGGTCGTCTCGCGGGTCGAGAAGGAACAGTCCAACCCACAGGCGGACGTGATCATCACGCTGCCGCCGTTCATCCAGAAGGCCGACGCCCAAGGTCTGCTCGAGCCCAGCGGAATCGACACCTCCGCCGTTCCCGCGGACGAGAAGGACGACGCCGGCAAATACGTACCCGTCGTCGAGAATTACCTCTCGTTCATCGCCAATCCGACTGCGTCACCCGCCCCACAATCTTGGGACGACCTGCTCACTGATCAGTTCAAGGGCAAGTTGCAGTACTCCACGCCCGGCCAGGCCGGCGACGGTACCGCGGTGTTGTTGCTGCTCCAGCATCTGATGGGCAAGGAAGGCGCACTCGACTACCTCGGAAAGCTCCAGGCCAACAACGTCGGTCCCTCGTCCTCCACCGGAAAGCTCCAGCCCAAGGTCAGCAACGGGGAACTCCTGGTCGCCAACGGTGACGTCCAGATGAACCTCGCCTCCATCGCCGACGACGGCTCGAAGTTCGACATCTTCTTCCCCGCGGGAGCCGACGGCACTCGCACCACCATTGCACTGCCCTACGTGATGGGCCTCGCCAAGAGCGCACCGAGCAGCGAACAAGCCAAGAAGTTGATGGAGTTCCTGCTCTCCGAAGAATCCCAGAAGACCGTCGCCACCGATGCACTCGGCGTATCGGTCCGCGAGGACGTCCGAAGCAGTGCCGGTGAATCGACCGACAAGAACACGCCTTCGGGAGTTCTGCAGGGCGTCAACGTGTGGACCCCGAACTGGAACGACGTCCTCAGCTCGCTCGACGCCGACATCGCCGCTTACCAGAAAGCCACCGGGAGCTGATCATGGCAAGAACCAGACTGGGGCGGACGCTCCCCGAGACCGTCGGTGTTCACGGAGCGATCGAACATTCCGCTCCGGCCATCACCTTCGATCGCGTCAACGTCGCCTACGGCCGCGGGAAGACCGCAACCCATGCACTCGTCGATTTCAATCTGCGAGTGGCACCGGGTGAAACTGTGGCACTGCTGGGGCCCAGTGGATCCGGCAAGTCGACCGCCCTGAAGGCCCTCGCGGGATTTGTCCGCCCCACGTCCGGTTCCGTCAAGCTCGGCACCCGAGACGTCACCAATCTGCCTCCCGCACAACGCGGTATCGGCGTCGTCGTTCAGTCGTACGCTCTTTTCCCGCACATGCGAGTTTCCGAGAACGTAGCCTTCGGACTCCGAGCCCATCGCGTGCCGCGCTCGGAGATCGGCCCTCGCGTAGCCGAAGCCCTCGACATGGTCGGGATGTCGGCGTACGGAAAGCGCCTTCCCCGTGAGCTTTCCGGCGGTCAACAGCAGCGAATCGCAATCGCCCGAGCCTTGGCAATTCGCCCTGGAGTACTCCTCCTCGACGAACCACTGGCCGCCCTGGATGCGCAACTTCGCGAGAGCATGCTCGGCGAACTGGCGAGACTGCGCGCCGCACTACCTGACACAGCCATGCTCTATGTGACGCACGATCAGAGTGAAGCCCTGGCGCTCGCAGACCGAATCGCAGTGATGCGCAACGCCAGACTCGCGGACATCGACACCGCCGAGGCCTTGTGGAAACGCCCGCCGTCCAGCTTCACCGCGGCCTTCCTCGGGGGTGCCAACCTGCTGCCCTGCACCGTCACACGCGTCATCGGCACCTCCGCACTGGTCTCGATCGGTGGCACGCCGTTCACCGCTCACGCCCCGCAGCCCGAGATCGGGCACATCGAATGGGAGTCCGACATGGACGCCTACCTGTGTGTTCGTCCACACGCGGTAGGCGTAACCGGCGTCGGCGCACGAGGATCATTCCCGGCGCGCATCGTCTCGAGCGTCTGGCGCGGTTCCACGACGCGTCTGACGCTGGCTGTCCGTGGCCTCGACGACGTCCGCGTCGACGCGGATGTTCCAGGGCACGACGAACGACCGGTCGACACCGAAGTGGGCGTCGTCTTGCCCACGGACGGCAGTGTCCTGGTTCCGGCGGATCGCCACCCATGACGACAACCTTGGAACGCCCCGAAACCGCTGTGCCCCAGCACAAAGACCCGATCCCGTGGCGCCGGATCGGGTGGACGCTACCGCCACTGCTTCTAGTCCTCGTGTTTGCTGTCTACCCCACTGCGCGTGTCCTCACGGAATCGCTGAGCACCGGAAGCGGCACCGGGTTGTCCACGTGGTCCTCCGTGCTCGGTTCGGAACTGTTCAGGACCGCACTCTGGCGGACCATCCAGATCGCCGTGGCGTCGACTCTGGGGTGCCTGATCCTGGGAACCTTCCTCGCCTTGGTGCTTGCCTTCGTTCCATTCGCCGGATCCAAGGTGGTGGGGCGATTGATCGACACCGTGCTCGCCCTGCCGTCATTCCTGATCACGCTGGCGTTCACGTTTCTGTACGGCACGGCCGGCGCCGTCAACGCCTTGATCATCAGCATCACCGGCGACGCGAGCGGCCCGCTGAACTTCCTGAACACTCCGTTCGGAGTCATCGCGGCCGAAATCACCTTCTTCACGCCCTTTGTCGTGCGTCCGCTGTTGGCCGCGTTCACCCAGATTCCGCGTGAACAGCTCGACGTTGCAGCCAGTCTCGGCGCGTCACCCGTCCGAGTTCTGCGGCAGGTGGTGATGCCGGAAGCGTGGCCAGCCCTCCTGGCCGGTGGATCACTCGTACTTCTGATGACACTGAATGAATTCGGCATCGTGCTCTTCACCGGAGCAAAAGACGTCGTAACTCTTCCGGTCCTCATCTACACCCGCGGCATTGTCACCTTCGACTTGCCCGGCGCGGCAGTGATCGCGACGGTCCAGGTCGCACTCTCACTCGGCCTGTACTGCCTCTACCGATTCACCTTCAACAGATTGATGGGAGGCAGCCGTGCTGCTGTGGACACGAAGCTCTAGGGCTCTCGTACTCGGATTCTTCACCCTCGTCGTCGCGGTGGTTTTTGTCGCGCCCATCGCCACCGTCGTCGCGGCTGCCTTGGCCGGATCGTGGACCGGTCCACTTCCGTCGAATCTCGGCGGCAAGAACTTCTCCACGGCGCTGTCCGACGAGAACTTCGCCAGCCTGATCGTCAGTTTGCAGACTGCATTCATCGCGGGGGCATTGGCATTGATCGTCGGAACGTGGGCCGCGCTGGCCTCTCGTGAGGCACCGATGTGGCTGCGGCGCATCACCGATGCCGTATTCCATTTACCGATTGCAGTTCCGTCGGTCGCGATCGGCTTGGGTCTGTTGATCACTTTCAACGAGCGCCCACTGCTGCTCGGCGGCACCAAATGGATCGTGATTCTCGCTCACACGGTTTTGGTGCTTGCCTTTGCCTTCAGTTCCGTATCGGCCGCGCTCGAACGGCTCGATCCCGCCTACCGTCAAGCTGCCGAATCACTCGGCGCCGGCCCAGTGCGGGTGCTGACCCGGGTGACGCTACCGCTGCTGCTCCCAGCGTTGGGTGCGGCCGCCGGGCTTTCCATCGCACTGTCGATGGGTGAGCTGGGCGCAACGGTCATGGTCTACCCGGCGACATGGAAGACCTTGCCGGTCAGCATCTTCGGACTCACGGACCGCGGCCAGGTATTTCTTGCCGCAGCAAATACGACACTGCTGCTCGCAGTTACCCTGATCGCCCTCATGGTGGTCGGCAGAATCCGTCGGCGCTGACCTTGCTGTGCGCCTTTATTAACCGCCCGCGGTTAATAAAGGCGCACAGCAAGGGGTTTATCCCTTCCGCAAGATGTACCGCTGAACCTTGCCGCTCGGGGTCTTGGGCAGGTTCGGAACAAAGTGCACTGTGCGCGGGTACGCGTGTGCTGCAAACTTCTTCTTCACCAGGGTTTGCAGTTCCTTCTCGAGTTCGTCGTCGCCGTCGACACCTTCGCGAAGTACGACGAACGCCTCGAGAACCTCACCGCGCAACTCGTCGGGCATGCCCACCACTGCCGCCTCGATGACATGCTCGTGCATGACCAGCACGCTCTCGACGTCGAAGGGACCGATGCGGTAGCCCGCCATGATGATGACGTCGTCGTCGCGCGAGGAGAAGAAGAAGAATCCGTCCTCGTCCGTCATTCCGGCGTCACCGGTGATGTACCAGCGACCGTCTTCGCTGAATCGCTGCTTCGTCTTCTCCGGCGCATCGACGTACCCGGTGAACCACATCAACGGGCTGTTGTGAGTATCGATCGCAACGCGGCCCTGAGTGCGGGCCGGTGCGATGTCATCCGAATTGTCCTCCAGCACAGCGGCAGACCAGCCCGGCAACGGACGACCCATGGATCCGGGACGGACGTCCTCGCGGAGTCCGTCGGCCCAGGCGTTGACGATGAACATGCCGTGCTCGGTCTGGCCGTAGTGATCACGAACCTCGACGCCCAACGAGTTCTTCGACCACGCAACAACATCCGGAGTCAAGGGCTCACCGGCCGAGGACGCGCGGCGCAACGAGATGCCTTCCGGAACGGGTGCCTTGTCGGCACGCAGACTGCGGTACACGGTCGGAGCAGCGGCAAAATTGGTGACACCGAACTTCTCGATGATCTGCCACGTCAGCGGCGCGGAGAATCCGGCGTGCAGCAGAATGCTTCGCGTTCCCGCGGCAAGCGGACCGAGCAACGCGTAGTACAGCCCGTACGCCCAGCCCGGGTCTGCGGCGTTCCAGAACACGTCGTCCTGACGGACGTCGAGGCCGAACTCCTGGTAGGCGTGGAACGACGCGAGCGCGCGCACCGGAACCGGCACGCCCTTGGGTGTCCCCGTGGTGCCACTGGTGAACAACTGCACCATCGGTGCGTTGCCGCCGACTGCCTGAGCAGCGCCCTTCGGGTCTTCGGCATCCTGAGCTGCGACAAGTGCATCGAAGTCCAACTCGTCACCGGCCGCGCCGCCCGCGACGATGACCTGCCACGCTGCGTCGGCGGGGATGTCCTCGCCCGGCGCGAGCTTGTCGAGCTGATTGGCGTCGGAAACGACCACCTTCGCGCCACTGGCCGTCAAGCGGAAAGCGATGGCCGGCGAAGCGAACGCCGTGAACAAGGGCACGTGGACCGCGCCCCGGCGCCAGATTCCGAGGAGTGCGACCACGAGGTCCGCAGACTTGCCCATCAAGGTCGCGACGTTGTCACCCGGCTCGACTCCGAGGTCCGCCAGAGCTGCCGCGAAACGCGCGGACTGCTCACGTAGATGACCGTAAGTGAGGTCCACCGAGCTAAGGTCTGCCTCGACGACGGTGAATGCAACGCCATCCGCGGGATGCCGATCGCAGAGCAATTCTGCGGCGCTGGCATGCGGGGTGTCGTACTGGTCCAGCAGCTCGCGCACCCGTGCGGTGGGATCGGTGCTCATCAACTTGCTCCTTATCGATCGTCGTATGGTTGGCCCGACCGGTTACGTTGGCGGCTCGTCATACGTACTGTTCACCCCCTATGATCTAGCTCACAAGAGAACTTCACTACCCCCAGAAAGGGGTACCTGCGTGAATCGACATGCTTCGTCACTTCTGCGTCCCCGCGACGGGGACGCTATGCGCGGTGAACTCCGAACAATTGCAGCTCAGGGCGTTGTTCCCGTGCTGTTCGGAGGCGAGGTCCAGGACGGAACCCTGCACCTGAGCGAATTCGTCGGCACCCGCACCAACAATCTCAAGGGCTTGGCCATCCCGCCGCGCTCGGGCATGGGCGGACGCGTCGTCGCCCAGGGTTCACCGATCACCGTCAACGATTACGGCAATTCGCAGTCCATCACTCATCATTTCGACCGGCCTGTTCTCAGCGAGGGCCTGCATTCGATCATCGCCGTTCCGGTCATGGTGTCCGGCAAATCGCGCGCTGTCCTCTACGCCGCGATCCGTGATTCCGCTCCCCTCGGCGATCGCACAGCAGACGTCATGGTCAGCGCATCCCGGCGTCTCGGGATGGAGTTCGCCATCCGCGACGAGGTCGATCGTCGCCTGCAACTACTTCAGGCCGCCGCCGCGACCACCGCCGACGGTATGTCTTCGGAAGAGATCCGCGGAGTCCACGCCGAACTACGCAGTGTCGCCCAGACCGTGACCGACACCGACTTGCAGACCAAGCTCCGCGGACTTTCCCAGCGTTTGGCCAACCTGCTGCGCCCTACCGCCGACGCCGAATCCGCCGTCGCACTCACCCCACGTGAAGTGGATGTTCTCTCGCAAGTCGCACTCGGCTGCACCAACATCGAAGCCGGCCAAAGGCTTTCCCTTCGACCTGAAACAGTCAAGAGCTATCTGCGAAGCGCGATGGGAAAGCTGGACGCGAGCTCACGCCACGAAGCCGTGGTGACCGCCCGCAGGTTGGGACTGCTCCCCTGACGGGTCAGTAGCCCTCCGGCAGAGCGGTGAGCATGTCGCGGGTGACTGCGACGGCGTTGTCCGAACTTCCGCCCCGCACAACCAGAGTGGCGAAGGCCAGGTTGCCGCGATAGCCGACGAACCACGCATGCGATCCCCCGTCGACCTCGGCTTCACCGGTCTTGCCGTACACCTCACCCTGATCTTCGACGCGTTCTGCAGTACCGCTCGTGACCACGAGTCGCATCATGCCGCGCAGACCGTCGACCATGGCCGGCGTGATCGCCGGGCGCTCACCGTCGATGGTGGTTTCGCGCCCCGAAATCAGTTGCGGCACCGGAGTCGAACCGTTCGCGACCGTCGCAGCTGCCATCGCCATTCCGAACGGACTGACCACGACCTTGCCCTGACCGAACCCGTCTTCGGTCCGCTGGACCAGGTCCGACGCCGGCGGCACCGAACCGGAATCGATCGGCAATCCCACCACGTTGTAGTCCTGGCCGATGCCGAACTGCGCTGCCGCAGTGGTCAACGTGTCTGCCTGCATCTCGCTGGCCAACTTGGCGAAGGACGTGTTGCACGAACGCGCGAAGGCCGTTGCCATCGGCACCGTGCCGAGTGCGAACTCGTTGTAGTTGGGGACGCTGCGCTCGCCGATCTCGATTCGGCCCGGGCATGGCACCATCGTGTCGGGGGTCGCCTGACCGGTCGAAATTGCCGCACCTGCCGTGATGATCTTGAAGGTCGAACCAGGCGGGTACTGACCCATCGTCGCGACCGGCCCGTCGCGGTCAGCTGCCTTGTTCTGCGCGACGGCCAGGATCGCGCCACTCGACGGTTCGATCACCACCATCATCGCCTGATCCTTGTTCACGTTCACCGCGCGCTGAGCAGCGATCTGGATGTTGCGGTCCAGACTGATACTGAACGACGGAACCGGTTGTGGCGCAGTCTCGGTCAACACGTCGGTGTCGACGCCGTTCTGGTTGACCGTGACGACACTCCAGCCGGCTTTGCCGTCGACCTCGTCGATGATCGTCTTCTTGATCTGCCCGAGAAGGTCAGGCGCGAACTCCGGGTCGGTCGACACGAGATCCGATTCGTCCGATACCGATACTCCCGATATCGCACCCAACTGCGCCGAAACTTGGTCGTAGTCGTCACTGCGCAGCCGCGTCACCAGATAGTCACCCTTGACGGCCGTCGAGGATTCGGCGATCGACTGACCGGTCAGCGACGCATCGAACCGCCCGAGAACACTTGCGAGACTGTTCGCGGAACCGATGATGTCGTTGCTCTTGGAGCGATCGAACTTCACTCGGTAGACGATTCCCGGCACCAGGACGTCGGTCCCCGAATGCTCGTTGACCCGCGCTCGCGGCGCCGCGGTTGCCCGCAACGACATCGTCTGCTTGTCACCGAGGCGCGGATGAACGTCCGTCGAACTCCAACGGACGGACCAGTCGCCGTCCTTGCGTCCCATCTGCAGCTCGCCGTCGTACGTCCAGACGCGGTCTTTCGGCAGGTGCCACTCGTAGGTGTAGCCGACCGTCGCAGTGTCACCGTTCATCTTCACCGACGTGGTCTCGGCAGTCATCGACTCCGCCTGAAGCGCATCCCAGGTGTCACTCAATACAGGACCCGCGGAATCAGGCCGGTCCGTCATTTTTGCTGCCTCGTCGATGTCCCTGTCACCGAACGCACTCAGGAACTGCTGCGCGACGGGCTCGGGGCCGGCGGGTTTCGGAGTACACGAACTGATCCCCACCGCCAAAAAAATCACGGTGCAGGAGGCCAACAGTTGGGCCGAGCGACTACGAGAGAAATGCCGAGTGTTCATCGAGCCCCATAGTAGGGCGACAAATGCTCCACCCAGCGTAGGCGCGACCATTGCACGCAGCTTGGACGCTCAGTCGAGCAGCACCGTCGAGAAGGTCGCGACCTGCCGGAACCCCACCCGCGAATAGGTCGACCGCGCAATCGTATTGAAGCTGTTGACGTACAGGCTCGCAATGCGACCGGTCGCCATGATCGACTCCGCTACAGCCGCTGTACCGGTCACGCCGAAGCCCTGCCCACGAAATTCCGGGTTGACCCACACGCCCTGAATCTGGCCACAGCGAGCAGACATCGAACCGACCTCCGCCTTGAAAACGACCTGGCCGTCCTCGATATGCGCCCACGCTCGACCAGCGGCGATCAGGCTTGCCACACGATGTCGATATCCGCGCCCACCGTCGTTTGCACGCGGATCGACGCCAACCTCTTCGATGAACATCGCAATCGCGGCAGGCAGATAGATCTCGAGTTCGTCCGAGCGAACCTGCCGGACCAGTGGATCCGACGGGCATGCCAGCGGCTCGGATACCGCGAGCAACGGCTGTTCGGGGCGAACCTCCCGCGCAGTTCCCCAATCGAGCTCGAGCATCTCCCACAGCGGCAACGCCAATTCGGCGCGGCCGACCACCGACGAGCACATGCGCGGAATCCGACAGGCGCGGTCAGCGAATGCCCGAATGTCATCCGGATCGCCTCGAAGTGGAACCAGATTTGCCCCGGCAAAGCACAGCGAGGACAACGGCCCGCCTCGACTCCACAGCTCGCCGTGAATCATTCGTGGGTCGACACCGCATTCTTCGACGCGCGCGGCAATCATGCAGGCGGCCACCGGATCGGCGTCGAGTACCCGTCGGACGTCTTCGAGATCTCGACTTCCGACCTGCTTGGCTCCGAGGAGTTTGAGCATCCGTCAACCCCCTCGACTCGACTGCGCGTCCACGAATATCACTACCCGATCATGATGCACTCAGATTGCCACGAACCTGACACCGACGGGGAAGATTCATCCGGCAATCACTCAACTCACGGTGACGACCGGCGCACCCTCCGAAGCGTCACCCTCCATGCTTTCGGCAATTTTCATCGCTTCTTCGATCAAAGTCTCGACGATCTGCGCCTCGGGCACCGTCTTGATGACCTTGCCCTTGACGAAGATCTGGCCCTTGCCGTTGCCGGACGCCACACCGAGGTCAGCCTCACGTGCTTCACCCGGTCCGTTCACGACGCAACCCATGACTGCCACGCGCAGCGGGATCTCCATGCCTTCGAGGCCGGCAGAGACCTCGTCGGCAAGGGTGTAGACATCGACCTGTGCACGGCCACACGAGGGGCAAGAGACGATCTCGAGCTTGCGGGGACGCAGGTTCAGAGACTGCAGAATCTGGTTACCGACCTTGATTTCCTCGGCCGGCGGAGCCGAGAGCGAAACCCGGATGGTGTCGCCGATACCCTCCGCGAGCAGCGCACCGAAGGCGACCGCGGACTTGATCGTGCCCTGAAACGCCGGCCCTGCCTCCGTGACGCCGAGGTGCAACGGGTAATCGCACTTCGCGGCGAGTTGGCGGTAAGCCTCGACCATGATCACCGGATCGTTGTGCTTGACGGAGATCTTGATGTCACCGAAGCCGTGCTCTTCGAACAACCCGGCCTCCCACAGCGCGGACTCGACCAACGCTTCGGGCGTCGCCTTGCCGTACTTCTCCATCAACCGAGGATCGAGCGATCCCGCGTTGACACCGATACGAATCGGAATGCCTGCATCACCGGCAGCCTTGGCTACCTCTTTGACACGGCCGTCGAATTCCTTGATGTTGCCCGGATTGACGCGCACCGCAGCGCATCCCGCATCGATTGCCGCGAAGATGTAGCGCGGCTGGAAGTGGATGTCGGCGATAACCGGAATCTGGCTCTTCTTCGCAATGATCGACAACGCGTCCGCGTCTTCCTGACGCGGGCAGGCGACACGGACGATGTCGCAACCGGACGCGGTCAGTTCCGCGATCTGCTGGAGCGTTGCATTGACATCGTGCGTCTTCGTGGTGCACATGGACTGCACCGAGATGGGGAAATCGCTGCCCACACCTACCGTGCCGACCTGCAGCTGCCGTGTCTTGCGTCGAGGAGCAAGAATCGCTGCGGGTGCCGAGGGCATTCCCAGTCCGATAGGGATGGTCACGTCTGTGCCTTCTTTCATAGCTTCACTGCAAGTTTAGCCGGGCGATCGCCGCACTACCGCGCGGCAACCGTCGCCATGCTCACACGGTCAGAAGATCTTGATCGGATTGACGATGTCAGCCGTGAGTGTCAGCAACATGAACGCGCCACCGATCACGATGAATACGTAAGTAATCGGAAGGAGTCTCGTGTAGTCGACGGGACCGCCCGGAATCAAGCCGCGGCGAGCGCGGAACCAATCGCGGATCTTCTCGTAGAAGACCACCGCGATGTGACCGCCGTCTAGCGGCAACAGCGGCAGGATGTTGAAAACACCGAGGAAGAAGTTGATCGACGCGAGCAGTCCGACGAACGTCGCCCACTGTGCACGGTCCGCCGCTTCACCGCCGATAACGCTGGCACCAACCACGCTGATAGGTGTGTCCTGGGCGCGTTCGCCGCCTGTCACCGATTCCCACAACGCACCGACCTTTGCCGGCAGATCAGCCATGGCCTTGACCGATTCGACCAGAGTGAAGCCGGTGAAACTCAGGGTGCCCGGAACTGCGCTGAAAGCGTTGAACTGGAGCAGGGGTGGAGACACGGTACCCAGGCTCATTCCGACCGCGCCCACTGTCGCCGAACGCAAATCACCTGTTGCCGGATCCGTCACCCACCGCTGTGCCTGTTCTACGACGACTGGAATCGTTAGATCCTGCCCGTCGCGTTCGACGCTGAGCACTGCAGTACCGGTGACCGGCTGCAATTTGGCCACCACATCGGCCGACGTCGACACCGGTTGCCCATCAACGGCTGTGATGACATCCGACGGCTCCAACCCAGCCCGTTGCGCCGGACCGTCACCGGAGCACGTCGCCAGAGTTCCGTCTTCGGTCTGCGTCGGTGCGACGCACGACAGACTTCCCACCTTTGCCAACGTATCGCCGCTGCGATCCGGCAGGCCCCAGCCGAGAGCCAGCCCGTAGAGCAGCGCAAAGCCGAGAATGAAGTTCATCGCGATACCGCCGGACATGACGACGACACGCTTCCACGCCGCCTTCTTGTACATCGCGTGCGGCTCTTCTTCGGGTGTCATCTCGTCGAGAGCCGTCATACCGGCGATGTCGCAGAATCCACCGAGCGGCAGCGCCTTGAGGCCGTACTCGGTCTCACCTCGACGGAACGAGAAGATCTTCGGTCCGAAGCCGATGTAGTAGCGGCGAACCTTCATTCCCAAAGCCTTGGCCGTCCACATGTGGCCGGCTTCGTGCAGGGCGATGGACACGCCGATGCCGAGGGCAAACAGCACTACGCCCAGTGCAAAAACCATGAAAGCTCTAGCCCTCCTGCTTCACGAGCTGACGCGCTCGTGTGCGTGCCCAGCCGTCTGCGGCCAGAACGTCGTCCACGGTAACCGGTTCCGCGGACCATTGACCTGCATCGTCGAGAACAGCGGCCACCGTGCGGACGATCGCCGGGAAGGAAATGACACCGTCGAGGAATGCCTGAGCCGCCACTTCGTTGGCCGCGTTGTAGATCGCGGTGAAGCAACCGCCGGATTTGCCCGCGCTTCGCGCCAGATCGACGGCGGGGAACACCGACGAATCGAGCGGCTCGAATTCCCAGGTGGAGGCGGTGGTGAAGTCGCATGCCGACGCAGCACCTTCGATGCGGTCCGGCCAGCCGAGAGCGAGAGCGATCGGGAGCTTCATGTCCGGCGGGCTTGCCTGTGCCAGCGTCGACCCGTCGAAGAAGGTCACCATGGAATGCACGATCGACTGCGGGTGCACGGTGACGTCGATGCGGTCGTAGTCGATCCCGAACAGCAGGTTCGTCTCGATCAGCTCGAGGCCCTTGTTGACCAGAGTTGCCGAATTGAGGGTGTTCATGGGCCCCATCGACCAGGTGGGGTGCGCTTTTGCCTGAGCTGGATTCACACTTTCGAGATCCTCGGCGCTCCAGCCACGGAACGGTCCACCCGAAGCGGTGAGAACCAACCGAGCCACTTCGTCGCCTGTTCCACCACGTAGACACTGGGCAAGCGCCGAATGCTCCGAGTCGACCGGCACGATCTGACCGGGTGTGGCGGCTTTGGTCACCAGCGCTCCGCCGGCGACAAGCGATTCCTTGTTCGCCAGCGCCAGGCGCGCTCCCGAGTTCAGCGCCGCCAGAGTCGGTTCGAGTCCCAACGAACCGACGAGTGCATTGAGGACAACATCGGCACCGCTGTCCCGAACCAGTTCCGTCACGGCGCTCGGTCCCGAACGGGCGGTTACCGATTCCAGCGCCGATGCCGCTGCAGGATCGGCGACGGCGACGTCCGTGACGCCGGTTGCACGAATCTGCTCGCCCAACAACTCGACGTTGTTGCCGCCCGCTGCGAGACCGACTACTTCGAAACGATCGGGGTTGGCTGCAATGACCTCCAGCGCTTGGGTACCGATCGAACCGGTACTGCCGAGGAGGAGGACGCGGGTACGTGTGGTTTCCTGCACTCGCCCATTGTTCCTGATAACACCTGAGAACAACCTTATCGACGCCCAACTACGTACGACAGGCAGTCGTATGTCACCATATTGGGCAGTAGTGCAACCGAATGAGCAGGAGGATCGACCGTGGCCGATACCCAGTTGGACGTCAAGTCCAGCGCCCCCGTCGTGGTCTCGCACGTCGATGAGGCCGAGGTTCCCTCTGCCGCATGGGGGTGGAGTGGTGAAGGACTCAAGTTTTTCCGTTTCCTCGGATGGTTCTTCGCAATATTCCTGCTTCTGATGATGATCGGAAACCATCACGGCAAGGTCGAGGATCTGTGGCTCATCGGCACTGCCGGATTGATGATCTTCGTTCTGGTCCGCGACATCGTCATCCGTCGCCGCCCGCGCTAGAGACCTGACAAAGAGAAGGCCTCCACGAACGAAAGTTCGTGGAGGCCTTCTCTTTATGTGTTTTTCAGGCCTGGAGGGTTTCAGTTCTCGGCTGCCAGCTGGCCACAGGCTGCGGCGATTTCCTGACCGCGCGTATCGCGCACGGTGCACGAGACGCCCTGGGCGATGACCCGACGCACGAACTCACGCTCGACGTCCTTGGGGCTCGCGTCCCACTCGCTACCCGGAGTCGGGTTGAGCGGAATCAGGTTGACGTGCACCAACCCGCCGAGTGCTTTCTTCAGCTTCTTGCCCAGCATATCGGCGCGCCACGGCTGATCGTTGACGTTCTTGATCATCGCGTACTCGATGGACACACGCCGACCGGTCTTGTCTGCGTAGTACCGGGCAGCCTGAAGTACCTCCGACACTGACCAGCGATTGTTGACCGGCACAAGTGTGTCGCGCAGTTCGTCGTCCGGTGTGTGTAGCGATACCGCCAGCGTGACGCTCAGGCCTTCGTCAGCGAGCTTGCGGATAGCGGGAGCGAGGCCGACGGTCGAGACCGTCACGGACCGCTGAGACAGGCCGAGCCCGTCGGGTGCGGGCGAAGTGATGCGTCGTACCGCTGCCACCACGCGCTTGTAGTTCGCCAAAGGCTCGCCCATACCCATGAACACGACGTTCGAGAGGCGTCCGGGTCCGCCGGCAACATCACCGTCGCGCATTGCGGCCGCTGCCTCGCGAACCTGATCGACGATCTCGGCGGTCGAAAGGTTGCGGTCGAGGCCGCCCTGACCCGTCGCACAGAACGGGCAGGCCATTCCGCAGCCTGCCTGACTCGAGATACAGAGCGTCGCCCGATCGGGATAGCGCATCAGGACGCTTTCGAGCAGCGTTCCGTCATGCGCCTTCCACAGGGTCTTGCGAGTGTCGCCCGAATCGCACGCGAGGTGCTTGATCGGGGTCAGCAAGGTCGGGAACAGCGACTCCCCCACCTTCTCGCGCACCGATGCGGGGAGATCGGTCATCTTCTCCGGATCGGCTTCGAGACGCGCGTAGTACTGACGCGCGAGCTGATCGGCCCGGAAAGCCGGAAGGCCGAGCTCTTTCACCGCTTCTTTGCGCTCGGCGGAATCGAGATCGGCGAGGTGCCGTGGAGGCATTCCGCGCTTGGGTGCAGTGAAAACGAGGGGAAGAGAGGCAGCCATAGTTACACCATTGTCCCATTGTTTTGGGGTGCTACCCCACTGCCACCCGATTGTGGCCGGATTACCCGTGCAACTTTGCGCAGGTTGCGTGATGATCATGTCATGTCAACCACACCAGAGGATCCGTCGAACTCCCCCGTGTACGGCCCTGCCGACGGTTTCGGTCCCGACCCGGAACTTCCGAAGGTGGGCGAGGACAAGGTAGTCGAAAAACACGATCCCGAACCGAACCCGACGCCTGAACCGGTGCCGACCGGAACCGCGGTAACCGACCGAACCAGGGCTGCGACGACGTGGGTTGGCCTGGTCATCGGCGCAATCGTGCTGATCATGCTGCTGGTGTTCATCCTGCAGAACCTCGAGAGCGTCTCCGTCAAGATCCTGGCCTGGCAAATCGACTTTCCGCTCGGAATCACGATCCTGCTCTCCGCGATCGCGGGCGCATTGATCATGGCGTTGGCAGGCGGGGTTCGCATCATTCAGATCCGGCGCGCAGCGAAGCGGCAGATGTGACTGAAATCTAGTTACGCAATTGGGTCTACCCGCGAGTAAGCAGGCATCATTGTTGTCGTGGAAATCACCCGAAAGGCCCCGATGTGACTACTCACATGGAGAGACCTGTGACCTCGCGTATTGCCCCGCAACAGGCAAGATCCTGGCTCCTCGTCCCCGCGTCCAAACCGGACACCTTCGACGCCGCACTCGCGAGTGCGGCCGACGCCGTCATTCTCGACCTCGAGGATGCCGTCACCGCACCCAACAAACCGGCGGCCCGCCGCGATGTCGCCGCATTCCTGAGCGAACACAATCACGCCTGGGTTCGGATCAACGACGCCACGACACCGTTCTGGGAAGAGGATCTGGCCGCACTCGCGGGCCTCCCCGGACTCGAGGGTGTCATGCTCGCAAAGACCGAAAGCGGTCAGCAGGCCGACGCCACGGCCGAGCGACTTCCCGAAGGCACCAAGATTCTTGCTCTCGTCGAATCCGCGGTAGGACTCGAGGCTGCGCCCGAGATCGCACGCACTGACGGCATCTTCCGTCTCGCATTCGGCAGCGGCGACTTCCGGCGCGACACTGGGATGGACGACTCCCCCACGTCGATGTCGTACCCGCGTTCGCGGCTCACCATCGCCAGCCGCGCGGCACGCATCGCTCCGCCGATCGACGGTCCCACGCTCGGCCCCGATCTGGATCTGCTCGCCCGAGACTGTGCGATCACCTTGTCACTCGGTATGGCCGGCAAACTCTGCATGACCACCGCGCAGACTGCCCCCGTCAACGCGGGACTGAGTCCCTCCGTGGCCGACGCGATCTGGGCTCAGAATGTCATCGACGATCTCGGCGAAGACGGCTCACGCGTGCGCGATGGCAGCGACCTGCCCAAGCTCGCCAAGGCGAAGAAGATTCACAAGCTCGCCACCCTGTTCCACATCCCCACCGATCACTGATTTTTTTACTACTGAATCGGTGCAGAAAACGTCAGGCGCTCAAGTCGGAGCGCCTGACGTTCGTCTTTTGAGTCCGCTTTCACGCAAGTTCGAGTGATCGTGGTTTGGACCGAACATGGATCCGGTATCTCACCGTGAAGCCCAATCCCGTTACTTGCGAGAACGCACGCTCGGCAGTCTTCTCGGTGAACTCGATTCCGAGTACCCGCCGCAAGTCGTCTCGATTCTCGAACTCCCACCGGGCGTCGACACGCGTGAGCGAGAACCCTTGAGCCTCGAAGAATCCTTCGACCGCCGCGGGATCGTATTTGGGCAGATCCGCCCTCATCCACTCTCCATACGGGCCGGCGCTCACATCGAGATCCACGATCAGCAGGGCTCCCCCGGGCCTCAGGATGCGCATGGCTTCACGAATTCCCGGGCCGCAGCCTTTGCCGAAAAAGTACGCCGTACGGGCATGAACGAGATCGACTGAAGCATCCACCAGACCCGTGGACTCTGCTGAAACCTGGACTACGTCGATCGACGCCGAATCGCGGGTTCGTTCCCGCGCGGCCTTCACCAGCGGTGCGTGCGGCTCCACTCCGACAACACGACGGGCAGTACGAGCGAACTCCGGTAGATGGAACCCCGCCCCACAGCCGACGTCGACGACGTCGCGTCCGGACCAGTCGACCTGGGCTCGCATCGCGGCCCAGATGGAACCGTCGACGTCCTGCGCGCGGTTCTCGATTTCGTACACGTCCGGCCAATGCCAGATGTTCGGGCTGGGGATCGGCTTGGAACGGCCGGAGAAGAAATCACGCACGCGAAATCAGACGAGTGCGTACAGAATCAGCCAGGTGACAAATGCCGACGGCAGGAGTGAATCCAGGCGATCCATGATTCCGCCGTGGCCGGGAAGCAGGGTTCCCATGTCCTTGATGCCGAGTTCACGCTTGATCTGCGATTCGATCAGGTCTCCGACCGTCGCGACGACCACCAGGACGACACCGAGCAGGACGCCGATCATCGAGTTCGCGTCGAGGATCAACGTCACCGAAAGCAGGCTGCCGATGACGCAGAAAATGAGGGAGCCGACAAATCCTTCCCAGGACTTCTTCGGGCTCACAGCCGGCACCATCGGGTGCTTCCCGAACAGCACTCCGGCCGCGTAGCCACCGATGTCGGAGCACACGACACCGATCATCAGGACGAAAACGCGACCCGGGCCGTCGTCTTCGAGCACCATCAACGCACCGAATGACGCCAACAGCGGGATCCACGCCAGAACGAACACCGTGATGGAGGTGTCTCTCAGGAAGTTCTTCGGGGTCGCCTTGAGCCCGTGGTCGAACAACCGCCACACCATGCACACCAGGACGGTCGCGGTGAATCCGCTGAGCACCCCGACCGGTCCCCACGGCCAGCCGAGCCAGATCGTGGCTTGCCCTCCGACGAGAAGGGGAATTCGCGGCACCTCGATGTCGGCTTCACGAAGCCGCGTGGTGACCTCCCACGTCGCGATGAACATCGCGATCGCGACGACAGCGATCCATCCCGGGGGCAGGAAGATCAAAGTGCCGATGACCAAGGCTCCGAGACCAGCTCCGACGCCGATGGCGGCAGGTAGGTTCCTGCCCGCCTTCGACTTCGGCGGTTGCGCGCCCTCAGCGCCGCCCGTAGGCCCGTCCGTGACGGGACCACCGGCGGTTCCCTCTTGTGCGTGCACCCAAACTCCCTGATCTACTCCCGACGACAAACACTGCAAATGAGGAGGCTATACCTCCATCAACTCTGCTTCCTTGTGCTTGACGAGTTCCTCGACCGTGTGCACGTACTTCGCCGTGGTCTTGTCGAGTTCTTTCTCTGCGCGACCGACCTCGTCCTCGCCGGCTTCACCGTCCTTCTGGATCCGGCCGAGTTCGTCCATCGCCTTGCGGCGGATGTTGCGCAGCGTGACCTTCGAGTCCTCGCCCTTGGACTTGGCCTGCTTCACCAGTTCACGACGACGCTCTTCAGTGAGCTGCGGAACCGAGATGCGGATGATGCTGCCGTCGTTGGACGGGTTCACACCGAGATCCGAGTTGCGGATCGCCGTCTCGATCGCGTTGAGCTGCGAAGCCTCGTAGGGCTTGACGATGACCATGCGGGCCTCGGGGACGTTGATGCTCGCGAGCTGCGTGATCGGCGTGATCGAACCGTAGTAGTCGATCACGATGCGCGAGAACATACCGGGGTTCGCGCGTCCGGTGCGAACCGAGCCGAGATCGTCCTTGGCTACCGTGACAGCCTTTTCCATCTTCTCTTCTGCCTCGAAGAGCGCTTCATCGATCACGGCTGTTCCTCCATGTTGTTCTGCATCATTTTTTGGGTGTCACTCACGACTTGATCAGGGTGCCGATCTTCTCACCGGACACCGCGCGAGCGATGTTTCCTTCGGTGAGGAGGTTGAACACCATCATCGGCATCGAGTTGTCCATGCACAGGCTGAACGCCGTCGCGTCCGCGACCTTGAGCTCACGTTCGATGACCTCGCGGTGCGTGATCTGTTCGTACATCGTCGCGTCCGGGTCGATACGCGGGTCGGCCGAGTAGACGCCGTCGACGGCCTTGGCCATCAGCACTACCTCGGCACCGATCTCCAGCGCGCGCTGCGCAGCAGTGGTGTCGGTGGAGAAGTAGGGCATACCCATCCCGGCACCGAAGATGACTACGCGCCCCTTCTCGAGGTGCCTACGTGCGCGAAGCGGAAGGTACGGCTCGGCGACCTGTCCCATGGTGATTGCCGTCTGCACTCGAGAATCGACGCCGGCCTTCTCCAGGAAATCCTGCAGTGCGAGGCAGTTCATGACGGTGCCGAGCATGCCCATGTAGTCGGAGCGCGCGCGATCGAGGCCACGCTGCTGCAGTTCCGCTCCGCGGAAGAAGTTTCCGCCGCCGATGACCACTGCAACCTGTACGCCCGATCGAACGACCTCTGCGATCTGCTCAGCCACCTTGGTGACCACGTCGGGATCGAGACCGACTTTGCCGCCTCCGAACATTTCGCCGCCGAGTTTGAGCAGGACCCGCTTGAATCCTGGACGTTCGTTGGCTGGTTCGGACATTGTTCTCCTCAGTTCGATACAAGACCTTGTAGGTCCTTCATTCTTCTTCTGCCGCCGAATCGGACACCGCGACATAGGAAAGCCCCCGGGACTCGTCCCGAAGCACTCTCATCCTGCCTCATCGGAGGCCCCAGGTACACGTAGACCCCGCCGGTAGAGCAAATGCTCTTCAGGCGGGGTCCATGTGTACGGGCTCCGAATTAAGCGGAGGCGCCGACCTCGAAACGCACGAAGCGCTTGATGGTCACGCCGGCCTCGTCGAGGATCGCCTTGACGGTCTTCTTGGAGTCCGTGACCGAAGACTGCTCGGTCAGAACGACGTCCTTGAAGAAACCGTTGACGCGGCCTTCGATGATCTTCGGCAGAGCCTGCTCGGGCTTGCCTTCTGCGCGGGCGGTCTCTTCAGCGATGTGACGCTCGGAAGCGACGATTTCAGCGGGAACCTCGTCACGCGTGACGTACTTTGCCTTGAGTGCTGCGACCTGCATTGCAGCGCCGCGAGCGGCCTCAGCAGCAGCATCGCCTTCGCCGGTGTACTCGATGAGAACGCCGACAGCGGGCGGCAAGTCGGAGCTGCGCTTGTGCAGGTACACGGCAACGGGGCCGTCGAAGGAAGCGACGCGGCTCAGTTCGAGCTTCTCGCCGATCTTCGCGGACTGCTCCGCAATGACGGTGTCGATGGTCTTGCCGTCGAGCTCGAGCGCCTTGAGAGCGTCGAGGTCCGCAGGCTTGCCAGCAGCAGCGACGGTCACGATCTCATCGGCCAGCTTGATGAACTCGTCGTTCTTGGCGACGAAGTCGGTCTCGCAGTTGATCTCGATCATGACGCCGTCCTTGGCGACGACGAGACCCTCAGCGGTGGTGCGCTCTGCGCGCTTTCCGACATCCTTCGCGCCCTTGATGCGCAGCTGCTCGACGGCCTTGTCGAAATCGCCGTCTGCATCTGCGAGTGCGTTCTTACATGCCATCATTCCGGAGCCGGTGAGCTCACGGAGCCGCTTGACGTCAGCGGCGGTGTAGTTCGCCATGATTAGCGAGCCTCCTCATGTGTCTGTTTCGGACCTAGGACTAACGGTGAAGCACGGCCTAGCGGTGAAGCACGGCCTGACGGTGGTGCTCGGGCCTAACGGTGAAACGGCCCTGACCAAAAGAACTCTTGGTCAGGGCCGGTTTCAACGAATCAGGCCTCGGTGGCCGGTGCCTCTGCGGCGGGGGCTGCCTCAGCCTCTGCAGCCGGAGCTGCCTCAGCCTCTGCAGCCGGAGCTGCCTGCGAGAGCAGTTCCTGCTCCCACTCGGCGAGGGGCTCGCCTGCGCCGGCTTCGGGCTTCGCGTCCTTGTCGGCGCTCAGTCCTGCACGTGCCTGCACACCTTCGGCAACCGCGGAAGCGACAACCTTGGTCAGCAGTGCTGCGGAACGGATGGCGTCGTCGTTGCCCGGGATCGGGTAGTCGACGAGGTCGGGGTCGCAGTTGGTGTCCAGGATCGCGATGACCGGGATGTTCAGCTTGCGAGCCTCGGCAACTGCCAGGTGCTCCTTGTTGGTGTCGACGATCCACACCGCGGAAGGAACCTTGGCCATGTCGCGGATACCACCGAGGGTGCGATCCAGCTTGGTCATCTCACGCGTGAGCATGAGGATTTCCTTCTTGGTGCGACCTTCGAATCCACCGGTCTGCTCCATTGCCTCGAGCTCCTTGAGGCGAAGCAGACGCTTGTGAACGGTGGTGAAGTTGGTGAGCATGCCGCCGAGCCAACGCTGGTTGACGTAGGGCATTCCGACGCGAGTCGCTTCGGAAGCGATGGACTCCTGCGCCTGCTTCTTGGTGCCGACGAAGAGGACGGTGCCGCCGTGGGCAACGGTCTCCTTGACGAACTCGTACGCCTTGTCGATGTACGTCAGCGTCTGCTGGAGGTCGATGATGTAGATGCCGTTGCGGTCGGTCAAGATGAATCGCTTCATCTTCGGGTTCCAGCGACGGGTCTGATGTCCGAAGTGGGTTCCACTATCGAGCATCTGCTTCATGGTTACGACAGCCATGGCTGTGTACCTCAAACTTTCAATCCGGTTGATGCAGGCGATCGGGTGATCCCTGCCCTGGCACCCGCACGGCCGTCGGACCTGTTTCGTGAGAACCAGGACCAGCCGAGGCCGGAAAACGTGCGCGGGCGCGCGAAGTCGGACTGTGCGAGCACAGACCGCTCGACAAGTGTACGTCCTCGTCCGCCGATGCCATAACCACCCCGGAAGCAACAGACCGAACCGGCGGTTGTGGATCGGCGGTCATCTTGTGGATTACCCGTCTGATCTGCATTGAAGCGCGCGTGGCTCCACGCAAGATCAAGGAATGACGATGTTGCTCGGAGCTCGACGAGGAGTGGTCGTTGCCGTGATCTCCTGCTGTGTGGCCGTAGGCACGGCGTCGGCAGACGCGCGTTTCGACTGGCCGCTCGCTCCCCGGCCGCACGTGGAACGCGCTTTCGACAAACCGGCCAAGAATTGGCTGCCGGGTCATCGCGGGGTCGATCTCGGCGGCAGTGCCGGCCAATCCGTCCTCGCGTCCGGCGACGGCATTGTGGTGTTCGCGGGAGTGGTCGCCGGAAAGCCGACGGTGTCGATAGATCATTCCGGCGGCCTACGCACGACCTACGAACCCGTCGTAGCAGTCGTTCGCGCAGGTGAACGCGTCGCCGCCAGGTCCGTGATCGGAACCCTCGAAACCGGGCACGAAGGGTGTGCTGTCGAAGCGTGTCTGCACTGGGGCTTGCGCCGTGGACGCGAGTATCTCGATCCACTCGGACTCGTTCGGACGCAACCGCTCAGGCTCAAGCCATTGAAAGGAGGCTGATCGGTCGCAGAAATCGGTCGCAGAATCAGTGCCACTCGGAAACGGCGTGCCGACCCACAGCGTCCGCGAAGTCGTCGGCCACCATCGCTGCCAGTTCCATGAACGCTCGTCTGGTGGCCGGTCGCATCAACTCGAGGTCCATCACCGACCCCTCCGCGAGATGCTCGTCGAAAGGAATGACCTCGACGGCGCGGCATCGACGCATGAAATAGTCCACCAAAGCGTCCATGTCGATCACGCTCGACCCTGGTCGGGCGGCGCTGATGACGACGACGGTCCGTTCGACCAGATGGCCGTATCCGTGCAACTGAAGCCAATCGAGCGTTGCCGCTGCGCTGCGCGCTCCGTCGATTGCCGGCGAACTGACGAGAACCAACGAATTGGCAAGATCGAGAACGCCGTTCATCGCCGAGTGCATGATCCCGGTACCGCAATCAGTGAGGATGATGTTGTAGTAGACCTGCAAGATGTCGATGACCTGGCGATAGTCCGCCTCGCTGAATGCCTCCGAAATCGCCGGATCCTGCTCACTCGCCAGGACCTCGAGACGACTCGACGACTGGGATGTGTGCACTCGAACGTCCGAATAGCTCTTTATGTCCGGTCTAGCAGCAATCAGATCGCGCACCGTCGAATTGGTCTGCAGCGGAACACGTTGCGCCAAAGTTCCGAAATCTGGATTGGCGTCAACCGCTACGACGCAGTCACCACGAAGCGAAGCAAATGTCGCACCGAGTCCGACGGTGACCGTCGTCTTGCCCACGCCCCCTTTGAGCGAGAGCAAAGCGACTCGGTAGTCGTTACGGATCGGCTGCTCGATTCGGGCGGCCAGTGCACGGTTGCGCTGTTCGTTGGTCGAATCCCCCAGATTGACCACACCTCCGGTCGCACGATGCAATCCTCTACGCCATCCGCCACGCGGCGTCCGTTTAGGGCGTTTCAGTAAAGCTTCGGCAACCAGATCCTGGTTTGTCACCTGCTGTTGGCTCGACGGTGGCGGTGGCGTGGGCCAGACCTCTTGCAGTCGTGCCACAGGCTCCGGCGTCGGCGCCGGCTCGGGAGCCGGTTGCGGCGCTTCGGACAGCCAGGCCGGTTGGCCGCTGTTCGGCAGGTGCTTCACATCTTGGCGGTTCACGAATCCCCCGGATTTCGCATGTCATCGAGTGTCTCGACACGACGATCGAACTTGCCGATTGTTCACTCTTCTGAGCTGCGACGCTACCAAATACCGGCCGAGAACTCGCGTCGCTTCACAATCTAGGCGCGTGGATGGGCCTGATCGTGGACGGATCGAAGGCGTTCGACCGACACGTGCGTGTACAGCTGAGTGGTCGCCAAACTCGCATGCCCGAGGAGTTCTTGGACCACACGAAGGTCTGCACCACCCTCCAGCAAATGCGTCGCAGCCGAGTGCCGAAGCCCGTGCGGACCCATGTCGGGAGCCCCTGGAATTGCAGCCATGGTTTCGTGGACCACCGAACGCGCCTGACGCTGATCGAGCCGGCCGCCTCGAACTCCGAGGAGCAATGCTCGCCCGGACCTATCCGAACTCAGCGCGGGTCGTCCGTGCTCCAGCCACCCGTTCAGTGCCGATTCTGCGGGCAGGCCGTATGGCACCGATCGCTCCTTGTTCCCCTTGCCGAGGACACGAAGCAAACGTCGATCAGCATCGACCGACTCGACGTCCAGTCCACACAACTCGCCGACGCGAATTCCGGTGGAGTACAACAATTCCACGATGAGTCGGTCTCGCAGGGCGAGCGGCTCTTGTTGCTGCGCACCGCTTTCCGCTGCATCCATTGCGTCGAGGGCCTGGCTCTGACGCAGCACCGTCGGCAGCGTGCGACGAGCAGGTGGAGCCGCCAGACGTGTGCCCGGGTCGACGGAAATTCGTCCGGTCTGCGCGAGCCACGCAGTGAAACCACGCGCCGAAGAAGCCCGTCGAGCTACCGTCGTACGGGCTGTTCCTACGGCATTCTGGGCGGCCAACCACGAACGCATGACACTTAGGTCGAGGCGGTCGAGATCTGCATTCTCCGAACCCGCGGAGAAATGGGTCAGCAATGCCCGCGCGTCACCGACGTAGGCGCGGATCGTGTGTTCCGACCGGCCTCGGCTCAGTCGGAGGTGCTCGGCATACGCATCGAGGTGAACGCTCAAGCTCGCCGGCAATGCGTCAGTCATGAACACACGCTCGCTCGCCGCGATTGAAACCGCAAGCTGCCTCGCCGATAGGGTTGATCGGTGAATCGAGCAATTCCTCTGAAGATGTTGTGTGTACTGGCACTGATTTCCGCAATCGCTCCACTGTCCATCGACATGTACCTGCCCGGCCTACCTTTGATGGCGGATGCACTCGACACTACTGCGGCCAGCGTTCAGCTCACGCTGACCACCTTCATGGCAGGCCTCGGAATCGGCCAGCTGATCATCGGTCCGATCTCCGACGGACTTGGCAGGCGACGAATACTGCTGGCCGCGACAATCATCACGGCACTGAGCGGCGCGGCATGCGCGGTGGCGCCGAACATCGAGTTTCTCATCGGTGCACGACTCGTCCAGGGCTTGAGTGGAGGCGCTGCCATCGTTCTTGCCCGCGCTTGTATTGCCGACCGAGCGCGTGGCGACGACGCAGCGAAGCTCTTCAGCATCATGATGATCATCGGCGGTATCGCTCCCGTGGTCGCGCCACTGATCGGCGGCGCACTTCTGGGTCCCGTCGGATGGCGCGGGATCTTCTGGGTCCTGGCTGTCGCGGGCGCTGTGATGGTGGCTGGTGTCGTTTTGCTCGTTCCCGAGACACTTCCACCCGAGCGACGCCATGGCGGTGGTTTGAAGGCCCTGATCTCGAATCTGCAGTACGTGGTCCGAAACCGGCACTACCTCGGATATGCGCTCGCATTCGTCTTCGGATTCGGCGCCTTGTTCGCGTACATCTCCGCGTCACCGTTCGTCGTTCAGAATGTTCTCGGGCTGAGTCCGTCACAATTCTCGATCGTGTTCGCAGTGAACGCCACCGGAATGGTCACGGCAGCGATGATCACCACTCGCCTGCTCGGTCGCGTCGGAGCTCGCACGCTGCTGCGTTTCGGGGTGTGCCTGCTCCTCATTGGTGGCGCCGTATTGTTCTGTACCAGCGTGGTTTTCAGTTCCACGAATACGTGGCTGATCTTGGTCCCGCTGTTCGTGGCGATTTCGAGCATCGGGTTCATCATGGGCAATGCAACCGCTCTCGCCCAAGGAGAGGTCACCAACGCGGCCGGAACTGGTTCAGCCCTGATGGGAGCGGGCCAGTTCGGCTTGGCAGCGCTGGTTTCGCCGTTGGTGGGAATTGCGGGAGAAGACACTGCCGTGCCGATGGCAATCGCAATTCCCACCTTCGGAGTTCTCGCGGCCGTTGCGCTCGTGTTGCTGACTCGCGGCAAGGCCACCGCGAGTTAGTTTTCGGCCGCGGCGAGTTCGGACTTCCAGACCCGGAAGCCTTCTTCGGTGCGACCACGACGCCAATAGCCGGAAATAGAAGCAGCCGCCGCCGGGACATTTCGTTCCTTGCGAATGTACGGCCGGAGGTTGTGCATGACGGCTTGTGCTTCACCGTGAATGAACACGTGCGGTTCGCCCGGTAACCATTCGAGTGCCTTGACCGCGGCGACAACCGGAGCGTTGTCGCCAGCTAATTCTTCGCCGACCGCATCGGACGATGCTCCGCGATGCAGCCAGGTCACGGCAATACCTTCTGGGGCATCGAGCGCGATTTCGTCTTCCGGCCCCCCGACTTCGACGACGGCGTAGCCGACCGCATCCGGCACCAATCTCGCAATCGAAGCAGTAATAGCAGGTATTGCGGTCTCGTCTCCGACGAAGAGATACCAATCAGCGGATGGTGACGGCGAAAACGCGCCACCCGGTCCACGCAGGGTAATCTCAGCGCCCGGCTGAACGGACGCGGCCCACGGACCTGCAACTCCCATGTCGCCGTGGACGACAAAATCGATTGCAATCTCTTTGGCATCAAGATCGCACGAACGAATCGTGTAGGTGCGCAGTATCGGCTGATCAGGAGTGCCGAATTCGATCTTTACATAGGAATCGCTGTATTCGCTGGGAGTGAAGGACTCGAAGCCCGGTCCCCCGAGAAACACTCGCACCATATGGGGAGTCAATTGTTCGGTCCGCAGAACCGTCAATGCAGTTGTCGGCTTGGCCACAGAAAGATCCTTCCAAAAGTTAGCGTTACCTAACTAAGGTACACGACAATTGCAGAGCATGGACAAAATGCCTCCCCCGGTACATCCGCCCCGCGCGCGACAGACCACGGTGCTCAACGAAATAAACCGACCACTCTGCCGGGTAAATTCGTCGGTGGCAGCCAAATTTCCGAATCAGGACTCGTGCATGATCAGGCAGCACATCGCTATCGGAGAAATTCAGCAAAGCAATAGTAAAATACGCCTCTGGCCCCCGGCGAGGTTCGCCAGGGGCCAGAGGAGGTATTAATTCAACCTAGTGTGCAGCGTCGAAAGCATCGATGATTTCCGCTTTGATACGCCCGCGCGGAGCAACTTCGTAACCGTTCTTACCCGCCCAATCACGAATGGCCTGGAGCGTCTCCTTGGAGCGGCCAGAACCCGACGTGGCCTGCGGAGATGCAGCCTGCGCCTTCTTGCCACGCTTCCCGCTCACCTTCGCCGCCGCCTCGACGAACGGCTTCACCGCAGCGTCGAACTTCTCTGCATTGGTGGCGCGCAGATCGATCACGTAATCCGTTCCCTGGTAAGAGAACTCAATTCGATCACCGAATCCATCGTCAATCGGCTTACCGTCAAGGTCGTCGATGAGTTGCCGAATCAGCTTCTCAGCCATTGCACTCCTCTTTCAATGATCGATTCAATTCTCCTTCACAATACACAGATAGAGCGTTGATGAACAAAAGAAGTCCGGAAACCTGTGCCATTTCCGAACAGACTCAATGGTCCGAATTAGCAGCGGGTTAACGACGAACCAATCAATACCCGCACTCAGGGGAACCAGACTAATCAGACTTCAAAGCACATTGACCTGAGACTTTCCTGAGGCCCGTTAAATTCACGGCCAAGTCTGCAAAGCTGGGTCGAGAATAACGCTGCACACAGGCCGATCGAGTTCACGAAAAGCAGTCCTGACGTGCAATTACCAGCATCGCGAGGGTTTTCGAGTTTCGTTCTCGCCGGAACGGTTAGTGGGCATCGCCACCCGCCCACCGGACGAGCACAATCAAGTTCACGCGCTACCGCGTCCGAAACCATCCACTCGAATCCGAACTCGCAAACCCCTCGAGTTCGAGCAGAGGAAGAGTTGCACGAACCTGCGTTATGAGCAATCCCGATTCCTCGGACAGCTCACGCGTACTACGTGAACCTGTTCCCGGCAATGCTTCGTATACCAATCGAGAATTGCCCCGCAATGCGTCGATGTCACGTGTAGCGGCTGCATCCTCCGCGGAATCCCCGACACCAAATGGACCTGACGCTTCGACTACATCCACGGCATTGGAAACGAGTTGCGCTTCACCTTCGCGGATCATCCGGTGACATCCGGTCGACGATGCCGAAGTAACCGGCCCGGGCACCGCCATTACCGGGCGGCCCAATTTCCGGGCCCAATTGGCGGTATTGCGTGCACCACTGCGCCAACCCGCCTCGACCACCACTACTCCGTCCGACAACGCAGCTACCAGTCGATTCCTTGCCAGAAACCGGAACTTTGCAGGTGTTGTGCCCGGTGGATATTCACTTATCACTGCACCCGAACTCGCTATCTGTTTGAGTAGTCGCGCATGCCCTGACGGATACGCTCGATCGACCCCACAGGCCAAGACAGCCAGTGTGTTTCCACCTACGCCCAATGCAGCGCGGTGCGCGGCCCCGTCGATACCGAAGGCTGCCCCGGAAATCACGGTCCATCCGTCGACAGCGAGGTCACCGGCAATCTCTGCCGTCACGTGTTCGCCGTACGCAGTAGATGCTCGCGTGCCGACAATCCCAACCGATCTCTCGGTCAGATCAACCAAGTCCCCGGACCCCAACACCCACAACACAAATGGCGCCGTCTCACCCCCGGAGGCATCGAGTCCGTCGAAGGAAAGCATTCGCCACGCCGGCCAATCGGCGCAGTTCGGTGTTACGAGCCTGCCACCCATCGCCTCCATCAGGTCGAGGTCTCGTTGGGCTGTGTCGATGTGAGCGCGGGCTCGTGTCTTCTCCTCGATCGCGGGTGGCAGATCGCCGTTGCGGACCGCCCTCGCAGTTTCTTCGACCCCGAGCTCGTCGATCAACATGGACATATACGCGCTTGGGCCCTGCACGACGCGGGACAGATATGCCCAAGCGAGTAGTCGCGGATCGTGTGCAGTCATTGGAATCCCCTGTCTCGGAAGTCGAGTGCGGTGACAACTTGGTCTGGTCCGGGCATCGCCTCACCTGCCAGATCGGCGACACTCCAGGCAACACCTAACGCGTGCGTAAGGCGTAACTAACGACAAACGGCCACGTTCGGTGCTACCAACACCGGCGCGTGGCCTCGGCACAACGGAAGAGACCCGTCATGAACCGTGAACGCAGCATACCCATATCCCCTGACAACCGCCTCGAGCCATTGCTCGGCGTCATAGTCATCACTCTCATGATCGCTGCGTACGCAGCGGTATTCGGCATTTTGCGCGTCGTCGTCGCCCTCGGTTGGTACGTCTCGTGAACTGACCGTGACCTGTTGAGCCCGGCCGGTCGACGTACCGGCCTGCGCTCTGCACGCCACGATCCGTGAGCTCGTTGCACGTCGCTATCCGGTGAGTCCGACGTAAACCGACCACCCCCGGTGTACTCCCCTAGTCCTGCCAACCGGCGCGGGCACCCACACGATGGTTCTGCGCAGACGCCGTGAGGGTTCAACATTTGCTCGTCCACTCTCAGTGGTCGGGCTACTTGTGTTGGCCGAGATGGACTATCGGGGTATGGAGTTCGGGCCGCGTTGGGGAAGGGGATTCGACACCGGCACCCTTGGGTGTCCGATCGGCCAATGTGTCAGTGTGACAACTCCTTTGCGACTCCCAAGGAAACCCACGTTGATACACTTACTTCGTACCGATCCCACCGTCATGTGTTTCGGTGCTCCTTTGGGTCGGACGACAATGCCCCGCCTGTTCTTCTCCGTCTGGTCACGGTGAACATGCGGGGCATTCTCGTATCCAAATAGCTCAGAGTCGCCGCTAGAGTCCGTATGCGAAACGGCCCGTCGATTCTCTGAGTAGACGCCGTGCCTCATCACTCGTTTTAACGCCGGACGCAACATCCTTGTCGAGCAGGAAAATTGACCGTGTGTCGATTGCAAGCCCATCCGACTCTGCGAAACCCTCGACGTCTGCGTCCTGTCCTCGGAGTAGCTGCATACGCGAGGACGGATCACGCTCCCGGAATTGGTTCACTACGTACCAACGAGCGTCTGGCCACTGTCCCGTATCTCGCGCGTACCTCTCAACGAATCGGTTGATCTTGCCCAAGTCGGTAACAGATCCCCCCTTCGTGTACCCCTTGACCTCGCACAGCGCAATCCAATCGCCGTCCCGAACGCGCAGATCCTCCAATTTCTCACCCCCTTTGGCGTCCATGTCCTCAACGACGAAACCCAGTCGAGTCAATGCAGCCGCGACAGCTTGCACGAGGGGATCCGCGTTGGCAGTAAGCAAGATGCGCTCAGCGCTATCAGCTTTCTCGCGCAATTCCCTTAGCGCGCTTTGCGATTCCTTCTCAATACGTTCCACTTCAAGCCGCGCCTTTTCAGCAGCATCACAGGCCGCCACCCAAGTTTCGCGGGCGTCAATCTCGTCTGCGGTCATCCATTCCGGGTTGTCTGTCCAATCCGGCGCCGCCGGGAATGTATCGGGGTCAATAGCCGCCCAGCGTTCAAAGGCATACAACAACCACGGCCTAATGTCGGTGACCGAGTCTGGAAGATAGATAATCTCCCTCGGCCCGCTATCAGGTCGATAGATCGCCGCGTCCGCATTCCCATCAAGGTCCGAGACCAGGGGGTGAAAGTAGGAAGAATCGCGGTCGAAGTCCGGCGGGGCAATCACTCGTCGTGTATCCAACCGTTGACGAAGCAACGGAATCAGATCCGACTTGACCAGCGTGCGTAGTGAAGCATCAAGATCGTCGTTGGTCTCCAGTTCTTTACCGTGAGAGCGCCATACACCAATCTCGCGGAACCTACCTTGCTCACTGTTTGGACGACGGGAATCCCACGTGCCCGTGGGTTCGCCTCCGAGCTGAAGGATGAGTAAATGATCTTCGTTTCGATTCGGCCTCCCCACGCTCACGACTGCGTCCCAGCTCTCCCACCGGATCGAGTACTCGTGAGCGCCGACAACGTGAACTACCCCTGAATACTGCTCGACGACCTTCACAAATTCGGACGCATCGTCAGACACACCAGTGATCAGAACGCGGGGCCGAGGATCCTCGTCGTAAATCGCCATGGGCGGAAGGTAGTACAACAATGTCGGTCGGTTTCACACCGGGTCTGGGTCACGGTTAGTTGCATACCGTTCACGGACCAGTTGCCCCAACGGTCAGCGGCGTTCCCATCAACCAGCAATCGGCCGGCGCTCCGATTGACCAATTACGGTCAATCAACGACGGTAACGCTCTGACCTGCGATTTTCTGAGGGTGGGGGGTACGCGGCAGCTCCTCCACGGTGCCAACTGCCCATTTTTACGTACGCCCCAAACGGCCCCGGTAGCCTGACCAGGGACTTTGAGCTGGCCAACGGCATAACCACAGGTCACAGCCTTGTTGAATACGGTACGCATCGGCCGAGCTGGGGTAAACAGCTCACGGGTCGTACTGCCAGTGCCCCGCAGGTCAGGACATTGGCAAGCTGTGAATCAACCGACCTCGGTAGGGTCGACAGTGTTTTAGGGTACGGCTCATCCATATGGGCCAAGCAGTACGGCAACGACCCGGCACCACCACGGTGTCGGGTCGTCGTCGTTAACACTCTGCACGCTCCACGCCGGTACGATCGAGGCATCTAGAACGCGGACTCATCCCGATGGTGAGCCAACAACAAAGACGGCCCCACCTCCACGGTGAGGGCCGTCTTTGCGTCGGTCGTCGATCAGAACCAGCGTGGCCCGGCCGCGTCGGGTGCCTCGGTGGCGATCGGCGTCAACTGTGCGAGCGTGGCCTCTGCCATGCTGCCGTGCCGGACCAACTGCTGTGTCCAGAACTTCGCTCGGTCGCTCGGGATCCGACCATCGGACACCGCCGCCGCGACGAGCTGCCGAGCCTCGTCGACCACACCGAGGGCAGCCGCCTCACGGAGGCGTTCGTACTCGGCGGCGTCGATTGTCACGGTGCCCTCAACAGGCGTACTCACGGCGTCACCAGACCGGTGAGCTTGCGGATTGCGCGCGGCTGCGTGACGGCCATGACCGGGTTGACGAAGGTCTGGACGAACTTGCCACGCCGCAACGGCTCGGGAATGACCTCGGTCGTCAGCGGCACCTCGTACCCGAGCAACCCGGCGCGGCCCTTGGCGATCGCGTACGCCGCGTCATCGGACACGTACGGGCTCACAGACAGTTCGACACCGGCAGTCTCGAGGACGGCGGGCAGACGCTCACCGTAGGCCACCGTGAGATCGTACTGACCCGTTGGCGAGACCAACAGGCAATCGAACTTCACACCGAGACGATCCTCGTCCGCGTCCTTCTGTGCCGCCGCCAACAATGTCAACGGACGCATTGCGTTCGGGGTGATATCGGTATCGGGCCCAATTGTCACCACCTCGTCCCATGCGATCGTCGCCGGTAGTGCGCCGTTGCCCGGCAGCGTGGCCAGTGCCGCGTCGACGGTTGCGATCGCTGCCGTGTTGAGCTTGCGCACGACGGTGTTTGACAACGCTTGAACCTCGGCATTGAGAAAGGCGATGTCATTTCTCAGCGCCTTCTCGTCTTCGATGAAAAACTTTGCCCCCCAATCTCTTACGGCCGCAATCTTCATCTCGGGGTCCGTCATGCGAACGGTTGCGTACTCATCGCCCGGCGCCCTTTCCACCACGTCATCGGCGGTGTAACGATCCTCGGGCCGAGTAACCGAGTGAGCCAAACCGCCACCGACGATCGGCCCGACATGCGGGCCGAAAAACAGGCTCAGAATCTCCTGATTCTCGATCAGTTCCTCGATCTTGGCACCGATGAAGTTCGGTGACTTCATCGCGAAGTCGACGGTCATCTGTTGATTGATTGTGCTAGGCGTCAAAATGCCCATGGTTTGAAGTCCTCTGTTTTCGATTTGCGAGTGAGCGTCAGGCGTAGAGCGATACGAGCACTTCACCGGCAGCGGCGGCGCTACTGACTGCGCGGCCGACCGCTGCGCCTGTGGTCGCAGTGACCACGGCACCGTTGGCGTCCGATTCCACCTCTGCGTTGAATGCGACACCGCCGGTACCTGCGATCAGCCTCACGATGCGGGATGCGCCTCGGGTAATCGGCACGAGCTCGCCGGTCCCCACAGTGGCTCGGCTGACACCGAACACCGGGGATCCTGCGGTTGCCGACTTCACCGCGATATTGCCGCCGACGAGTGTCGAAGCGACAGTGACGAGTCGGCCCGCAGTGATTGCGCCGGTTGCTCGGGCAGTTACGTCGTGGCCGGAATCGTAGGCAACGACACTGATTAGCTGCGTCATGGGAGTTGGTTCCCTCTCTTTTGGGATCTTTCCTCGACAGCGTCGGCGTCAATGAGCCAGCGGCCAGCCACTCTGCGTGCGGTTAGGGTGCCGCGCGCCGCCAACGCTCTGACGTTCCGGTCGGATACACCGAGCCGGGCCGCTGCCGTCGAGGTCTCGATCAGTTGCATCTCTGAGACTGCCGGTCGTGGCTCGTCCAACCATTCCGACGTTCCCTCAACGGAACACTTTGCGGCACTTGCTAGCTGGTGCTCAAGTTCATAGACACGCGGTACCGCACGCCCGCCGCGTTGCGCAGACACTTCGATAAGCCTGCGCAACGCCGCGGACAAGAAAGCGGCGTCGTCGATTCCGAGCATCACACCCGAGACCGACGACACGCTCACAGGTCGCCGCCTGGACGACGACGACCAAGCACCTCATCGAGCAACATGTCGCCGTCGGCATACTCGGCCATGATCGCCCGCTGTGCCGCCCGCAGCGTGGCAGCGGCACTGTCGGACTCGGCCAGTACGTCGAGCACCGCGCGTAGTAATTCCTCGAGGGTGTCGCCGTTCGCAGCTGTCTTGATAATTCGATCAGCGCGCGCGGCGTATTCGGCGGCGGTCTCGGGTAGCTCGGCCGACCGGCGGCCATTGTCGTGGATCAAGAGTCGAGCTGCCGCGCGCCGGATGGTCTCGTTGATCTCGGTGTCGCTCATGCCGTCACCTCGACGAGGCGTACGACGCGGGCCGGGCCGACTTTAACGTGCTCGGCGGCACCGGATCGGATCAATTCGTCGAGGGCGCAGTGTGCGGCGTCGGCGGCCTGACGGCAATCCGCAGCCGTTCTGATACGTCGACCGAGCTCGGCAACCGTCAGACCCGCTGTGTACGTGGTGAGCAAGTCACGCACGTACCGCTCGGGCAATGCATGGTCAAATGCGATTTCTACAAATGCGAGATTTTCGGACATGTTCTTGGTGCTCCTTGGTCGGTTGGTGACACGAGCCGCGCAGGGCATGGGAGGCGTGGTCAACACCGGTCAGGTGCAAGCGATCGTCACTTGGTCATGCGCAGGATCCGGTCGGCGTCGAACGAAACGTGGCCGTCCTCGACCAAGCGGCGCAGGGTATCTGCCACGTCCGCGGATTCATCGCTGTACGGGTGCGCCAAGGCGGCCAGCGCGCAAAGCTCACTCACTGTTAGGCCCTCGGTGAATTGGAATTTGAGTGTGCGGGCGATCCACTTGCCCTTGTCGTAGTCAGCGAACTTGTCGAGGTACACCTCGACCGCGGCGTTGTGAGCCTGTTCCGACCTAGTGGCCATGGTGCTGGAATCCTTTGTTTAAGTGGATGATTGACTACAGGTGTGACGGTGTCGCGAATGGCTGCGAGGCCGGGCCGGGGTTGCCGAACGGGTTGGATTCCCCGGTGTCGTTCCGCAACCGGTGTGTCGTCGCCTTACCCGGTCCACCCTGAATACGGGTAATTCGGCCACGTGCGGCCAGTGCCTCAAGTGCAATGGTCACGTCGGCGTCTTGAAACGGCACCTTGGATTTCCGCAGCGCCTCACGAATTTTTCCGACGGAAATCTCGGGACTGTTCCCGATAATCGTGGTGATCGGCTCCTCGAGCTCGTGAACCTTGATGACGGTGCGCTGCGCTTTGCGACCACCGGTACCTGCTAATGCGAGCGTGCGAGTGGCTGCGTCGAACGTGAGCATGTCCTCGTCCACCTCGGTATCAAGACGACCCTTGGAACGGAAGTAACGCTGATCCCTGTCGTCGACCGTGAGGTAGGCCATTGCATCGCCCCAGTCTTCGAGGGCCGAGGAACCGCGTGCCCGCTCCCCGTCCCAACCCGCGTGAACCGCAAGCACGAGGTCACGCGCGCCGACCTCCTGCCGAACGAACTTGTCGAGGTCCACGAGAAATGCGGTGACCTCCCCAGCGTCGTTCTGACTCGTGCCTGTGTACGCCCGGCCGAACGGGTCGACGATGACGGACTCGACCCCGTGGACCCTCATGCGCTGTGCCAGTTCTGCGCGGTCCTCGGGCACCGCAAGCGGGTTCCGGCGGCCACGCAGATTGACCACGTACAGGCGGCTGTGGTCGATCCCCGCCTCGTCTGCCCACCGACCTATCTGCGCGCCGTTGACTTCGTAGTTCATGAACGCAACTCGGCCAGTGACGGGGATCGTTGCAAACCGCCCGAGGAACGGCGTGCCGTTAAGCAACGACCGAATGATGTTGAGAATCAACGTGGTCTTGCCGGCCTTGCGCTGTGCGATCACCAGCAACGACGAGTCCCACGGAAGAATGTCGGCTATCCGCTCGGGCGGTTCCGGCGGCCTGGCCAAGATTTCGCCGAGTAGTCCGTCATCGAACGGCGGTGCCGGGTCAGCTGCGGCTAGTTCCTTCTGAAACCGAATCTTCGCGTCGTGCGCCATGCGCAGCTTGTGCAATTGATCGAGGGTGCCACGCTCACGGATTCGCTCGTTTTCTGCCGCACGGGCTTCGGGCGATAGACGCCGCTTCCGTTCCTCCTCGGCCACTTGGGCTACTGCCCGTGCCTCGGCCACGTGTGCCGCGCGGGCGATCCTGGCAGCGTGCTCGTCGACGCACTGTTTGATCGGGTCATGCGGTGACAACCGATGGGGGTCGATACCTGCGTCGTGGGCAGCGTGCACGATTCCGTCGAGGTTGTAGTCCGACAAATCGTCGGCACCAACGGCCTCAAATGCCGTTACGTGCACCGGGTCGATAGTCAGTGTGTCCCACCAATTACCGCCCTCGGTTGCCGTGACGCCACCGGCCCCGTAAGCTCCACTAACAGAATCTTTTTGAATCTCACGACCGTTGACGCCGCACGCGTCAACGGTCGTTTCGTTTGTCGAGGTCATGGAATCAGGCACCCCTCAGTACGGTGGTCAAACGGTCGAGCTGCGACGACGTAAGCGGAGGAGCAGCGCTCAGCACAGCAGCAATCGACGATTCAAGGTCAACAGGTGAAACTCGATTTTCCCTGCGGTCCAGAGTTTTTGATGCGGGCATGATTCAGACACCGCCGCGGAGCATTTCCACGACGACTGCAATGTCGGCCTCGGTCAACTGCACAGCCACGGTATCTGCCCGGTGGTCGTTGATGATGTCGCCAATCCGAAGCACTTTCAGCTGACGCCGCAGAGCAAGCAATTCGGGATCGGTGGCCGGACGACTGCGAGTGAACGCCGCGACCTTGCCGTGCAATCTCTGCCGGTCAATCTTGCTCACGTTCTTGGTCATTGGGTCGGTTCCTCCGGTCTCGGGCTGCTCGTTGTGCGGCTCTGTTTGAAAAGCTACATCTGCACCGTGATCCACGAATAACGTTGCAGCACAAGAAAGTTAGCGACACTAGCTCAGAGTTAGTGATCCAAGCGCAGATCGGCCAATTCAGATTCAACGACCTGGGAAAACCGAATCGAGTGTGAGGCTGGTCACAATATTGCAATCGACGTACGTCGCGACCTCGGTCGAGCGAACAGGAACATCGGCCGGCCACCGAGGGCCGTATTCGACCGTGCTGCGTTCAACACCGCGTACCCCACACCGGTACACCAAATCTCGACGCTCGACTCGCAGCGGCCCACACAGCTATGCGAACGGGCTCACCGTCGTGGCGGGCGGCCAACCGTTTACACAGCCCACGATCCTCGACGGTCTAACGGTTGTACGCAGCTCGACAGAACCTCGAGGGACGACGTTCAACACCGCCCTAACCCATGCCAACTGAAAGGGTCATTTCTCACTGTCAACTACCCCCACAACCCCCGCCAACCCCTAAAGAGGGGGTTGGCATGGGTGGTTTGAGCCGTTCTTGGCATGGGTCTGGAATGGGTCTGGCATGGGTTCTCACCTGCAACTTCTCCGGCATGGGTACCCATGCCAAAATGGGTAGGCCGAAATCGACCCCCAAAACCGGGCACTAAGTGGCACAAAACGACCCCCGAAACTGCCCCCAATCAGGGCAGTGCCGGGGGCCATTCGAGTGCGGTGTAGGCGGCCTAACCCGTGCTGCGCCGTTTGTGGAAATCGACCTCGACGGTGTCGGGCCGGAAGGTGCGCGTACCTCGGCCAGGCGAATAAATCACAACGTCGGCCAACACGTCGATCACGGCCCGCTTACGAGCGGTGCTGAGAGCTGACCACGCTGCGGCCACGTCCCCTGACGAAACTAGCGGTGCGATCAAGTCCGTTGCACCGGCAGCGGTTATCTCGTCCTCGAGCTTGGCCAGACGAGCCCGCACTTTCTCGGTTGCCGTTCGGAATTGCTGACGAGTCATAGCGCCGTCCGAATAGTCGACGGCGAAATCGTCAAGGCGGCGGCGCAGCACATCGGATTCCGCGCGCAACGGTGCGACGTTGACAACCACGGTCGGGGCGAACGCCGTCAACGCATCGGGCATCGACAACCGACCAACAATCAGCTTCTCGACGTAGTCCTCGATCGGCTGCGCCACGCGTTGAAGATGGGCGTGCGCTGCGCAGCGATACGACCGAGTAGTGCGACGGGCACCGCCCGTGTTTACCGAGGTTCCGTCGTCGCAGACGCCGCACAGCGCGACACCGGTCAGCAGCGCCCGAGCACCCGGCGTGCCTGTTCGGCGGCTCGAATCGGTGAGCATCGCCACCACCGCCCGCCACGTTTCCTCGGGAACGATTGCGGGCCACTCAGCCTGCGCTATCACGAATGCCAACGGATCTTTCCGGTACGACTCGTTCGAGCCCTCAGGGCGGTGTCGCCTCAAACCGGCGTTGCGCGCGTTGAGCAACACGTCACGAACGCCCGACCGTCCCCACGGTTCACCGGATTGCGTGCCAGTGAAACCAGCTGCATTCCAAGCGGATACGACTGCCGTCACAGGTTCACCGGCAAGGATCGCGTGATAACCGGCCAACACAGCGGCAGCCTCGTCGGGCCGGATCGTTTTTCCGTCGGCTTCATATCCGAACGCTCGACGCCCACCGATCCACCGACCTTGCTCGGCAGCTTGCGTGATTGCCGAGAGTTGCCGCGCCGAACGTCGCTCCGATTCACCTTGGCCGACACTGGCCAACAGACGGGCCACCAAGCGTCCCCCATCGGTTGATGTGTCGACACCGTCGGCGGCGGTCACAATCGTGGTGCCGTGTGGCTCACACCGGGCGATGACCGACTCGAGCTCGGCCAACTTGCGCAGGAGTCGGTCCACGTGACGGGAAACAATTACGTCGATTTGACCATCGTCGACCGCCTTCATCATGGCGTCGAACTGTGGTCGGGGCTTGCGGTTGGTGGCGCTCACGTCATTGTCAACGAACTCCCCTACGACGGTCCAGCCACGGGCCGCCACCAAACGCATAACCTCGTCACGCTGACGACTGATGCCGTACTCGTTCCCCTCACGATCCTGCGACTGACGAAGGTAGACCGCAACACGCGGCAACTCACGGGTTGCTTTAGGCTTCACATACGCTATTCTACAACCCTAGGTACCCGCAACGCTCGGTCCGCCCCACGAGCAGTGATGACACCTTTGCGCAGCGCCCGTTCCACCGGCGCCAGCGCCGCACGCGAGAGTCTGAACTTCTGTCTCAACGCCGGCCCTGGTACTTCCGCGTTGGTCCGCCACCCGTACTCACTCCACCGCTGGGCTGCAGTGTCTCGAGCCGCCGCCACGCGCGCACGAACGTCGCCGGTACTTTCCCCTACTTCGTCGATCAGCGCTCCGGTTGCAACGGCCTGCATCCGGACCCTGATGTCGACTCGGTCCAAGAGCGGGCCGGACAATTTCCCCAGGTAACGGCGACGCGCCGCGGGTGCACATACACAATCCGCGTCTCGCGGCGGCGCGCATGGGCAGGGATTGGCGGCCAGGATCAGCTGGAACCGCGCCGGGTACCGCGCAACTCCGTCCCGCCGGGCGATTCGTACTTCCCCGTCTTCGAGTGGCGTGCGTAGCGCTTCGAGCACCTTCACCCCGATCTCGGCACATTCGTCGAGAAACAGCACGCCGCGATGGGCGCGGCTGACCGCACCAGGACGAGCCATCCCACTACCACCACCCACCAGCGAACTGACCGACGAACTGTGATGCGGCGCAATGAAAGGCGGCATATCGATCAACGGCCGATCCTCCGGCAACACCCCCGCCACCGAATGAATCGCCGTCACCTCCAACGACTCCCCCTCCGTCAACGGCGGAAGAATCCCCGGAAGCCTCTGCGCCAACATCGTTTTCCCGATCCCCGGCGGACCCGTCAACATCAAATGATGCGCACCCGCCGCAGCAACCTCGATCGCCCACCGAGCATCCGTCTGCCCGACAACCTCACTCAAATCACGCACCGTCACCACATCCGCACGCTCGAAAACATCAGGAACAGCCAGCGCCAACTCACCACGCAACCACCCGATCACCGCAGACAGATCGTCAGCTCCCAGCACTTCGATCCCCTTCACCAGGCCCGCCTCAGCCAACGCCCGAGCTGGAACCACCACAGTCCCCCACCCCGCCCGCTTCGCCGCAAGCACCGCAGGCAACACACCACGCACCGTCCGCAAACGCCCGTCGAGCGCCAACTCCCCCAAAAACACAGTCTCCCGCAACAACTTCCGCGGCAACTTCTTCGCCGCATCGAGAACCGACAACGACAAAGCCAAATCGTAAACACTGCCCACCTTCGGCAACGTCGCCGGCGACAACGCCAAAATCACCTTGCTGTCCGGCCACTCCTCACCAGAATTGGTCACCGCGGCCCGAATCCGATCACGCGACTCGTGCAACGCAGTATCAGGCAGCCCCACCAAATGCACCGCAGGCAACCCGCGCCCGATATCCGCCTCGATCTCCACGATCTGCCCGTCCACGCCACTGACCGCAACAGAATGCGCCCGACCCAACGCCATCAGAACGCATCCACAAAATGCTCGACCGAAGGCACGCCGTCGCGGCCGATCAACACGGCCACCACATCGAAACGCACCCTCGACCACGACCGACCCGAATCAGTGAGCCACTGCATCGCCAACACCCGAATCCGACGCTGCTTCGCGAACGTCACCGACTCCGCCGGACTCCCGTACCCGACACCCGACCGAGTCTTCACCTCCACGAACACAATCCGATCACCGGACGTCGCAACAACATCCAACTCGCCGTACCGACAACGCCAATTGCGCTCGACAATCTCCAAACCAGAATCGATCAGGAACTCGACAGCTACATCCTCGCCCCGAGCCCCCAACGCCATATTCCTCGCCATCACAGCCCCCACCACTCACACCCCGCGCCCGCCCCATACGAACCGCGTCCCAACCACCACCCTCGACCCGCCACCACAAAACCAAGCCACCCAAAAACAATCTGTTGACAACCCAGGACCTGTTGACAAACTCCCCTGGCACTGGCGCCCGAGCACGGGTCAGCCTCGCGGCTACTTCAACCGAAGTCTGGTCCTCTTCGACGCAGGTTGTCTGCTCGGTTCTGTCAGACGTTGATCCATGCGTGTGCTTCTCTCAGCTTGATGCCGGCGAGCGAAGATCGCTCGCCGCAAGTCGTTTGAAGCAACATCCCCGATACAAGCTTCTTCGTCAGAGTGCGGAATGATTTCAGGGACGGGCTTGAATGGCACGGTGTAAATAGAACCAAGTGCGGTGTTGATCTCGCTCTGCGCCGATTGTCGATACTGGAAGATCAGGCTGTCGTTCAAGTTGAAAGCACTCGTGAATCCTGCCTCGGCCCGGATTTCGTCGAGTGAGCAGTTTGCCCCAGTCCTGGCCGCGCCGAGCGTCACTGTCAGCGTGCGTTGTTTCCTCATACGTCGTCGCGTTGAAATTCATGCTTCGATACCAGAACTCGAAACCACCGGACGTGTCAGTCAGCCGCCACTTGCCCGTCCACGTTTAGCCGCTCGACAGCAGTGAACCAGGTCGCCAAGTGCGCCCGCGACATCAGCAAACGCCGCAGGCGGGGTCTTGACTGGAGAATCAGCGTGACCGGCATGTCGTCAGCGCTAAACAGGATTTCGCCCCCAATGCTGTGCAAAAAACGGCTTGGTCACCCCGTCAGAACGGGTTCCACCATGCTGCGAGCGGTCTCAGGAACGGGTACCAGAACAAGACTTCTTCGGGAATGTCAGCCATGTTTCCAATCATGTTGGGTATATCGCACGTCACGCAGGCCGTGTTAAGGAACGCGTTGAGCCAGGGAGGTCCTCGCTCTAGACGTTGCGGACTAACTCAGGTGCGGCTCGCGCTGCGCTGGTCGATGTAGTCGCGCCAGTTACTCATGACGTGGGCAGTAGCTGAAACGCAGGTTCGTCTCGGTGCCTGCTGTCTGGATTAGAAGATTGCCGTAACCACCAACGAACGCCTACGGTCCCCCACGCTGCACGTCGAGATCTTCGATCTCATTCCAATCGCAGCGTGTCTCGCTTCTGAAGAACAGACTCCCCCAGTTCTTGATCGTCACTCCATTGTCGGTGAGTGTCATTGAGTGCAGGTTGTAGACCATGCCCGTTACCGCTGTAGAGATCAGGACGACGACGCCCATCAGCTGAGGATCGCAATCGGTGTCGTGTCCCGTGGGTTCTGGACGTGGAGGAAGTACGCCAGCCCAGAGATGAATCCAGCGATCAGATGGCCAACCAGAATTGACCCAACTAGACCAAAGAGACTGCGCCGGATGATGATTGGTTGGTTGGTTGCCCATATGTTCTTAACGTACGACACCGAGACAATTTAGTCGCTACCACACATATTGACTTTCAGGTTGAAGTTTTACGAATAATGCTCGGGTTCCCATTTACTTCAACTCCGATCCCTGGAAAACGAATGCGCTTTACAATCCATTCCAAGTTCTATCGAATCACCGCACTGAGAGAAACGGCACTATGACTAATCAACCCAATCGCCCGCCTAATCGCGAGCCAGCATCAGCGGAAGCATGGCGGGCCCGTAACCAACAACCTCCTCCACAAATCCAGCAACCAACACCGGCACCATACTTCGCAGGTGTCTCCCCAGTCGGGCAGGCACCGGTGTTGCCTGCACTGCCTGCCAATTACATGCCCAACATGATTGCGGGTCTACTGGCGTGCGTCGGGATAGTGGTCGGCAGTCTCGGACCATGGGCGACCTTCCTCAACTTCTCGAAAGCAGGGATCGATGGCGATGGCATGTTGACCATGATCCTCGGCGTCATCGCGGCAGTCGCACTCTTCAGCATTCTTTCCAGGGGAGGAAAGGCCAAGTTCGGCGACCGGTGGGTTGCCCCGGCGCTAGGCGCAATCACCCTGGTGATCGCAATTGTCGACGCGGCGAACCTCTCCAACCAAGAAACAACTTTCTTGCGATCGACGATCGGACCCTCGATCGGATGGGGGCTCTGGGTCGTCCTACTCTGTGGCGCTGCGCTCTGCGTGACCTCATTCACCGTGGCTCAGGCTGTGACTAAGCGCTCGTAACGACCGGGCTGCCAAAAGAACAGCAAACAACCTGGCTTGGTACACATTTGAGACTTGATCTACGGCATAAGAGGCTTCAGCGAGCATGACCGCACCCCAACATGCTGCACAGTCACCATCGTCGCCTTCCCCTGCGGTCTTCCGGCAGACCCCTTGGTCTTTGAAGTCTCCAAATACGTTCTCTCGGTGAGATGGACTGTTCATCCGGGCAGCAGCGAGACTCGCATCGTCCGGGTATGCCTTCGTAAGGTCCCACCGCAGTTGTGTAACGGTAACCGGCCTTCTCGATGAAGGTCCAGGGAGTCAAGCCGCTGGTGAGTAATGTGCCCAATAGTCCTGCGAGAGAATGTGATCCGCTTTGGCGCACGCACTCAATCGAAGTGTCTCGCTTGTTGTGAAGGGTCGTTTGCCTGTTTTGGTTCGCTCGGTGTTGGCGAGTATTCGAAGGAGTTTCGGGGTGACCGCCTGACGTGCGGGTGCTGGTGTCGAGGTTTCAGTTGGAATTACGAGGCCAGTTGGTTGGTCGCTCTTTTGGGTGAATACTGCGCGATGAAGGCGACGATTACTAATAGAAAGACTACGAGGCCGCGGCGGTTTTTATCTGGTTGAGTTGTTTAACTCGTATTGCATTGTTTCCTGCTTATTTACTATGCAAATAACTACGAGCCAAACTAACGATAAATAAAATGGCGAAATGCAACGGCCTGTAGAAAACTCTGACGGCCACAAGCCCCCAATCACTTTGACCTCCAAAAAGATGACATCTTCGGAAAATTGCCGACTTGCACTACACTGCCAATTCGCCCGCGATGCGCCCATGAGGAGACTTAACCAATGTCCGATCTCCATAGCCAACGAGAGTTCCGAGAAAGTAATTCACCGCGGACACCGAGAGGCTTCATTGGGCTGAACCAAGGGCTCGCGATCACGGCACTCGCCGCATCAATGATTGGATTTGTCGCAGCGCGGCTCACGAATAGTCAGTACGCAGGTGCCTCGCCGTTGGTCGATACTCCGCAATGGACCATGAGCATCACCTTCGACCTCCTCCTGTGGTTCACCGCCGGCGGTCTTCGGCTCACCTGCACGATCTGGCTAACCGCACGGTTATGGAACGAGTACCGCTGGACTCAAACCGTTACTGGCTTCACTCTCGCTTGGAACGCGGCCACCGTGGTCTGTGTGGCATGACCCCCATCAAGTGACCCGCAAGCTATGAGAATCCTTCCGCCCTGATC